>CAYMCF010000011.1:0-22624 GCA_964388975.1 uncultured Candidatus Saccharibacteria bacterium | reverse complement strand
GACTACTTCGATAATCGTAAAACCGCTCATGGTATCATGGTCCATCATAGACTTTTTGTTTTTTGCACTAGCAGTGCGCTTTGTTGCCATAATAACTTTCCTTTCTTTTTGTTGCAAAGCTACATTTGATTTCATTATAGCATAAGAGTTTAGTTTTGAAAATATCAAAATCGAGTTTTCAATCACTAAGTTTTGTCTGTTGCACAAATACGCTTTTCCGAGAAGCGCGTTCTCAGCGCCCGCCGTCACTAGAGCCGGGCAAAAACAGTAAACTTGATTTAGAGTGGTTTAGTGCGCGGAAGAAACGAAACGCGGAGCGAACGGTACTAAAATGTACCGAGAGCGAGCATTGGAGTTTCTGACAAAGCAATAAGCCGCTATAAATCGAGTTTAGACGCCAATCTCGCCGATAATAGAGTAAATCGGGAACAGTATCGCCGCCACCATCCCCCCAGCCACTACCGCCAAAACTACCATCAAGATTGGCTCGATCATGGTAGAAATCGCGGCTAAACGCTCGTCTAACTCGTCTTCGTAGACTTGTGCAGCTTTGCCCAGCATCTCGTCAATCCGGCCGGATTCTTCCCCGGTGGCTGCCATCTGCGGTACTAGCGGTAAAATATAATCACGCCCTTTGAGCGAAGCGCTGAGCGGCTTACCACTACGTACCATGGTGGCAGCTTGGTTGATTTCGTCTTCGAGCAAAATATTGTTCATGGCTTCGCCAGAAATTTTCATAGAATCCAGCATTGGTACGCCCGCCGAAAGCAACATCTGCGCCGTCCGCGCAAAGCGCGCATTATATAAACGCAAAAACAAATCTTTGAATAGCGGCGCGTTCAGTTTAAACTGCGCGAGGAACTTTTTCCCGGTATCAGTACGGCGGAACTGCATGAAGAACCACACCAAGAACCCAATAATAATTAAAATCAACCACCATTGGTTAATAAAGAAATTGGAAATATTTACCATTACTTGCGTAATGCCCGGCAGCGGTTTCTTAAGATCGCGATACAGGCCTTCCACTTGTGGCACCACTTCAATCATCATAAATGCCACCACCGCCACAATTACCAAAAGCACGATTGCTGGGTAAGTCATGGCACCGCGAATTTTCGACATCATATTGGCATCCTTTTCCTGCTGCTCAGCAAGGCGCTTCAGCGAAATATCTAGCGTACCCGAAGCTTCACCAGCTTCGATCAAAGACAAATAAACTTTGTTAAAAATATCTGGAAACTTAGCAAAAGCATCATGGAGAGTTTTTCCGGCTTCGATCTGCGCGGAAATCTCTTCTACCACTACGCGGGTAGCATCATCTTCGGTTTGCTCGGCAATCATCCGTAAGCTATTAGAAAGTGGCAAACCTGCCCCCACCAAAGTAGCCAACTGCCGCGTAAAGACAATCCGCTGCTTGGTGCTCATTTTATCCGGCTTTGCAAAAAGCCCACCACCCTCCGCCGTAACTTTTTGCGGCACATAACCCTGATCTACCAGAATCTTACCAGCCGCCTGCTCGTTTTCTGCCTGCACAGTACCGGAAACAGTTTTGCCAGTTTTGCGATCTTTTGCGCGATATTTGTACCTAATCATTATCCTCGTGCCAACCTTTCAAATTCTGCTGGGTTTACGGCATACTCGTGCGCTACATCAAAACTAATCGTACCGGCTTTCACTAACTTAGCTAGCTCCCGATCCATGCTCTGCATACCCAGCTCTACGCCAGTCTGAATCGCCATATCGAGCTGATGAGTTTTGCCTTCGCGGATGATCGCCCGAATCGCTGGCGTAGCTACCATAATCTCAGCTACACAAATCCGCCCACCGTCGATCGCCGGAATCAGCCGCTGCGATACGATACCATTTAATACTGTTGCCAACTGCGCCCGAATTTGCGACTGCTGATGCGCCGGAAAAACGTCAATGATGCGATCAATCGACTGTGCGGCAGAATTAGTATGCAAAGTAGCAAACACCAAGTGCCCCGTCTCGGCCGTAGTAATAGCCGCCTGAATAGTTTCTAGGTCGCGCATCTCACCGATCAGAACTACATCCGGATCTTCACGCAAAATACTACGCAAAGCCGCCGCAAAGCTAAAAGTATCATAATGCACCTCGCGCTGCACCACTACGGCACGTTTAGAATGATGTGTAAACTCAATCGGGTCTTCAATGGTAATAATATGTACCGGCTTCTCACTATTAATTTTGTCAATCAAGGCTGCCAAAGTAGTAGACTTACCTGAGCCAGTCGGGCCGGTCACTAGGACCAAGCCATGTGGGCGGTCGGCAAAAGTTTCTACTACGCCCGGCAAGCCCAAATCTTCCAAAGTGCGGAGATTGTTTGGAATCAACCGGAAAGCCGCCGCCATATTTCCCCGCTCGTGGAAGGCATTCACGCGGAAGCGGCCCAAATCACCAAAAGCAAAAGAATAATCAAACTCTTTGTCTTTCAGGAAAATCTTTTGCTGGTCTTCATCCAAAGTAGCAAAAATCAAGTCGTGCACCATTTTCTCATCCAAAACCGGATAAGTAGTAATCGGGCGCAAAACACCATCCAAGCGCAAAATTGGTGGCAAACCCACTTGAATATGTAAGTCAGAGGCATCGTGGTTTACACATTCTTCTAACAAAGCCTCAATCGTAACATCTGTAGAAAGCGGCGTTTCAGAAACTACCGTAGCGGCAACTTCTTCATTCGGAGCCGGAGTAACTGATGCCGGTGCCGTAGACACTTCTGCTGGAGTAGGCGCAGTAGCTGGTGCAGTAGAAGCATTTGCTGCCGCAGTCGCAGCAGTTGGCTGCTCGGCTTGCAGCTGAGGAGTAGGAATATCTGCCATCGTAATGTCAGCTGGCGCGGCCGGAGCAGCGCTTACCGGCGCCACAGAAACCACTGGAGCAGCTGCGTTAGTTGGAGTTGTTGTTGCTTGATTATTCCCACTACTTTCCATATATATTATTATAGCATAAGAACTTCAAAAAAGTAAAGCTTAAGTTAAGTCGCTCGCCACGCGATTAACTTCTTCCATCGTAGTAATACCAGATAATGCTTTCAGCATACCATCCTGACGCATCGTCACAGTACCTTTTTCCTTTGCAACTTTCATGATTTCGTTAGAAGTAGCTCGCTCCACAATCAGTTTCTGAATATCCTCATCCACATCAATCGCTTCGTACAAACCTGCTCGCCCGGCATAACCGCCCGGAGAACTTTGATCGTCAATTCCCTTCACTAATGTATAACCATTATCGTTGCGCACCGGCAAACCATTATAGCCGAGATCTTCACTTACTGCCGGCACGTCCTCTTGAGTTTGTGGCAACAAGTTGCCAACAATATTATTGATAGCTTTCGTTTCCATATCAGTACTCTGATAGGTAGTACGCTTGGCAGCCACGCGGCGCACCAAACGCTGACCAATTACCGTATTCAAAGTTGAAGCCAGCAAAAACGGCTCAATGCCCATATCTAGCAAACGCGGCAAAATCCCTGCTGCAGAGTTAGTGTGCAAAGTCGAGAAAACTAAGTGCCCGGTCAGCGATGCTTGCACAGCTAGATTAGCAGTCTCGCTATCGCGAATCTCTCCTACCATCACTACATCTGGGTCTTGACGCAAAATACTTCTGAGGCCCGAAGCGAAAGTCAGCCCCGCATCCAAATTCACCTGAATTTGGTTTACGCCATCCATCTTATATTCTACTGGATCCTCGAGTGTCACAATATTAATTTTCTCGCTTTTGATCCGCTTGATTAATGCGTACAAAGTCGTAGACTTACCCGAGCCAGTCGGACCAGAAGTCAAAATCATTCCATTGGGTCGACTCAGACCATACAAAACCGTCCTCAGCGCGCGACCGGTCATGCCCATTTTCTCAATATCCATGGCCGTACCAGACTTGTCCAAAAGTCGGATCACTACCTGCTCGCCCCATACCACCGGAGAAATTGCAATACGCAAGTCAACTTCGCGGTCACTTACCATCACTGCAAACTGGCCATCTTGTGGAATGCGGTGCTCATCGATTTTCAAATTAGAAAGAATTTTGATACGAGAAACCAAAGCCGGCTCAATCGCTTTTGGCAGCTCCATTACTTTACGCAAGACGCCATCAATCCGACAGCGAATAATCAAACTATTTTCTAATGGTTCAATATGCACATCCGAAGCCTTACTTTTGACCGCAAATTCCAGAATCGAAGTCAAAGCTTTCGAGATCGGTGAATCCTGCGTGATCGTCTTCACATTGCTGTTCGCTTGGGCTTGCGCTACTTCTTTGTTGGTGGTCTTGACAGCCTGAGTGACACTAGAAAAGTCGCCACGATATTGGCTCAAAACTGCCTGGATGCCAGCATTGGAAGTCATCAAAGCACGCACTGGCTTACCGGTCAATGTAGCCAAATAGTCTACCGACTGGATATTCCCTACATCCAGCATTGCCACAACTAACTTGCCATTGCTTTCACCTAATGGCACTACCATGGAACGCTCAGCTACTTCTAATGGCAGCAAAGTCAAAACCGCTTGGTCCATCTCGACATTTTTTAGGTCGACATATGGCACGCCCATTACTACCGCAGTGGCATGAGCAATCATGTCATCGGTGACTAAGTTTTGCGCGAGCAGAGTTTCGATCAAAGGTTTTTTCGTCTGCACAACTTCTTGCTGCACGCGCGCGACTTCATTTGGATCAGCCAAACCATCGCCCACCAAGAGCGCAATTACTCGATCTAACCCATCCTTAGTCAGTAACGCCATAGTTTATTCTTCCGGATTTTCGTCCTCGTTTTCAGGATTATCGCCAGCATTCATTTGGCCAGACTGGCAGGTGGTATATTCTTCATCACTAATCGTGCCATCGCTATCGGCATCATAATTAGCACACTCACACCAGCGTACTTCATTCTCGTCCAAAATACCGTTTTTATCGCGATCTTCACAATCGCCCACATAAACCTCTACGGTAGGATTAATTGCAGTACTATTAAAAACTTCTGGGTCCGGCGCAGTGAGTTCGCTACTCGCCATGGTGCGAATCGTCTTAAATTCTACTTTGGCTTGGTCAGGATCACCCAGCAAAGTCTGGCACACGAAAAATGCCGCCAAAGTGCCAATCCCCGCAATCAAAATTAAAGTAAAGATATCGGATTGTTTCATTTCTTCACATCTCCTGGCCGTACGGTCTTTATGGTTTCGAGCTCCCAGAAATCATCTAGATAGAAAGCGTTGGCACGCGCTTGCAAGCTCAAGCCGCGATTGTTCCATTCGATTGATGCCGAAGTGATATCAAATTCACGAATCGAGCGGTCGATATTCTTCAATACCCTAATAATTGTCGCACCATCGCCCTCCACGCGGAAAGTAACCGGGATAGCTTCTACACCTGCCACATCATCCACCACGACAGTTTCATCGCGTGGTGCAATACTCACTGGCTCCCATTGCGACACCAAGAAAAGCTGGTTCAAGCTTGCCATCAAGGCTTCGGTATTCTTTTGCGCCGGCAAAGCATCCGGAATCACCCGCAAAGCCGAACAAATCTTCAACGCCTGCAAAGCTACTTCGCGTTCCTCGTCATTTGTAGCATTCTGATAAATCCGATTAAAATCGCGCCGCGAACCATCTTCATTATAACAGTCCGAATTACGCTTGCGCGCTACCGATTCAAGATCTTCGTTTTGCGCCATAGTTTCAAACACATTATAACGCAAACTATCGATCACTTCGCTAGTTTTTACGGCGTTAGGATTACACTTATTGAGTTCCGCATCACTAATATGCTTGTCATTATTCTCGTCTACGCAAATGCCAATATTACGAATCGCTTGTTCGTAAGAATTGATTGCTTCGTTTTTGGCACCAATCACTTGTGCGTTGAAGTTAATATACTTAACGATAAAGTTTACCAAAACTAAACAAGTACCCAGAATTAATGACGCACCCAAAACCTCTAGCATAGTAAGTTGTTGCGCTTTAGAAATCTTGCTGCGCTTATCGCGCGCGGGTTTGTCTGCCATTAGTTCTCTCCTCGATTGCTCGTGTTATTAATACATTCCGTATCATCTGGCTCACACTCCGTAGCTTCCGGCGCGAACATGTTGCCAATCTGCAAATATGAATCCGTCACGTTCTGCCCACGTGGGCCGATTGCAATCATATGCTTATTCCGGAAGGAGAAAAACTCTTCGGCCAAGTTTACCGTACCGGTGAACTTTAAGACTAAGTTATCGCTCTCATCACGTGCGTTAGAAGAAGTGACATCTTCCAGACCGTCTGGTGCTAGCATACAATCATTAGTAGAAGTCCAGCGGATCTTACCAGAGTTATCAGCACCGCCATATTTAAAACAAACACTATCAAAATGTTCAACATTCGTAATGCTACCATCTAGCTCCATGCGCTTTTTCTCATACCAGCTATCAAATTGTGGCGTACGCCAAATTTTTACGCGCATTGGAACAATTTTATTTTCATCATCTTTTGGTGCGCCTTCGGGATTGCCCTCGCCCTCCGGGTTCTCAGTGTTCTCGGAATCGCTTGGCCCTTGTACATCCGCAATCTCCTGGCAATTCTCGCCGTTTTCATCACAAAGCTGTTCATGGCAATTCTCGTTATTCTCGTCACACTTCTCAGTAACGATTAAATCCAGCTTGGGGATACCACGTTCCACTTCAGCATCAGAACTATAATAATACTTAGCACCTTCTACAGTATTACCACCACGCTGCGAAGCCTCACAACCTTCAATAGTCAAATCCCACCACGCATAAAAGCTATCCCCAGTTTTGTAAGCATTACCTTCATCATCGGTTTCTCGTACGCAGTGCGTAGGAATTTCATTGCCATCCGCATCGACATAGCGGCCATAATCGTACTTAGTCAAAGCTACGCCTTTCTTGAACGATTCCAGCACGCGGTAATCAATCAGCGGATCAGTATGCGCATCAGCTTGGCCCTCCATCCGCAAAACGTTAGTTTCCAGATTCACATTCAGCTGCGACAGTTGCACACTATCGGCACCCTGTGGCAACATTACTCCTAAAGCGCCAAACACTCGCGTCAAGACGGTCTTCTGATCTACAATATCCGCCATAGCCTCCAGCTGACCTTGGAATGTGATTAAGCTATTTAGCTCGGCGTAGCCGTTGATTTTGGACGACATCGTTTCTAGGCGCTTGTCTTGGCCGGAGATGGCAATATCCTGGCCACTTTTGATACCAAATAATACCACCACTGCACCTACCGCCGCACTCGAGACTACGATACAAATAAATAACACTAAGTTGCGCATCTTCTGCGCACGAATCATTTGTGCTTTTACTTCTGGCACCAGATTAATTTCGTAATTGGTTTTGACCGGAGTATTCACCAGCGCACTGCCACCTTCTGGAGCCGGTTTGCCCATCAGCTTATTCAAAGCCGCCTTGGCTTTGTTGCCCAGCTCACGCAAATCCGAACCGATATGCTCAAAAAACTCGTTCATCTATCATTCCCTCTTTCTGCTAAACCAATCGCCACCGCAAACTCACTTGCTACTGGCTGCAAAACTTGTTGCTGCTCTGGTGATACCCGCACCATTTGCCAAGGGTTGCCCTGCGTAGTAGATACGCCCGTTTTGGCTTCGATATATTCGGCAATAAACGGAATCATCCCAGCAAACCCAGATAGCACAATCCCACCTACCGGCACATTCATGTATTCTGACTTAAAGAACCGCATAGATTTGCCCAGCTCCGAAGCAAAGCTTTCCAGCGTCGAATCAAGTGCCTTAAAGACTTGCCCTTCTACTTTATCTTGAGCCAAGCCAAACTTCAGAATAAACTGGCGCGACTGGTCTTCCTTCACCGATAGTGACGATGCCACTGTATTTACCAACAGCGCAAAGCCACCCGGAATCGACCGTACTAAGCGCGGCAAACCCCGATACATCATCACCAGATCGGTCGAGCGCTCACCAAGGTCAATAATCATACGCGCGTCTTGTGCCCCCACTGGCGTCAGCGCTCGCGCCATCGCCAAAGATTCCGGCTCTTGCGCGACCACATTTAGTCCATAGGATTCGATCAACTCCATCCGCGCTTCGGCATATTCCACTGCCGAGGAAGAAATCAGCACCTCAGCCTTAGTGGGGTCGTGCGGACAAACCCCCAGCGAAAGATAATCTACCGTCGCTTCATCCACCGGCATCGGGATATATTTGTCCAGCTGGTATTTAATCATATTGATGAGCTCATTTTCTGGCAAATTCTCTACTCGCACGATTGCCGTAAAAGTCTTGGCCGCCGGCATCCCCACTGCGACATTCTTCGTGGTAATACCCGCCTGTTTCATGGCGCCAAGAATCGTTTCCCCCAAGCGACGCTGCCCGGCTGCCGAGCCATCTTCCAGAGTGCGGCGGTCCACCGGTACATAAGCGAACTTCTGCAAAACCCAACCATGCTGCGCATTCCCAGCCAGCTGCACCAGACGAATCGCCGTCGTCCCAATATCTAATGCGAAGAAATCGCCCACGCCATGTATCAAACTCATACTATCATTATAAGCATAACCAACATAAAAATCAAGCGTCTGGCTAGCGTTTTTTGCCAAAATCTCATAAAATGTAGCTTCATTTTTGTTTCCGATACGGTTAACCGTATTTTGGCAAATCTACGCCTAACCGTAACTTTACAGAGGCAGCAAAAACCAAAATCTACGGTTAGACGTATTTTTTCAGAAATACGCTTAACCGTAGAAACCGCCCTAAAAAATACTCGCAATTATTCCTCGTCCATGCTCAGCTGGGTATATTCTGATACGATCTGGATCACTTTTTTCAGCGTCAATGAGCAGTCCTTAAACTTCACCAACTCAAAGAATTGATCGCCAAACTCCCGCATCGGCGCCACGATCAGCGCATGAATAAATGACTGGGTAGCCCCTGACATCCCCGTAAAGTCTAGAATTACTTCCTCGCCATCTAGCAAAGCCGGCATGATCTCTTTAATTCGCAGCCGTCGCGCTACATCTTTATTCTCGCCAAACTCCCCCGCCTCCCGTTTCATCTTGATAATCATACAAACTTTACTTCCTTATATTTACGATTTTTGCGCTCTCGAATTGCCTGGCTATACGATACCTTAATTCGCTCCAGCATCTTACTAAAATCTTCCGTATCGGTCAAAGTCAGATCAATTCCAATTAAAGTTCCACCAAAATTTGGCAAATTATCATAAGCAGAATGTTTATCCGCAAAGGGGTTCTCGTTCAGCCGCGGTCCGTATTTCACCCGCTTATCGTATTTGTGAATCTTATAGGCCGAATCACCACTATAGATCACAAAATAATTGCGCGTAATCTTTGCGATCGATTTTACGATATATAGCCCCGCTCCGGCATTATCGCCCGTACCGCCCTCGCGCGCAGTAGTACCACTCACTCCCGGCATCAAGGCTAAGCGAATCGCGTCCATATCATCTACCGGCGCGTGATATTTTTCTAGGCTCGCCCTCAGCCCCACCCCAGTATCACAAATGCCAATACTCAACTTCTCCTTAGCGGCTACGTATTGCACCGTCACAAAAGCCCCATTGCGCGACATAGAATGCTCAATCACATTGCGAATCAACTCACCTAAAACGTACTTGATAGTCTCCGACTTTTCTGGTGACAAGTGTAAAATCGGGTGCAAATCCGCAATTAGCTGCGACTGCTCGGTATTGGTCTGCACTTGCGTAACCGGAATAAACCGGCCCGTTTCTTCGTGCTGGGTATAAGCCACCGCGCATTGACTACGCACAAATTTGTACAGCCCCATACGATCTAAATACATCGCCGCACGATCTACCTCAGTAACAATCTGTGCGTTCTCCTTCCCCACTTCTGCCGCCAAGGCCGCCGCAAAAGAAATGCAAGCCGGATGAATGTTCAGCCAATTAGAGCTCGTGGTGATGGTCAGGCTAGAACTATCTTCTAAATCGTTATTGCGCAAAAAATAGTTCAAACTCTTCAGCTGGTCCACATTGGAAAAAGTGATTTTCATAGCTTAATTATACTCGGTTAAACGTATTTTGGCAAATCTACGCCTAACCGTAACTTTACAGAGGTAGCAAAAACCAAAATCTACGGTTAGGCGTATTTTCTCAGAAATACGCTTAACCGTAGAGATGGTTATGGCTTATGGGAGGATTAGCTGTTGGCGGCGGTAACGGTCACTACGGTAGAATAAGTCCCATTCGGGATGCTAGGAGATACGGCTATCCCGACACCAAAAGTATGTACAGTGCCAATACCGTCTGCAGCAGGAGTGGTAGTATTGTAGTATTCTTGTTCAGTAGTAGTAATGGGATTGTAAGTTTTAGTTTCCGCAGTAGTACCATTACCAGTCCAAATACCCCAACCAGTAACACCTTTTTCTAATACGGTATTCATACTTAATACTGGAGTAATAGTGCTAGTATTATCACCAGATTTTACAAGAGATGGTTCTTTAGCAGAAAGTAATACCTTATAGTTTAAGTTGCTAGAAATAGTAGCAGAGATATTACCTTCTAGAATTTTAGTATAATCTACTTGTCCACTCATACCGGTGGCAGTATCAATGGTGATAGTAGAGCCAACTTGAACTTTTACATCAGTCTCAGCTTTAGGAATACTTTTATCCTCTAAATCAGCAGAAGTGATTGCGGGGTTAGCAATGCAACGGACAGAAAGACCACGATATCGACCCCAAGTACTGTTTGGACGCACATCACCAACGCCGAAGCTTAGAGCATAGGCATCGTCACCAATGTCACTATATGACATATTAGACCAATAACTACCATTAGAACCAGCAGAGACAACAGAACTCGTATAAACATTTCCAGTAGCCGGAAAGAAGGCATCACTGAATATTGCGCCATTGGTATCAGTAGTAATACCAAAACTATTACCTAAAGTAGTATCGGTTTGATTGATTTTCCAGGCATTAGCTTTGTAATTGACATCATTGTTAGCAGCATATGGCTTGCCCGTAAGTGGGTCAATGATTAATTTATTGAAACTGTAATCATATCCGGTAGCAGTAGTGGAAGTTTTATTAGAAGTTGGTAATCTCCAGCCTTTTGGGCAGATACTACCAGTAGCTTCGCCGCTGTTCACACAGGTCCCGGCCGTAGCAGCACACCAAGAATAATAAGCTCCGTATTTGCTTGTATCATCATTAGGGTCGCCCTCGTATGGGTAATGAACTTTATCAGTATCTGAGGCGGAGGTAGACCAAGCCGGAGATGAAGCCGGGATAGCATAACTCTCCTTAGGCGCGTTAGAATCTTCTGCAGTTAAAGCTTTGTCAGTTAAGTTCATATTCTGCACCATCCAACAATTACCATCACTGAGTTTCTGTACAATATAGCTATTTTGCCGGCCTTGATTGTCATATCCACCGCCGCGGTTATCAATTAAAGCTTTTCGATCGCCAATATCGGAATTATTACAAATATCAATGGTCATTTCTTGCATATAGGTGATATTAGTTAAGTTACGCCATTCGGTAAATTCTTCGGCGGCGTTTGCTTTTTCCGGAATGGAATAAAAACTTAACCCTATATAACTTATACTTAATAAACATAAGCAAATCGCAGATCCGATTATTTTAACATTTCTTTTACGCAACCTTAGCATCATTCCTCCATTTTGTAGTTATTTCTCGGGGGCCATTTTGCTATCAAAAACTAACAAAAAACTTGCACATTCAAAAATACGCAAAAACATGCCAGTTTCTCGCTTTTTACCATAACAAAAATGGCACCACGAGCAGGTGCTTAAACCTTTTACAGAGTACCAGCGTATTTCAGCTATTGTGCTTTGTGGCTCATGATGCCATTTCCAATCACAATAACTGAAGTAATCAAAAACTACTATAACACTAATACATCTTCTATAAAAAGTTTAAGCATCTCTATTATAGCACAGATTTAGCCGACTGTGAAGACTTTTTGCTTATTTTAATTCTCTCCGCACAAATATCAGCTTCTTACGACCATTGCTTTTCTCACTCTCTTATGTTATAATTACACTGATTGGTATTTTCTGCCATGTATTTTATCAGAAAAAGGAGGGCTACTATGTCTAGCTCAGAGAATTTGCAAGCTTTCCACATCAGCCACCTCGCACCAGACTTCTTCCATTGTACCGACTTTCCTCAAACACTTAACCGTACTCAGCTGGCGCGCATTGGCAAGCCCAACCTCGTGGCTTTGGCGGATTACCTCAGCAAGACCGACGACAAGCTTCATTCCCGCATCAACTATCTGCAAACCGATATTGACCAGCTGGACGCCATGCCAGAGGCGGAAATCCTCGAGCGGGCCAGCGCGGGCTGTACTTGGCATACCCCAGATATCACGAGCACAGATGAGCCGACGAAGCTGACGCCGACGATTATTGCAGCCTTGCGTAAGAGAAGCAAAATTTGCAATTTTGGCCGCAGCGTAGCTAAGCTCTGCAAGCCGCGCGAATGCATTTGCGAAGATCCCAAGCATCTATCCTGCGGCAAGACTTGTCAAATCTGCCTAGATGCTGCGCCTTTTGCCACTGAACATTGTATTTTCCTAGAGGACCCCTTGGGCAAGGCCGACGAGCTGATTGGCGAAATGCTGGCCGAGCAAGCCCGTTTTACAGAGTTTCGCGAACGGCTAAAAATTTATCGCACCGATGTGCGCGCTGCGCTGGAACTGGCGCAACCGCTACCGCCCTTCGTGGGCTGGCGCGATTCCCGTTATTACAAATACGGCATGGAGGTAATCTATGCCAGCAGCCCCAGCGTGGCACTGGCAAGCCAAGTTCAGTTCCGCCACGTGCGCCTAACTTGTTGCTCACGCAGTAAGAGCGACCCCACTACGCGGATTTTGTCCATGAAAGCTCTGGATCGCGGAAATGACCCGCTGAGCCAAAATTTTGTGACCGACCAGCTTTACCGCGTTCTCAGCCTGGCTGACAGCGACTATCTGCGCAGCCACCCCAAGTACGCCCAAATTTGGTTGGAAAATTACACTTGGGACGCACCCGACCCGAGCGCTCAAGCCGAGCGCCATTACCTGCAGGAGGCCATGCGCTCGTACTTGCTAGGCCAATAATTCCCTTTTTCTAAGCCACCCCAGCTCCCAGAGCTGGGGTTTCTTTATGGATTGAGCTCTACATAGCTGATATTATTATGATTTAACTTTATTTTTTGCGCAAGTTTTTGGCAAGCTTGAGATAATAAAACCGCTCGCGGTTACCGCCTACTTTGCCCACTGTCTCATTATCACGCTTATTCATAATGTAAAAGCCGTTTTGTACTAACCAACGTTCAAAATTTTGCATAATCTCGCGGCGCATGTGCTCGTTTTTGATTACGCCATTCACTAATTGATTCGGCTTGGCTTCAAACTGCGGCTTTAGCATGACTAAGAAATCGGTCCGTAAGTTAGCCAGATGCTTTTTCGCATACGCTAGAACTTTCGTCAAGCTGACAAACGAGACATCTGCCAAAATTGTATCGACTGGCTCAATCACAACTGGCGCAAAGTGAGCTTCTAGAGAAAGCTTTGCAGGCCGCTTTGCAATAGCTATGAGATTCCCTGCTGGCTGCGTAGTATCTCGCGGTGCGGTAGCCTGATTGGTCACTGAGAAAATATCCGTTTTCTCCAACAAAACTACCCGCGGGTCAAACCGCAACGGCGCTTTCATCTGGTTCGTGCCCTTTTCTACCGCAATCACCTTTTTTGCGCCCTGCCGCAAAGCATATTCGGTAAAACCACCAGTAGACGAGCCAATATCTAGAACTACCTTGCCACGAAAATCATACCGAAAAGCCCGCGCAGCTTCCGCCAGCTTCAATTCCGCTCGACCAACGATATTACTATTTTCCATATACTATATATTATATACCATTATTACAAAAAGAAGCCTTGCGGTAAGAGCATACTGCCCTGTGCTCGGCTTCATTACTACAATAATAGCAAATTCTCTACTTAATGTCAACAATCTTGCCAGCTTTCGTGATTAGTAGCAACCTGTTAATTTGTGGCTGATGTTTCGCTTTAAAGGCTAGAAACTGATGTAGCCTAGCATCACTCATGTTCTTGATCCGCGAAGTATCAAAAACAATATTGCAAGACTGCTTTAGAGCGCGTTTAATTACTCTTTCTAACTTATCTGGTTTATTGGTAAACGGAGACTTTATTTCAAATGGAATTCCATTGACTAGAACATCAGCTGTTTTAATATTCTTCGTGTCCAGTAAGAATTCCACTACAAAGCCAGCCCTCGCCAAAATCTGCGCCACGCGTAGTTCATGCGGCCAAGGATACACATTCGCAGGAATGATTATTTGCCCTACTTTTTTGTTCCGCCTTGCCATTATTTCTTGCGTTCGCGGTAAGCGTAAGTCTCCGTATCTACGCTTACAATATCACCAGTCTTGATGAACGCCGGGACTTTGATTACTACGCCAGTCTCCAAGGTAGCATCCTTTTGTACTGAAGAAGTGGTATCACCCTTTACTGCAGTTTCGGTATAAGTCACTTCCAGCCAAATGTTCTTTGGCAAAGTGAGATTGATCGGTGTGCCATTATAGAACTGGATTTCCATTTCGTCGCCATCGCGCATAAAATCTTTGGCATCACCCACCATGTCGGCTGCGAGTTCGTACTGCTCAAAAGTCTCTGGGTCCATAAAATAAAACTTGTCGTCATCCTTATAGAGATACTGAACTTTTTTGGTAGTCACTTCCGCCGGCTCAATTTTCTCTTGACCCTTGAAAGTTTTTGGCAAAAGTGCACCAGTAATTAAGTTTTTGACTTTCACATTTACAATCGAGCCACCCCGCCCCATGACTTTTTGCGAATATTCAATAACTTTATAAGGCTGACCATCAAGCGTGATCAAAACATTTTTCTTTAAATCGGTTGGACCATACATAATTTTCCTCCAAACTTAATAAGTTAAAAATAGTTAAGTAATAATTACAAGAAATGGGATTTGCAGAAAGTGAAACTTTCCGTTTCTTCTCACAAATCCCAATTTCTAATATTGCATATCTCGCAATGATAATTAGACAAAACTGATGCTATACGCGAAGGAAGCGAGCAACGGACCGAGCCGTATTTTTGATACGGTGAGGGAGTAGCGGAACTTCCGACAAAGTAGAGCGCAGTTTTGATAATTATCTTTCTAACGTTCAGCTACAAACGGTAGCAACGCTAAATGCCTTGCCCGCTTAATCGCTACTGCTAGCTGCCGCTGCTGCTTAGCGGTGAGGCCGGTTTTGCTCATCGGCTCGATCCGGCCATAAACATCGATATAGCGTTGTAAAGTTTTGACATCACGATAGTCAAAATACAAATTTGGGTTAGTCTTTACTTTTCTCATTATTCTCTCCTTCCCACCTACTAAAATGGAATGTCATCCAAGTTAATTGATTCATCATCCGGCAAATCGTCCGGTACAAAATCATCGCTTGATTTCGCTGCTCGCGAGCTGGAGCGGGACGAACTGCTACTACGGCTAGATGAGCTATAGCTGCTATCCCCGCCATTGCCACCGTTACCGCCGCCCAGGAAGCTGAAATCTTCTACTATTACTTCGGTACGTGAGCGCTTTTGGCCGGTAGTTTTGTCTTCCCAGCTGCGCTGCTCGAGCCGGCCGGATACCAAGAGGCCAGAGCCTTTTTTGGTGTACTGCGCGATAGTTTCGCCAGTACGGCCCCACGCCACGCATTCGATATAAGAAACTTGCTCTTGTTGCGTGCCATCAGCACCTTTGTAGGAGCGATTTACCGCAATCGAGAAGTTTGCTACCTGAGCACCACTAGGCGTAGCCCGCATTTCTGGGTCACGAGTCAGGTTGCCCGCGATAAAAGCCTTCGCAAAACCCCGCATTATTGTTGCTCCTCGTTATTGTCGGCATCTTCACCATGTGGTTTGCGCGCAGCTTGCTTAGCTTCGTATTTGAGTTTGCGCTCGTCCACACCTACCAACAAGAAACGAAGAACTTCATCGGTAATGTTGAGGACGCTTTCGATTTTCTTAGGCGCATCGGCTGGCAACTCGACTTCGTAGTAAAAATATACTGCAAAATCCTGACCTTTTACACTGTAAGCCAAGCGCTTTTTGCCGTCATTGACTTCTTTGGTGATCTTGCCGCCGTTTTTCTCGATCAATTCTTTGACCTTAGTGGTGGCTGGCTCCGGGTTCATTTCCAAATCTGGATGAACCAAAAGCGTAAGTTCGTAATTTCTCATTACAACTCCTTTGGTTAAAGCGAGCACAGCTCTGTGATAAACTGCAGACTTGCTCGCTGAGCTAATATACTACATAAATATAGCACAGATTAGCCGATAAATCAAGTCGGAAATCTCACTTCCTCTACTCAGCAAAAGATATTTATGGAACAACGCCGCTACTCAGCTTTTCCGCCGCCATTAGCCAGCTGGTCAAATTCTTCCATCGAAGTAATCAAAACATCCCGCGGCTTGTGCCCGTTGGCTGGACCAATCACGCCGATTTCTTCTAACCAAATTGCCAAGCCCGAGACAAAACCATGCCCCTTCCCTAGCCAAGTCTGCAAGCTTGCCGTCGAGAACTTACCATTGCGCAAAGTCACTTCGATAGCTTTACGCACAATCGGGTCGTTCGGGTCGTAACGCCGCCCAAGGTCACCGATCGCTCCCCCATCAGCCGGCCCCATACCCTTAATTTGTACAGCCTGCGCAATGACTTCGTTATTATACTCCGGTGCGCGTTGTGCCCGCAAGAAATCCGTCACCTTTGCGACATCTTCATCGCTCGCCCAGGCGCCCTGGATGCGGCGGGGTTTGCCCATCATCTCAGTGGTAAGTAAGAGCATGTCACCTTTGCCCAGTAGCTTCTCTGCTCCGGGCTGGTCGAGCATAATACGTGAATCGATCTGGCTCCCTACTGCAAAAGCAATCTTCCCCGGGATGTTCGCTTTAATCAAACCGGTAATCACTTTAGCCTCCGGACGCTGCGTGGCTAGCACTAGATGAATACCGGCCGCGCGCCCCTTCTGCGCGATACGTACGATCAGCATTTCCAGATCTTTACCAGCCATCATCATTAAGTCCGCCATCTCATCGATGATAATCACGATGTAGGGCATCTTCTCACCTTGTTGCTCAGCGGCTGGTGCGGCTTGAGCGGCATTTTGAGCATCTTTAGCATCGGCAGGCTTTTCTTGGGCTTTTCCTTGCTCTGGCTGAGGTGTACCGCCCTGCGCCGCCTCGGCTTTGCGCGCCATCTTGGCATTGTAATCGGCAATATTCTTCACCTTTTCTTCCGCCATGATGGTATAGCGTTTCTCCATTTCGTTCACTGCCCACTTCATAGCCGAGAGCGCCTTTTCTACCGCAGTAATAATCGGGGTCAAAAGGTGCGGAATATCATTATATTGCACCATTTCTACCTGCTTCGGATCCACAATGATGAGCTTCATATCGCTCGGCGCATTATGATATAGTAACGAAGAAATCAAGGTATTCGTCATTACCGACTTACCTGAACCAGTCGTACCAGCAATCAATAAGTGTGGCATTCTTGCCAAATCCGCCACTACGGCCTTACCAGAAATATCCTTACCCACAGCGAAGATCAGGGGCGTATCGATTGCACGTTTCCACTCCGGGCTTTCCAGCACGCCACGCAAACGCACATCAGCAGATTTGATATTTGGTACTTCCACGCCCACTAAACGCGTCCCCGGAATCGGCGCCTCAATACGCACTTTGTCTACCGCCAGGCTCAACGCCAGCTCCTTATCGCGCGCCAAGATCTTCGACAAATTTACTCCGGAAGGCGGCCGCATCGTATACTGAGTCACACGCGGACCTTTGTTGGCATCGCCCATTTCCACATCAATACCAAAATCTGCCAGAGTCGACTTAATCAAAGCAGCATTTTGACGTACATCGCCAGCATCAGCTGCCGACTGCTTCTTTTCTAGCAAGTCCACCGGGGGCATTTTCCAGTTTGGATCGGTAATCGCCACCAAAGCGCGGTCTGGAGCCTTTTCTGCTGCCACTTCTGGTTTTTTCTCGGCCGATAGATTAGCCACTTCTGGTTTCTTATCTTTTTTATTCTTGCCAAATTTCGCAAACAACCCGCCCTTTGCCTTTTGCTTGGGCGCGTCATCTTCGCCGCTATTGACGTTAATTTCTACTTCAAGGTCAGAAAGCTTCGGTGCAGGCTTGAGCTTCTCTTTTGGCTCGTGCGTCTTCTTCACTGCCTTCACCGGTTCCTCGGCCTGTTTCTCAGTAGTGCGGAAAAGATTACCAATCGCTTGGAAAGCCGTCGCTGGGTTCGTCTGCAGAATAAACAATAAAGTCACGAAAATCAGAATCACATAGATAATAATCGCTGCGCTAGGGTTCAGAATCTGCACCATAAAACTATTGAGCCATTCCCCTACTATGCCGCCATTTGGGTGCGCCTGCCCCACTGTACCAAGGCCAAACACCCCGGCTGCCCAGAAAATCATCAAAATTGACGCCGTCCACATCACCGGTGGTAGACGGTTATTATCACTGCGGAAAATCTTAATCGCTAGCCAGCCCAGCAATACCGGCAATAGATAACGCGCGCGGCCAATCCATTCTTCCAGGATATTATCCGTCACATTCAGCAAATCCCCCCCATCCCCCATCCAAGAGATAATCAAAATTACCGCAATCAGCAGCATCAAAATCGCCACAATTTGCCGCCAAAACCCGCCCGGAAGCTCATAAGCTGGCGCGGCTTTACTAGTTTTTTTACGACCGCGAGTAGATTTTTTGCTACCTCCTCTACTCGAAGTCCGACTTGTTTTTGTAGACCTCGTCTTTGCCATACTAGTATTGTATCATATTTGTGATAATAATTCTCTGTTTTCCGGAAAAATCCCAAAAATCTATTGACTTTTACAACATAGTGTGCTATAATAGAAAGATAGGCCCCTTCCTCAAGCTGGGTCAGAGTTTTGATGTTCTTTACAATACAAGGAGGAAGCTATGAACAGTCGTTTTTTAGCGAAAAACCGCACGATTTCTCCGGAAAGCCGGGCATTGGATGCCAGTAGCACACCAATCGGCCGTCGGTCCGGCAAGCGCACCCTTACTCTGGACGAAGTCCGCCAGCATTACCCGCACGTCACCGAGATCCGCGAGTCTGAGCTGGGATTTGAGCTGGATCCGCCCAGCCCGCGCCAGGGCCGCGAGACTCTAATCATCCCGAAAGATTTCATTATCAAAGATTACGACCGCGAGCAGTATCACGATCCCACTCAGCCTTGGGGCGACGACCTGGTAGAGACGCTGCTGCAGGATCTGCAGCTGGACGGTTTCTTGGTTTATGCAGCTTATTTCCGGTTTGGTATTTATCAGTACAGCCGAGCGCGGAACCGCCACTACTTTCTAATCACCAACCCCAGCCAGGCGCAGCACATCCAGCTGCTGGGCATCAGAGATTGTAGTGGGCAAGGTCTGATGATGCCGCCTAGCCCGCTGGAAGAACGGCTTGATGCCATTGCCGTTGGCGATCCCTACAGTACCTACCTGCCCTGGACTGACGAAATCCTGCGTGGCTGGATCCTGAACACTGCTTTCAATACCAAGAATATTCAGAAGATTTGCAACTACCAGTGGGCCATGCGCTCCTCCGATTAGCCAATTTCCCCCGGCCTCTACGGCCGGGGGATTTTCTTGGGCTGAAGCTCCTGCTCGCAAGAAAGCGCAAGAATTATTTATCCAAATTCCGCATGGTGAGGGAAAGCCGGCCCTTGTCATCAACTGCGGTCAACTTCACTCGTACTTTGTCTCCAACTTTCATCACATCAGAAACATTCTTAATGCGCTTATCAGAAATTTGCGAAATATGAAGCATCCCGTCGATGCCCGGCAAGATGGTCACAAAAGCCCCAAAGTCTTTGATCGTAGCTACGGTGCCTTCGTAGATCTTCCCTACTTCCGGCTCTTCTGTCAGCGAGCGTACCCAGTCGACGGCTTTTTGGATCTTCTCGGCATTATCACCGGCGATCGTTACCAAACCTTCGTCGTCAATATCTACGGTAGCGCCAGTTTCACTGGTGATTTTATTGATAGTCTCACCACCCTTACCAATCACCGCACCAATTTTATCTACAGAGATTTTCAATTTCTCAATGCGGGGCGCGAGATCAGAGATTTTATCGCGCGGGCCAGAAATTACACTTAACATATGCTCTAAGATAAACATCCGGCCAGCATGCGACTGCTCAATGGCCTTCTCAAGAATATCTACTGGCAAGCCATGCACCTTCATATCCATTTGCAAGGCCGTAATGCCTTCGGTCGTACCAGTCACCTTAAAGTCCATATGGCCAGCGAAATCTTCGGCATCCATCAAATCAGTTAAGACGTATGGTGTTTCCCCGTCCATAATCAAACCCATAGCCACACCCGATACTGGGCGCTTCAACGGCACACCAGCATCCATCAAAGCCATACAGCTTGAACAAGTCGCTGCCATTGAGGTAGAACCATTTTGCGACATAATTTCCGTCACGCTCCGAATCGCATAAGGGAAATCCTCTTCGCTTGGCAATACCGGCAATAGCGCCCGCTCTGCCAAGTAGCCATGCCCGACTTCCCGCCGGCCTGGTGCGCCAATCCGCCCTGGCTCGCCTACCGTATAAGATGGCGCATTATAATGATGCATATAGCGGCGCTTACCATCGGTCACTTCCATTGTATCTACCACTTGCGAGAAGGATAGCGGAGCCAAAGTGACTGCATTGAGTGCCTGAGTCAAACCACGCGTAAAGAGCGCTGAGCCATGCACCCGCGGGAGCACGTGCACCTGGCTAGAAAGCGGGCGCACTTCGGTTAGCTTGCGGCCATCTGGGCGTACGCCATCTTCAATAATACCGCGACGCACATCATTATAGACTACATACTCAAAAGCATCGGCATAGAGCTTTTGCAAACGTTCATCATAGTCTGCCCGCTTTGCTTCGGCGGTTTCGCCCTCCCCATATTTCTCGGCAAAAGCTGCATCCATTTCTTCGTGCAAAACATCCAGCTTTTCGGTACGCTCTAATACGTTACCGCGGATATTCGCGCCTAATTTCCCGGCCAAGAATTCCTCTACCTCGGCATGTGCTGCCTCTTCTTCCTCAGTATAATGCATCTCGCAATCCACCGGCTCGATCCCGGCCTTGTCACGTAGCTCACGCTGCAAGTCTAGAGCTGGCTGAACATTTTTCACCGCCCAGTGCATTGCCTCGATGATCATTGCCTCAGGAACTTCGTCTGCCCCGGCTTCTACCATCATTACTTTGCCATCTTTGCAAGCCACTACGAGGTCAAGCGTAGACTTTTCTCGCTCCTCTGGAGTTAAGAACGCCTTGAACTCACCATTAATGCGGCCAATCCGTAGCCCTGCCACTGGCCCATCAAACGGCGTACCCGAAAGCATCAAGGCGCTCGATGCGGCCAGCATACCAATTACATCTGGGCGGAAGCTCGGGTCCATCGACAAAACCGTCGATACCACCTGAATCTCTTGCCGGCAATTCTTTGGGAAGAGCGGACGAATCGGGCGATCAATCAAGCGGCCAATCAAAATTGCTTCATCAGCGGGCTTGCCTTCGCGCTTAATGAACTTAGAACCACTAATCTTCCCGGCGGCATAAAACTTCTCTTCGTAGTCTACTGTTAGCGGGAAGAAATCTTGCTCTACCGGCTCCTTACCTACTACTACCGTACCCAACACCATAGTGTCGCCATAGCTCACAAGCACACTACTAGTAGAGCGAAAACCCACGCGGTTGATTTCGAGCTTGAGCTTGCGCCCTAGCCACTCGGTTTCTACGCTCAGAGTTGGCTTACCGCTCGGGTTGATAATTTCCATATATAATATACCTTTCCTTGGGAAAACATCAGATAAAAGCCATCTCTTAAGCAAAACTAAAAGATCTCAAAACCTTAAGATTTCCTTAAAATAACCTTAAGCTAACCTTAAAGAAATAGCTTTTATCTAAGGTCTTCCCAAATTTTTAATAACTTCAACTATTTTCCTGCCTTATTATATCATAGAACTCCGTTCTAGAGAGAAAAATCCTTGGCGCTTTCAATTATCCAATTTTTGAGGGAAATTTTCCTAGATTTTAGCTTAAAATTTGCCTTTTTGTTCAAAAACCCACATTTTTATTGATTTTGCGCCATAAGTGTGCTATAATAGAACGGTTGAGCCCTGCTTCCCAGCAGAGCTTCGCAATTTCACAATGAGAGGATTGATCGAAGAATGAATGCAGCGATCCACGATACTGTAATCACTTCTGGGAGTCATCGCAAGCTACCCACCGTTACCCAGCGAGGTAATTTGGGGCTTGCCATTCATGACATTCCCGCACCCCAGCCCGACGACTCCGTCGACGACAGCATGCTTGTTAGAATCATTAACGCCTACAAGCATTATGCCACCCATGGTTGTATCCAAGGTGGCAAAGAAGCGCGGCGGCGCCAAGAGCGGCATGAACCTCTGGATAATGACTTCTGCTTCATGCCCTGTGCGTTCCTGCTGAAAGTGATTCCCATTACCGATGCTACCGCCACTCTAGAGGTGGACTTCATCCCCTGCAACACTATTCCA
>CAYMCF010000010.1:0-23290 GCA_964388975.1 uncultured Candidatus Saccharibacteria bacterium | reverse complement strand
TACCGATGCTACCGCCACTCTAGAGGTGGACTTCATCCCCTGCAACACTATTCCAGCACACATTCGGGATAGCGTTCCTATCCCGCCTAGCACCGCCACAGAACCTGCAAAGCCCGTCACTTCCACCAGCAAAGTTTCCGCCCCCAAGAAAGATACCAGTGTTAAAATCGACGCTTCCTGGATGGAGCAGCTCAAGCGGCGCTCCATCCGTAAAAATATCAGCCGTAAGCCCACACCGACCGAGCCGACTATGCCGGAAGGCTATCGTAAGATGACTCCTGCCGAAGCGCAGCGGTATACCGACGATTATCTCTATGCCTTGATTAAAGATTTGGAGATTTTCCTGAAGACGGTTTACGTTCGCGCCCTCTGCGGCGGCGTCACGCCTAACTTTTATGCTAGTCAGGTCCAGGGCTACGAGTTCCTCCTTTAATTCCTCTCACCATCATCTTGCCGTAGTTCTGCATTAGGTACCACAGACAACAATCACCCGCTTTCTCATGCATTTTCACCTCTCTCTTTCAACTTTCCTGAATGAATGCGCGAAATTACCTTCCTAAATTTAACCTTTCACAGACAACACCCCCTTGCGTCTGATAATGGCAGAACTATCGGGCATTACACCCCCCTCCACCATGGAGGGGGATTTTCTTTTCTCGAAGTAAGCAATTTAATCTAACGGTTTTGCAATCGCACCAAAAAACTTCCCTTAAACGGGAAGTTTTAAGGTTATTTGCGCAAGCCGAGCTCGGCAATAGTTTTCTTGTACAAGTCAAAGTCAGTACGCTCAAGATATTTGAGAAGTTTCTTGCGCTGGCCAACCATCTGCATTAAGCCACGCTTTGCCATGTAGTCGTGCTTATTATCCTGCACGTGCTTGGTGACTTCTTTGATACGCTCAGTCAAGATAGACACCTGCACCTCGGGAGAACCCACATCCTTCTCGCTACGTGCCAACTTTGCCATTGCCTTAGCTTTATTATCTCTAGTAATCATATATTCTCGATTATATCACATCTGTCAGACTAGTACAACCCCTATTTTTTGGAGTTTAATAGAGCAGCCTTATCTACCTTTACTTTTTCCTATTTACTGCTATAATAGTCTTAAGATGAATCGGAGTACAAAAATTATTATCGGCGTAGTTCCCGCCGTCTTAGTGGCGCTGCTAGGCTTTTCTATCTGGCAGCACAATAGGCCGGCCTCTCCATCGGCCTCTTCTGCCACTGTCAAAGAGTATAGCCGCGATGTCGTTAAAGAAACTTTCGCAAAGATTAATTACGATGAGTTTGATTTTAATTCCATCATTGCCGCTAATGCTGCTAATGGCAATCTTCCTGACAATATCAAAGGCTCGGCCGATGCACCGGTAAAGATCTTTGAGTACGCCGACTACCAATGCAGCTACTGTGCCGCCATGAACTCTTATCTCAACCGCATCGTAGAAGAATACCAAGGCAAAGTTGCAGTAGTCTTCCGCGCTTACATTCTGCCCTACCACAAGAACGCCACTGCCGCCACTTCGGCCGCCGACGCCGCCGCTATCCAAGGCTTTTGGCCTGAATACAAGAATTATCTTTTCATGAACCAAAATGATTGGTTTTACTCTACCGGAGAAACTCTACAGCAACAGTTTGAACAATATTTCGATGAAGCCACCAATGGCAAAGGTGACCTAGAAAAGTTCCGCGCTGACATGCAGAGTGATGCGGTAGCCCAAAAAGTAGCTTTTGACATGGGGATTGGTGATAAGCTAGGAATTGGCGGCACGCCTTGGTTTTACATTGACGGTGAATGGATTGAGAACGATGGCCTCGCTCCCGCGGCGTACGCCCAAAAACTCCGCAACGTGATTGACGAAAAGTTAGCGAAGAATAAATCGTAAATAAGTTGTGCAGGAAAAATAATACTTTTGTGTACACATTATATATCTTGAATGCCTTGTGGGATTTTAATAATAACATTGATTCCCAAAAAGTATCCAGAAAATCAGGCCCATATATACGAGCCTGATTAGTTTTGGTTTCCCGCTTAACTTGTGCGGTATTATGATAAATTAGAGATTTTCTGTAGATGGAGCGACACAGCGGATAGAATTACCGTCTGCGCGCCATCCTCCATAAAAATGTATGCCACCATAAGCCTCATTTGTACTTAAACTAACGTAATCAGCACTTCCTGTTCCACCGCTTGTTCCGGTCCAATAATCTCCATGCGTATTAATTCCTTCAAGTAAACCACTACCATTATACCCAGCATCAACGTTACCAGCAAGCATAAAGTTATACGGGCCGCTTGTAGCTATTGCGAGCTGTTCGTCTATACTCAGCCCCTCTTTAAACCCTGCAGTGTCAAATAATTGCTGGAAACTATATTTATATTTTATATCAGTACTATTCTGAGCTCTAGAAGGAAGTCTCCAGCCTTTCGGGCAAATACTCGAAATGGCCTCCGACCAATCGTCTATAGCATCCAAGCAAGTATTCGCAGTAGCGGCACACCAAGAGTAGTAGTATCCCAGATTATTTCCAGAAGTCCATTCGCTAGTCTTTGAGCCATTATAATATTTCACCACATTACAGGCAGATGTATTTTGCGCATTACATTGATTGTTCGTTGACCACTGCGAACTTGCACCGGTATTACTAGCCCAGTTTTTGGAAACATTAGAATCGCTTGGCGTTAAGGTTATTCCATTTAATTCTAACCTTAAATCTTGTGTCATCCAACAATTCCCATCTTTCAATTTCGTGACTTGATATTCTTTCCCATCACGAGAGTCAATGAGCGCTTTGCTAAAACCAACAGCCGTATTGCTACAAATATCAGATGTCATTTCCTGCATAGCGTCAATATTTACGAGACCGCGTTCTGCCACACAACGCACAGAGAGGCCGCTGTAGCGACCGTTGTCGGTGCTGGACGGATTCACATCGCTGCTAATGAAGTTCAGGTAGTAAGTGCCGGCGCCATCGCGGGCCGTACTAGACCAGTAATAGCCGACGGAGCCGACAACGCCGAGGGAACCATTACCGACAAGACCGGCAGCTGGGAAGAAAGCGGCATCTTTGGCATCAGCCACTTTGCCGCCTAACCAGTAGCCGTTGCTTTGAACTTTATTAGTCCAATCGGAATTGGTCCCGACTTTCAGATAGTTATTGCCTGCTACTAATTTATTATAGCTATATCCATATTGCGCAGTTTTTACATCTGCCGTAGCATTATCATCAATACCAGCGGATGGTAAACGCCAACCCTTTGGGCAAATACTAGAAGGTGCTTGAGCATATTGCGTAGTAGCGGAAGTGCTAGTACCAGCTGTCGCAGCATACCATGTGTAATAGGCACCATGCCGATAAGTATCATTATTAGAATAATCACCACTGCTAGGGCTACCATTGGAATTTGCATAATAAACTTTGTTAGAAGTACTACTAGAAATACTCCACCCAGAGGTAGAATGGGCTGGAATGGTATAATCGCTAGCCACATTAGAATCTGCAGGAGTAATAGTTTTATTAGTGAGGTTCATATTCTGCCCCATCCAGCAGTTACCATCGGATAACTTCGTCACTTGATAGCTATGCTCCACATTACCATTCGTATACCCACCACCGCGTGTATCGGTGAGATAAGTCGTTTCCCCAATCACCGACGATGCGCAGATTTCTGGGGTCATTTGTTGCATTTGGAAGATATCATCCAGGGTAGTCACAACTTCTTTGGCGCTAGCAGTAAGGGAGAGCATCACTTGAGTTTTGTATCTACCAGAAGTAGCATTATCGCCAAACTTCGCCGCAAAGACTAATTTCCCATTAAAATCATCATTATAAGTATCCGCATTTGCCAATAAGCCACTCGCGAGATTAGTAGCCAGAGTACCAGTTTGCGGCATAGTGTAGTAAGTCATTTGGTCATCCGGCAAGCTATAGTCCGCATCCTTATCCGTCACCCAAGCAAAGCCCCAAGTATTATCCGCCATGCTGGCCGGAGTCTTGCCACCAGCACCAGCTAGATAAGCATTGCTATTCATTAGCCGGAGATTGTCTTCCCCTGCCGCATAGGAAATCTGCAAGCTATACTTAGTGACATCCTTTACATTCACATTTACTGCATGACTACGATAAGCCATACCAGTCTGCGCTACCAGAGTAGGCTGGTCTGAAGACGCCGCATGGTCGCCACCCGGGCTAACAGAAATCGTCGCCACTGGGTCGGGAGATGTAGTAGTGCTATCATCTCCGTCTATGGCATAGGTTTTCTCAACATAGTCAAAAACCGTACCAACATTAATGCTGTACGCCATAATTCCTAGGAGAGCCACCATACACACCACCGGCAAGCCATTAGCAAGATACTGTAAGTTATTAGAATTACTGAACTTAAAGCTTTTTCTATTAATCTTGCTCGCTTTTGATAAATCGTTCTTTACTAAATGCGGACTGATATTTCTACATCTTAGTTTTCTTTTTAGCTTATCAAAAACAATGGTTCTGTGATGTTGGTGCATCATGTTCTCCTTTTAATATATTATGTATGAGATTTTATGCCCTAAACATGATGCCATTTAATTGATATTTATGAGTAATAGAGGACGCAAAAATACTAGCTATGGGTTAATTAGTGCACCAAAAATATTATGCTGCTTATCTCATAATATCATTCTTATCCTACGCATATATAATATATGTATCTTTCTATCTTACCTAGCCAAAATAAGCAACGCTAAATAGAAAGAAAGTTTTACTTATATTATTATATGTTAAGATAACTCCTAATTATCCTGCCAAGCTTTTGCAATACTACAAATACAAAAATGGCACCACGAGGGTGTTATTGAACCAAATCTGCAGAAGCTCAAAGGCTACTTATCGGACTGGATCGCCTCGTGGCGCCATTACTTCCGACAAGTTACCCCAAAAGGAGCTTCATCATTCCAAATTTGATTCAATAACAATTCTATTATACCACACTCGATAATGTTTGTGTAAACTTTTTCAAGAATTTTGCAATCCAAAAAGAGGGCGGTGTCCTGCATAGATCCAATGCTGGTCCTGTCCTCATTAAAACTATAATATCACAAAATCCCCCGAATATGCTATAATAAAAGTAATGACAACTTTAGAACAAACTATATCACTAATTAAATTCCTCCCCGAAGCGGACCTTTTAAAAGTCCAAGCCCTGGCGCGCCAGTTGCAAGGGCATAGACAAACAGATTCTAGCTTACGAGTTTTAAGTCGCGAGGAATTCCTTGGCACTCTTGAAAAATCCAGAAACGAATTTGCCAATGGCAATTTTACAGAAGCGCAGCAGGCCCTTAACGAAATTTGGCATGAACACCACCTATAGAGTTTTCTTATCTAATACCGCAAGATGCCAATTGCAGCAAATCACTGATTACCTGGATAATGTCCTGCAAAACCGCCAAGCATTATTAAGTTTCCGCAAATACACCGACGATACAATTATGCGCCTATCAAAAAATGCTGATGGCCTAGCTTTGTGCAGAAATGCCGAACTAGCCCAATACGGTTACCGCATAATCCATTACAGAAAACTTAAATATATGATGATTTACCGTATCATAGAAGATAGAGTCTGGATAGACAGTGTTTTTCATAGCTCACAAAATTACGAAAGCTACTTAGTCTAATCTACCTTCACCGCATCTTCTACTGAGTAATGATCAATTTTAGTGCGACGGAGGGCGGTGAGATAGCCACCCACCCCGAGAGCTTGGCCGATATCCTCACCCAACGTACGGATATAGGTGCCACTAGACACTTTGCAGCGAATCGCGAGCTCTGGCCAAGCATAATGCAAAATCTCTAGCTCGTAAATCATCACCGTACGCACCGGCATTTCCACTGCCTTGCCGGCACGCGCCAGCTTATAGGCCCGCTGGCCATTAATCTTTACCGCGGAGAAATTGGGCACGCGCTGTTCAATCGGCCCGACAAAGCTATAGGCTACTCGCTCCACGTCCTCAAGAGTAGGCACCGGGAGATACTGCACTGTTTCCGCAGAAGCACCCGGAGTATGTACCGCCAACGTAGTATCCGTAGATAGAGCCGCATCTACCAGCGGCGTAATTTCCCCTTCGGGATCGCCAGTAGTGCTCACCGCTCCCAGCCGGATCGTAGCGATATATTCTTTATCTAGCTTGAGAAAATCATTGGCATGCTTCGTGCCTTTGTTAATTAGTAAAATCAGCAGCCCAGTCGCAAAGGGATCTAGCGTACCAGTATGACCAACTTTTACCTTACGGCGCTTCTCGCGCAAAGTACCATCTTTCCCTTTTACCATCATCGTACCAGCCTGCTCAGAAAGCTGCCGGCGTACCCGCGCCACCACACCAAAAGAGCTAATACCAGCTGGTTTATCAACCAACATTATCTCGTGTGGTGCAACTTGCGGATGGTGATGTTCCATGCTCTTATCATAACATATGACAGCATAAAAACAAGTGTCAGCACAAAAACTTTATTGCATAATTACTCTAGCAAACTCCAGTGGAGCTCCCATGGGCCAATTTTGCAATCAACCCATTTCGGTAAAAACCTCTACATCTGCACCGGCGGCAACACTGGCGGCATCATATCTGCACCCATTACTGGAGCAGGTGGCGGCGGCAAAACTGCGCCGTTCATAGGGTTCGCTACTGGCTCCATCGGCGGAGTGGTAGCTGGCGGAGTAGTGATTGGCGCAGCTGCGGGAGCAGGCATAGCTGGAGCAGCAGGCGCTGGAGTATTCGCCGCTGGTATATTTGGTAAATTCATCGCCGCAGGGTCACTGGCGGGAGCAGCTAGCTGAGCGGGTTGGTTCATCATGTTCACCACGCTAGGATCGGGCTCGGAGAGGGCTTCCTCTAGCATCTCGGCATAATTCTTCGGCTTTTGCGGCTTAGGTGCAGGCGGCTGAATCGTTGAGCCTACCTGGCGCGTATCGGGCTGAGCGGGTGCGCTAGTAGCCATCGGCCGCGAAGTATTCGCATCAGAAGCTGGCGCGGCTGGCGCTGGAGCAGCTGGAGCCGGTGCCGCATTGGCCGCCGGAGCGTTTGGCATTATATTAGGAGCCAAAGTATTCGCTGATGGCGTCGGAATCGCCATAGTGCTGCTGGCTGTTGGTGCCGGCGCGGCAGGCATTCCAGGAGTGACGCCCGGTAAGCGCATTTGGTCAATCGGTGGCGGTGTAGTCGGCTGCGCAGGAGGATTAACATTAGGAGCTTGAGCGGATGCCGGCGTAGGAGCTGGCTGCGGAGCGGCCCCCGGAATTACTGGCTGCACTACTACACTTTCTGGAGCAACATTATTTGTAGCCGTCACTACCGTTGGAGGAGCAGCATTACCCGCCGGCACGACACTCGGCGCAGCCTGAGCTGCTGGGTTCACGCCTGGCGTGGCCGTAGCTGGGCGCGGAGCTGACTCGGCACCATGCTCGACGGCTAAGTTTGTACGGTCACGCGGAGCACCTGGGGCAGCCGGAGCCGGCGCATCTTCGTTGTGCATGATCTCATTACCATGAACATTCGCGGTAATCAACTTCTGGTCCGCCCCCATCGACATCAGCTTCGAAGCTAGGCTCAGAGTGTCAGAGTTCGTACGCTCATTGGAGAAACGGTCGGTAGCGGCCACGATGCCGGTAAGCAAAGCTGTAGCTACATCTTTGTCTAGCGGAGTATCTTCATTACCCTGTATTGCAAAGACTAATTCTGTAATCATCTCGCACAACGAGCTGGCGGCAGGATTACTCCATTCGATCTCACCAAACCGCCCGGGCTGGCCAGTAGTAATATTAACCACCGACGCATCATGCATAATCCGCCCATGCTCACGCAGCGCTTCGTCCAAATTCCCCGCCGAAGGCACATTAATCGCAATCACAAAGTCGACATTATAATCTCCATGCGAAAAAGTCAAATCGCTCTCACTTAGCTGAGTCTTGTACGGCGTAATAAAGATCTTCACGAAATCCCCCTCTAGCTTGTAGCGAAGATGATCGGCCTTATCCTTGCTGAGAGAAATAATAAAATCTTGCAAGCTAGCAGTATTTTGTTCAAAAGTAGTACTCGGCTGCAAAAAGTCGAGGTTCTTAGGTGTACGGCCAGAGTAAATCGCCGTCACATGCTTTTGTTTGCCGTCTAGAAAAAGCGTGAGGCCAATCGCTGCGGCAATCTCATCCACCGAAGGGTCACGCGAAAGCGCAATCAAGATATTCTCAGAACTTTTAATCTTATCAACGATTTTGCGTACAAAATCGCCCTGCACCGCCTTGCCTGCCATGGCATTGGCGGCAGCAATCGGGTCGGGTGCCGAAGTATTAGTCTTAGTGTTTGAGTTTTGCATGTTTATTTTAGAACCTTATACTTCCATTGTAGCACACATTCCCGAAAAAATCAATAGCATTATGGCGTTTTCCTTAAAATAAGCTTAAGATTTGATATTTTGAATGATTCTAGGCAGCAATCGGCTAGTTCGATGTATGTTATGCAAAATACCTTTTTTGAGAAGATCCGGACTTACGAGGAGAACGCGCTTCGAGGAAAAGCGTATTTGCGTAACATGCTCGGGCCGTTTCCTTGACAAAAATAACCATGTGTGCTATAATGGTAGTATAACCTCATGTGTTAGCTCTTTATGAGGAAATTTGAAGAAAGGGTGAATTTTGTGTTCCCAAAGTATCTCATACCAGTTGTCGCGCTTTCTGTGGTCATTGTGCTCTTCGCCTACCAAAACAATCCCGAAGCCATATTGCTTATCACTATCGCCAGCATCGTCCTTTTGAACATCACCAGCCTTCTTGCCTATGTCTGCCTTCATCCCCGAGGTGGCAAACTGCAGGTGCACCGCAAACCCCGCCGCAACCGCAATATGAACTACCTAATCTGCGGCATGCTCGACTTCCCCCGGCCAGTCTTCCGGTTTCTCCTGCGGGAGCTTACCGACGGTATTACCCTGGTGAACTACCACTGCACTGGCTGGAATGCCGACGACATGGCCCAGCTGATCGCTGACGATATTAAGCGCCACCGTTACCGCGAGGTAACGGTCTACGCGATATCCATCGGCGTGCAGGCGGCACACAAGCTGGAACGACTTTGTAACAATGTCAAGATCGTCGCCATTAACCCTTGCCCGGCTGCTGATGCTTTGAAGCGCCCCTGGCGTATCATGGCGCAGGCTTTGACTCCTGTGTTCGCTGCGCTGATAGTTTTACTGGGATGGCTGTGCGCCTTACCGATTATCCCCGTTTACAATGGCCGCTATTCGCTCCTGCTGATTGCCGAGCAAATCTGCGCGCTCGGTTTTACCGAGATGCATGGTACCACCCAGCATACGATTGGCGTAATTTACAGTCAACAGGACCAGTTTCTGGATAACGCCAAGGTGGCGGAATATTATCCAAATGTCTATAGCGTTACAATTGACACTCCACACGCTTACACCATCCGCGCGCCCCAGCGCTACCAAGAGGCCGTCAAATCTATCCTCGATCATCACCGTCGCCATCACCATGGCACATAAAACCGCACCCCGCCCAGAATTTGGGCGGGGTATTTCTTGCGATCTGCTGATATATTTGAGAACTCAGAAAGTCCTTTTCCTTAAATATTCCTTAAAGCTTTCTTGACTTTCTCTATATCTTTTGGCGTAGTAGCATAGCTAAGCGAGAAGCGCACTAGCGGTGGCAAATGCCGCACTTTGTCCAGATAATAATGCGCGCAAAAATACCCAGTTCGCGCCATAATGCCTTCTTTGCCCAGCGCCGCCCCCAAGAGATGCGAATCAATCCCCTCCACATAAAAGCTCATGGTAGGGTTCGCCTGCGTACCTACCATATGGACTTTAGCCTTGCTACGCAAGAATTCGTCCAGCTCTTGCGTGCAGGCTAGCAGCTGAGCTTTGTCGGATTTTTTGCGCTTTTCCAGCCAGTCGATCGCCGCGCCTAGGCTGATAATCTCTGCCCAAGCTTGCAAGCCCGGCTCAAAAATTGTATAAGTATGATCTTTGTTCTCGGCGCTCAGTAAGTAATGATCCGCAAAGACATCATCCACCATGCCGCCGCCCACGAAACGCAACTGCAGCTTCGGCACCAGATCTCGCCGCGCTACTATCACCCCCAGCGAAGCCGCATACATCTTGTGCGCCGAGAAACAAATCGCATCCGCTTCGGTTTTTTCTAACATCTCATGATAATGTGCCATCGCCTGCGCGGCATCAATAATAATGATGCCGCCATCCAGGTGAACTTTTTTCACGACATCCTTGAGATTAGTCAGCTGGCGCCCATCAAAATTCGCCGCACAGTTTACCACTACTACCGCGCCCTGGAAATCTTCGTCCAAAGGCAGGCTACCATCATCATTACGGCTCAGCACCACCCGCGGAATGTCTAGATTCTGGCTCAAAGCCATGGTCGCCAAAAACGGTGAGTTATGTTCAATATCCGAAGTCACCACTTTGCGTAGCTGCGCTGGGTTCAAGCTGTTCAAAATTAAGTTAATACCATAAGTAGTATTAAGCGTGAAAGAAACGAAATAATCTTTACTTTTTAGCTTCAGCAGCTTCAAGACTTTTTTGCGCGCATCGTCAACCAGCTCATCAGTTTGTTCGCCCCAAGGATACTTCACCCGCTCACCGCAAGAATTATGCTGATAATAGTACCGCTCCATAGCCGCAATGACCAGCTGTGGACGCAAACTCTGGCACGCCGCATCCAGATAGACTGATTTATGATCTAGATAGTCGAAATCTTTCATATCTATATTATAGCATTAGTAGAGATAAAGTAGTAGACTGGCGCGAGAAATGTCTTGAAGTTATATCAAAGTTAATGAAGTTATTGGAGGTTTTCGGAAGAGGGAGCGACGCAGCGAACGGAGAGGCCGCGATAACGACTGCTATTGCTTGATGGACCTAACCCAGCATTATATAAAGTCAAAACATAAGCAGAAGTATTGCTATAGGCCGTACTAGACCAATAATATCCCCTAGAACCTATATAGCCTAACGATCCTGTGTCAATTTGCCCTGCCGCTGAATAGAATCCTCCATTTAATATAGCACCAGACGCATCAGTCAATGATAAGCTATCATTAGTATAGTTTGCTTCTTTCCAGGCTTTTCCTATTGCAATTTTATTACCTGTAACCGAATCTATAGCCAAGCAGTCAAAGCTATATTTATAGCCTTCATCCCCTAGAGCTCTATTTGATGTTGGCAAACGCCACCCCTTAGGGCAGATGCTAGATGAGACATCTCCGCTATCTACAGATGTTCCGGCATTTGCAGCCGTCCAAGAATAGTAGGCGCCATATCCTGTTTTCCAAGCAGTAAAATTAGTCGCACCAGCATTTTTAGGCCCATTATATATACGAGCAGACGAAGGTCCATTATTATTACCAAAATCTTGTTCGTATGAAGTTGTGTTTAATTTTGTTTTCGTGGTTGGCATAGTAAAAAGGTTATCGTCTGCTACATCAGAATACTTACTAGTAAGTTGAATCGTGTTAAGATCATCCGGATGTGATGCCTTCCAAGTTTCTATACCTTCTTTGGTTAACTTCAAATTCTGCAACATCCAACAATTCCCCTGCCCATTTTCACCATCAGATAGACGACTTACCACATAACTACTGCCATCTCGCCAGTCAATCAAAGCTTTTGACTCGCCTGGAACGGTTGAGCTACAAATCTCCGGCGTCATCTCGTGCATGTAAGTAAGATCTTTCAGCGTAGTAGTCACCTCTTGCGCCGAGGCGGTAAGGGATAATATTACTTGAGTTTTGTAATGCCCCGGTAGGTTTTGGCTGCCAAACTTCGCTCCAAAAACCAACTTTTTCGTGAAAGTATCTTGATAAGCGTTATGTTGCTCTAGTAAGCCAGTAGCTAAATCGGTAGAAGTAGCACCAAACTGCGGCATTGTATAATATGGTAGCGTTGTTTCGTCAGCGTTGGCGGCACCCCAGGCAAAGCCCCAAGTGTTATCCGGCATATTCTCTGGAGTTCTACCGGCCGCATCCGCAAAATATCGACTATCGCCTTCTAGCCGCAACGCATCTTTGCCGCTGGCGTAAGAGATTTTTAGGCTATAGCCAGTAATCTCGTTCACATCCACTGTTACTTGATGACTACGGTAAGCCATGCCGCTCCCAGCCACCCAGGTCGCTGCATTTTGGTCGGCACCATATTGGTTATCCGTAGCCGTAATTGTAATACTGGCCGAGCCAAGGTTATTATCTTGCGGCGCAATCAAATCATCATAGTTCCCTGTGGTATTCTCGTCTAAACTATTCCCCTCATCAGCTGAGTTTTCTTCTAAAAGCGGTTCAGTCTCTGCGGCAGCTTCTGAGGGCAAACCAGCTTGAGTTTCATTTTGGTTATTTCCTAAAGCAAAAATCCGCTCATTCGCCGCCGGGTTAAAACTTATTACTCCAAGCCCCAAGAGCAGCATGATGCACAGTAGAGGAATACTATAAGAAATATATCGTAAGTTATAATTACTTAATTTGATAAGTTGAGAATGCCTAGAACTCTTTTTAGAGCTTAAATCACTTTTAGGAATACTATGATATTTAAGTTCTGTACTTTGCTTATATCTAAGTCGCTTCCACAACTTATCAAAAACTAATATTTTCTTATGTTGGTGCATCATGCCCTCCTCTTTAGGTATTATGCCCACGTGGAACATTTTGCATCAGAAAACAATCGCCCCAAAGATAAGCAACCGGGCAATATTGAATTCGTCATCTACAAAAATGACACCACAAGGGGTGTCTAAACCATACGAACCTTCGGCAAAAATGCTGTTTGTTCACCTTATGGTGTCATTTTCTCAAACAACACTTTTTCCGAATTCAAATTGTATAGTTTAGACAATTCCATTATAGCACGCTTTCTACACTTTTGCCAATACCAGAATCCCAGGAACCGACAATCACAAAAATAACTTTGCAATGTATGATATAATCAGAGTAATGACAATCACTTTGGATAATATCTCTTTGAGAAGCGAAAAACAATTGCTAAATGACTTAGCTATATCACGTAGGCAAATTAGAAGCCATCAATACAAAGAAATAAATCAAGTATTAGCGGAAATTCGAGCGAAATATAGCAGCTAAACTATCCACCCAGAAAGAGATGAAAGATGGCGTACCGATTTTATCTAAAGAAGAGTTCTTAAAAAGTATCGCAAAATCTGAAGCGCAATTTGCAAATGGAGAGTACAAAGAGATGGGCCAAATACTAAATAAATTAAGGCATGAATATTCCACAACCTATCCTAACCAAAAGTGAGCCTTACGGCCCACTTTTGGATTCTAGTACTATATATTATATATACTACTCGCAGTGAATTTCCCCGAGGAAGTTCAGACAGTCACCACTGTCTTTGTCATAATGCTGCTCGTAAGTATTAGCGATCAAATCATATAGTGAGGCAAAGTTGGTAGCCATCTTGGCGGTATCATTAAAGCTAAGCGGGGCAAGCTCCGTAATCTCTGGCTTATTGCTAGCAACGTAAGCTTTTAGCTCAGAATTTGTTCGATCCCTTTCGTCACGCAAATCATCACGATTAGGATCACTATAAGAAGAATTGTAATAAGCCTGATAAGCTTGTGCGTAAGCCCAAGCCCTTTCCAGCCAGCCTTCACCATAAGACTTTAGGGCTTCGTTATTAGAACTAGTCAAAATTACTGCCGCCGCCCGGAAAGCCGACTCAGCATCTTGCGTCGTCAGATTATCTACTGCCACAATATACTTGTGCCAAGTCTGATATAGTTCTAGCTTCTCGGCTAATACTTCTAGCTTTGGTACCGCCGCATCAAACGTCGTCACAAAAGCATCATATCTTTCCCGAATGTCACCATCACGCTTCACGCCGGCGGTTTCTCCGAGCTTTTTCACCAAATCTTCCACGCCATCAAAGCTGGCTTTACAGCTCTCAATATCATTACCGTAGCTTTTATCAGAAGTGTATTCGCTTTTTAAGTTCGTTAATACTCTTTCGCAACTGTAATCGTTGCGAATAGCCACAATTTTCGGGCGCAATTCCTTAGCGGTACGATAAGTCTCGCTATAATCCACTCGTAGAATTACCAAAAACACGATCGCCAGCACCACGCCCACCACGATTAAGCCACCCACGATCGCGGCAATTAGAATAATTAGTTTCTTCGTAGCGGGGTTCATGGGCGCTGCTGGAGTTTTGGTAGGATTCTGAGCAGTAGTATTTGGAGCCGGTGAATTCTGAACGGGCGGAGTACTGGCGGGAGAGCTCATAGCTGAGGCCGGATTTGCAGCGGCTGGAGCAGACTGTGCCGTATTCTCAGGCTGAGTGGGTGTACTAGCTGGCGGAGTATCTACCGGAGGGTTTGCCACATTGGCGTCCGGCTGGCTAGTTGCATTTGAAGCTGTAGCCGTCTCCGCAGTCGTAGCGTCGGCGATGAGGCTAGTAGTTTGATTTGGTTCCGGGGAAATTGGTGGCGTAGGCTGTTGCGGTACATTACCGGTAGCCGAGTCGGGGTTAGGGTTGTTATTCATAAGAACTCCATGCTATATTAATATAAGCTTAAGTTTATTATAACATAGAGCTCGTGAAGTTGAAACGAATAACTAGAGGCAAGGCAAAACTAGTTCATCGTGGATGAAGCACGAGGCAAAGTTGAAGCATTACCACAGAGAAACCTTTGTCTAGAATAGCTTAGTGCAAGGAAGAATTAAGCGCATATCCATACGGACCCTTTGCTTCCTAGCGAGCTAGTTCAAGGCAAAACTAGTGCATCGTGGATGAAGGACGAGGCAAAGTTGAAGCGCGGAACGAGCCGTACTTATAGTACGGTGAGTGAGCACTGGAAACTTTAACGAAGTAATTCGCCACGAGGGCTAGTTTTGCTCGTAATTTGCGATGCCTTCAGCAATAACTGCTGGCGCCACGTTTAGTGCCGTAGCAATCGCCGCCGCACAAGCCATATAAGAAATCATAGGCTCGCCGGTCAAAAAGCTGGCCACTGTAAAAGTCTTATTGCCAAAGCTTAAGCTTGCCTCCGAACCTTTGCGGTACAATTTAGAAAACTCAATTCGCATGTCCGAATCCGACGACGCGCCATAAGTAAGGGTCTCGGTCTTGCCGCGGAAACCGGCAAACTCCGGGTAGAAACTATCATCGCGATTGAGCACTACTACTTCTGGGTTCATCCGGAAAAGCTTAGCTTTCGCATCGAGATAAGCTTTGGTCTCGTTCTCACTCAGATTCCCTGGCATAAAATCGGTCATCGCCGCAATATAGATCGGCAAACCATAGAATGTCTCAGAATCAAGCGCTGCCGCCGGAGCAGTAATCACCGCATAAGTAACCTTGGCCTTCCAAGCGTCATTGAGAAACTTGTGTAGCATGGAAGCTTTGATGGTCTGCTCCGAAGCCAAAATCGCCGCCGGCTGGCTAGCTGCCCGCAAAATCTCGTGCACAAAATGCGCCACCGTCGTCTTGCCAGTAGTACCAGTAATACAAATCAAGCGCAAATCTCGCGCCGGATGCCCATAATAAGAAGCTAACAACTTGACCTTTGCACGCTCTAAGCGTAGCCGCGTCTGACCTCCAGAAAGTTTCGCAGTGTTTTTCATACCTCTATTGTAGCACAAAATTCCAGATAACAAGCAATTTTCCCATTTTTCTTCCCCCAAAACAGCGATTTTTAAGAAAATCATAAATAGGTCTACCCAGATTAGAAAAAATGTGCTATAATGACAGTGTCATGTTTTATGCATGATGCTCATTTTCATTTCAAGTGAGCATTTGAGTAGCACCACGCTACGCCTATGCTCACCCTAGGTGAAAGTAAAAACTGCATCAGTAGCTCAGCTGGCTGTCCGAGGCGCATGCCGAGTCAGTCAAAGATCGCGTTTGCTTGCGGAGCAAAAGGTCAACCGGGCGAGAATATGCAGAAGAAGTAGCGTGCACCCGTAGCTCAGCTGGATAGAGCGTTTGCTTGCGGAGCAAAAGGTCGTAGGTTCGAATCCTGTCGGGTGTACCACAGATTTCAGCTGGATAGAGCGTTTGCTTGCGGAGCAAAAGGTCTAGCGCAAGCGCTAGAAAAATGGGCGGCACCTCAAAAAATAAATAAATTTATTTTTCTCGGTTTCTACATTTTTCGTAGGTTCGAATCCTGTCGGGTGTACCATATGTAAGAACAGCTCTCTGGAGCTTGTTTTTGTTTTTAATAACTTTTTGCGCAAAACTAAAACAAAATCCAAGAATATTATAAGAAATTTGGAATTAAATCCAGAAAAATTATAAGATTTTTGGAATTTAGGTGGAAATTGGGCAAAATTTAGCAAAAAGCACAATTTGAATAGAAATTAAGCTAAAAATGAAGAGGATTTTGAGCGGAAGTTGATCTAGCAAAATTGAGATGCCAAAAGCCCCTAGCTTAGGTTAAGAGCTAAGAGCTTAAGGTTGATTAGAATGGTGATTTTTTTATTTTAGATTTTATTGAGCGACGCAGCGGACAGAAATACCTTCTTTAGATGTAAAGCCATTATTCGTAGAAACCTCACCACTTCTTAATCGCAAATAATATGCACCGGTATCACTAGATCTTGTGCTAGACCAATAGTTGCCAACGGTGCCCGGACCGACCACAGAGGAACGATTGGCACCGAAGGACCCAGCAGCCGGGAAAAAGGCGACCCCTGGAGCATCAGCCTTAGTACCACCAAGCCAGCAACCGGAATTAGAGTTAAGAGAAAAATCGCCCACGAGAAGATAACCCGTTCCTTTTAAGATAGCAAACTCCCCGCTATCTTTGCCAGTTGGTAAACGCCAGCCCTTCGGGCAAATACTAGCAGAGCTTCCGTTAGTGCCAGCTGTTGCAGTATACCAATTATAGTAGGCGCCGTATTTATTAATATCATTGCCTGTATCTTCGACATATGGATAATAAACTTGTCTTACTTCTACACTATCGTTCCACGACAAGGTAGAAGCAGGGAGGATAAAATCTTTCGAGACATTAGAATCCATAGACGTCATAGTCTTGTCTGTAATGTTCAAATTCTGCAGCATCCAACATTTGCCATCACGCAGTTTACCGATCAGATAGCTATTAGCAATATCATCGTTCGTATACCCACCACCACGATCATCTCTAAGAACTAAGTAGGGAGTAGAAGCCGTACTAGCCGTTGGCGTAGCTACCTGATTACACACATCTGCCGTCATACTCTGCATAGTAACAATACCAGAATCTTTGGTAGTACCATCCGGTAGTTGCCATAAGCCTGCGGTAAACTTTGGCACTGCGGCAAGGGATAATATAGCACTAGTATGATAAGTCCCAGAAAAAGCCTGCTTACTAAACTTAGCTCCGAAGACTAGTTTCTTAGTAAAGTTTACATTGAAGTTATTCACTGCTGGAGTATCTAGTAATCCTGTAGCCATATTAGTAGCATTAGTACCAAACTTTGGCATACCATAATAGGTCAGGCTAGCTTCATCACCACTAGCTAAGTTATCACTCCAAGCCCAACCCCAAGTATCATCGGCCATACTAGTCATAGTTACTCCAATAGTACCAGCATCTTTGAGCGTAGCATTATTGTCCTTATCTAAGCGTAAGGCTCCATTAGCCTCGGCATAAGAAAGGGTTAAGCTATAATTACTCACATCTACCGCATTTACCGTTACGTTATGGCTACGATATGCCATACCATCGGCTGGGACTTCGGTAGCAGGCATTTCTAGATTGGTGACAGTGAGGTTGATAGAAGAATCTACAGAGAGAGGAGAAATTAAATCGTCGTAGTTTATACTTTCCCCATCAGTATTATTCTCTTCTTCTAACTCAGCTAAATTGTCAACAAAATCATTATTATCATCCGGCAAATCCACCGGTTCGTTATTCCCTTTTTCTATGGTATCAGTAGAGTTAGCTTCGGCAGTTTCCAGGGCAAAACTTTTACTCTTTGCTGCAGGGTTCAAACAGAATATTCCTAGCAACAAAAATAGCGCCAGGCAGCCACTCGGCAAGAAATGACTGAGCCAACGGCAATGCTTGAGCAAACTTCCCGATTGGCGGTTTCTGGGCTTAGTTAATCTTTTTATTCGATTAAAAAATAATAATTTTAGCCTTTGTGGCAAATGTTGGTGCATCATGCCCTCCTTTGATTTTATGTTGCCCCTGGAGGTGTCGCTCATGCCCAGCACAATAAGTAATAGAGGACGCAAAATCAGCACAAAAAATATCACCAAGCCAGCTATGTTGCTTATTCCATAGCTTACCTGTTTTACTGTGATATTCGGAGCACCTTTTTGCAATACATACTCTGCCTACAAAAACGACACCGTAAGGGTGTTAAACAGATCATCTCGCAGACATTATCATCCTCGAAGACTAATCTACCTTACGGTGTCGATTTCTATCTTCGAGCGATGACGATAGCAAAAACCACACTTATGTCTGCTCTTGAAATGATTCTGTTTAACAATACTATTATAGCACACTCGGACGTGGTTTTACAAGCATAAAAATTTCTGCTATGCTGTAATCGCCTAAGCTAGCGGTATTTTATTGCACAAAATACCTTTTTCGAAGAGGATCCGGACTTACGAGGAGGACGAGCGGCTCGGCCCTGCAACGGCAGGCGCCGAGAACGCGCCTCGAGAAAAAGTGTATGAGTGCAATAAAAGCCGGCTCCAGCTTTTTCTCGACTTCTCCCAACTTTTTTGGTATAATAAGCTTATGTTTGGGAAGATCAAGAGTGGGCTAGGCCAGATGTCGCGCAGCCAAAAATCACAAGATAATATTCTAAATGCCGGCAATGCCGCGGCGGCACAAATTCCGGCTAATCCACCGTTGCAGGCTAAGATTATTGCCTATTTTGCCAACGGGAAAAATCCCAACGCGCTTACTACCAAAGCTCCCACCCCTACACCCGGGCAGCGCCAGCAAGTCCAGGCGCAACTAGCGAGTGGAAAAATTTCTACACCAGATATCCAAGCATTCTTGCTCCAGGTAGCTCCCACGCCAACCCAGCTTGATAACATCTTCCAACAAATCTCACAAACTCCGCGCGAACGGCAAATTCTGGCCGTTGCCACCGGGTACGACGCCAGCAATTGGCAAAATCTCAACCTTGCGGATTTACAAAATTTCTTAGCCGCACCGACCAAGGGTGAGATTGATTACCGTACACCAGTAGGTTTTGCAAAGTATCGCCAGCAGTTCCTCGAAGGTATTAAGCCTCAAGCCGCTCCCGAGCAAATGGCGGCTTATCAGGCTGCCATGGACCAGCTCGAGCGACACCTCTACGGTGCACAGTTTGATTATTATCAACAGATCCAATTACTCAAGCAAAACCAGTCCACCGCTGAGCCTACTCCGGCTACTGCTGAAGACGCCGCTTTCCAAGCGATTATTGCCGAAGAAACTCACACTGCTCAGCCCACACCGGCCGCAAATTTACCCACCGCCTTATCTGCACAAGCTGCAAATCCATCTTCTCAGCCAGCAACTATCACACCATCTAATTCTGCTCAGCCATTGTCCTCAAATAATTATTCCGTCCTCACCGCCGTCACTCCGGAGCGCAGCGCGGAAGTCTTGGCACGTGCCACCATTGCTGGCGACCCTTGGCGGCAAGATGGCAATGATTACCGCCTCACCACTACCAATCTAGCTAGCAGCGGTCTTACTCCGGCTTACGAGATGACTTTAGACCAGCAAACGATTTTGTTCTCCGAACCGTTCCAGCTGAGCGATGGCCGCGGCGCGATCTTAGGCTATGCTCTCAATAATGACACCGTTAAGGTGCGCAGCTATTATCTAAATAACAAAACTGGTTTGTGGCATTTTGCACCGGATATTATCCGCGGGCCGCGCGGTGAAGGTATGAGCCAAATTGGTGAAGGGTACAGCCTAGCTTCGACTATGCTACCAGTAGCTCTGCAACAGCAACTTTGCGAACTGAGTCGTGTACGCGGCTTCCGCGAGCTAACTACAGTGAATGCAGATTTTGTTTTTGCTGGCACTACCGATGCTTACAACACTCAGCAAGATTACCGCGAAGCCTTGGCGCGCGGGCAAATGCGTAATGATTTTTACAAGGAAGTAGACAAAACTCCGATCGCTGAGAATTGGCAACCTAGCGGCAAAAACAAAAATGTCCCGCAATTATTATCTATAAATGCCAACTTAGCGCCGAACTTCCAAGCTTTTGTAAACAAATTCACCAGCTATTCTATCCTGGCCGGGCAAGTGAGTGCGGAAAGTTTCCAGTCTCATGACGGACAAGCCATCTGGCTATTTTGTAGCGATGACTGGGGACGCGCCTGGGTGGGCAATATCGAGACGATCTCCCCGGTCACTTCCACTGGTTGCCGTCGCGATTGGATGGCGGCTGGCGATATGGTCACGCCGCTCTACGTGCCGAGCACGCAATCGGCTAATTACGCCGACCCTAATGATACTCGCAAAGGCTTGGTAGGGATGTGGAATCAATATTTGAGCAAAATTCCAGTGATTCGAGAATTTTGCGCGCAGAGAGGTAAGCATTAAGTAGCTTTTAGCTTAACTAACGGTTCAATTAACTAATCCAGAAAGAAACAATACAAATAAAAAGAATAACCTTTATAATTAGTAGTGATAGCAAACTAATCAAAGAAAGGTTATTCTATGTCTAGTGTACCACAAACTCATACATCTTTTAAGTCTATAGCAGATTTACCAAATGAGTACCACTGTCACCGTAACTTTTATAAGTGCATATGGGGAGATTGTACTTGTAGTCATTGCGGTTCTAAGAAGATTAAGTTTAGATCTAACTATGAGTATTGTCCAGAATGTAAACATAAATCTTCAGTTAAGTCAGAAACGATCTTCAGGAGTAGTAATCTCACTTACAAGCAAATCTACATCCTTATCTGGTGTTGGCAACAGAAGATTGGCATTGGTGATATAGTAAAACTTACTGGTATATCTTATCCTACTATCGAACGCTGGTTAGAGCGTCTTAGAGCCTCACTAGCAGAGTCTGACGTAGTATTAGAAGACATAGTGGAGATAGATGGTAGTTTCTTTGGTAGACTGAAGTATGGTAAACAAAAACTCGTAGCTGGAGCTATTAATCCTGGTAGTAAACAACTTATACTGAAGATAGTCTATGCTAGGGATACTGAGGCTATAGAAGACTTTGTGAAGGCTTATGTCAAGAAAGGAAGCTTAATAAGGACGGATGGGTTAGCTTCCTACAACCAAGAATCACTAGCTGGATATGACCATGAGAGATGTGATCATGATAACTATTACTTTGGTCCTACTAACCACATAGAGAATGTCTGGAGCGTAATTAAACGAGCATTAAGACACATTTATCGTGATCTCACCTTCTCACTTAAGCAGCTCAATCTTATTCTTCGTGAGTGGGAAAATAGATACAATAACCCAGAATTGTTCTATAATGTAGATAGCTACTTGAAACTTAGAGGTTGTTCTAAATTAGTTAACTAAGCCTTAACTAACTATTGACTTTTTGAGCGAAGTGTGCTACAATAGAGGTAGAGTGTAATAAAACAAACATCAAACCTAAACAGGAGGAATTTATGGAGAATTTTCCAAATTCCGTAGAAAATCAACCTAACCCAGGCGCCGAAACCGCGCCGAATTGGCAAGAATTAGCCGATATGGCTAATCAACAGCCTAATCTTGTAGCTATAGCTGAGGAAGCTAATCGGCAACCCGATCTCACTGCCATAGTCGAAGAAGTTAATCGCGTCCCTGATCCGACCGAGCTGGCAGACGCTGCCAACCGCGCCAGTGACAGCCTTGCCGCGCTTGAGCAGGCCTCTACTCCGCAGCCAGAAACCGCAGCAGGTACCACACCAGCCCCAGCCGAAGCAGCTCCAACCGTCGACCCTAATAGCCAAGCTGGCAAAACCTATGCAACGCTGATGGAGATGGCAGATGGCGGTCCCGTAACGCCACCTGAGACTACAGTCGTCGAAACTGTTACCGAAACCACTACCGAGACTACCACTCCAGAGAATGCCTAGATATTAACCTTAAGCCCCTGGAGATCATCCAGGGGTTCTGGTAACAAGAAAATCTGCCTCGTCCTAGCGACGAGGCAGAGAGTTTTAGTCAATCTCGACCCAAACAACTTTGTCATCAGGAACAATTTGGAAAAATCTAAAGCCGTATTCACCTTCCAACCATTTGTACGCATGTTCAATCGGTAAGTAGGTGGATACTAAAATGACATTATCGGTGCGCGGCCCAAGCGTGCCCTGGCGAGTTAAAACGGTACGGTGCTCAAACCACACTACCAAGCCATGTTCACCCGCCTCGGGCAGGATACCAACATAATGGTGGCCATTTTCGAGGCTGCTATCTGGCGGTACCGCGGTAAAACCATTCGCTACCGTTAGCAGCTCCTGCCAATACCGCGCATGCCAGTAGAACCCGGCCGGGCACTTGAGCCACCTGCCGGTTTGCTCGTAAATTTTCCAAGCACAGTAGCTAGGCGAATGACGCACTACGAAACCGAGCCGATCCACGACCAGCGCATCGTCTCGCTCGCGCCGAGCCGGATCTGCTGCCAGCTGGTCATCTTCCAGCCAAGGCGCAAAGCTAAGATCGCAGTACGGCCCGGGGTAAGTATTAATCATGTGGCCACACGTCCATTTTGCGTACCGACGCGACAATTCGTATTGCTCGAAGCTATGCATTTGATGGTTCGCGATTGCCAAGTAAGCCTGGCGGCTCAATGTACGCAATACCCGGATGCGATTCCACCGCACAGTAGAATACTTGGCAAAGAAATTTGCCGTTTTGGTTCCAAAACTCATAAGGTACACCCCCATTAATATTTAATACTTATATGATATCACAAATAATGATAATTGTCTACCTTACAGCCGCTCATAAAGCTGAAAACTAGTCATCATTATCATCTTGCTGTGCCTGTTCGGCTTGGCGAAGGTCATCTTCCCACTCCGCTTCCCGGATTGCATCTTCAAGCGAGCTAGTTCTATCGTTACTCGGGTATAATGGATTCCAATTCATAAAACTATTATAACGCAAAACAGGTATAATGAACACTGCTATAAACCCCGAACGGAAGCGAGAGGATAGAAGCCTGAGTCATTACACTTCACGCTAAGCAAAAAATAACCTGTAGTTTTCATTAAAGAGGATTCGTCCGCCGCAGGAACGGAGTGAAAAGAAAGTTTACTTTCTGGTCTAATACCGTTTTCTAGTTGTTTTACACCCCTGTTCTTCTAGAGAGTAAAA
>CAYMCF010000009.1:0-25657 GCA_964388975.1 uncultured Candidatus Saccharibacteria bacterium | reverse complement strand
ATGCTTATTAGTTAGAGTTAATTGCATCATGTAGCTCCAACTGTACCTAAATAAACCAAAATATTTCCTATTCTGGAGTTATCTCTAGAATAGCAGAAATTGCGTGCTTTTGAAACCCCTAGGGTTCAAGATTTCTCTTTTTTGGTCTTGGGCTGTAAGTATTACCTCCACTTTTAGGGACCACTTCGAAGGCATAGCAATCCCTATAACCGGCGGGCCCCGTGTTTGTGTGAGGTGGGTCGCGCTCCCGGGATTCCGGGGTCGAACGACGATGCGTTATAGGGCCAAATGGCCTCAGAACTTAGGTGATGCCCACCCTTACCTAATTTCTGGGGCCGTTTGGCTTTTTAACGACTCATGCTATAATTAAGCCTAGGAGGGGAGTACTTTAGGAGGTAAATTATGAAAGGAAGATTTATAGACTGCTCTGACCACTCTATAGTGCCACAGCGTCTCGAACTGACTTTGGAGAACCTGCGCATTTTAGCTGAAGTTCTACTCTGCGTGTTGTTGGCGCCTCTTGTGATTGGTGCTGCGGTCGTTACGTCAATTAATGACCTATTCCGTTCCGGCGGCAAAGCCGCTCTTGAGACTTTAATCGGCATACCTTTGTTCTATGGCTTTATGACTTTTTTCGCTCTCGGCTACAGCGTCTACTTCTTATTTCATGACCTGATTTTAGGCTACCACGATTAGTTATTTTACCCCTCCGCCCCGCTCTTCTAGAGCGGGTCTTTTTGCTTTATCTCTGTTCTCGCAATTAAACTTCAGCCTATTGACAAAATTAACTATCTGTGCTACAATAGAGGGATAGGGTACTTTTAGTACCTCGCATGCCCCTAGCGGGCAAATTCACATCTAGGAAGGACGAGAGATATGCATAATTATATCCAGCCGCAGCCCAGCCTGAAATACGTTTGTCAACAGATCAAAAACCAGCGGCAGCGTTGGTTGACGCCAACCGGTACCGAGCAGCTGATCGCCGGGATCGATCGTATTATCCAAGCTTCACTTGATTTTGATGAAGCCACTGAGCAGATTCACAATCTGATCACCGTCAACGACCTACCCGAGGACGGGCGGGAACGGTGCGAAGATTTGATCGCACACTATCAGAGCGAAGTACTCTTAAGCCGCCCCAGCGACACCTATACCTATCTGACCGCCGGGCGGCAAGCCGAACGTGTGCAGCTGGAGAAGCTGCGCAATGAGCTGGTAGAAGTGCTGACCTCGCTGGATATTTCTGCCGCCTCCACTACTGTACCTATGCCAATCGTAGCCGATACCTCCAGCTCCATCAGCAGCCCCTCTGCCCCCATTAATCAGCCTTCCTAACCCCGCGCCCCGCCAGCAATGGCGGGGTTATTTTAGGGGGCAAGCATCATAAAACGCAATCATACCTCCTCGTAACCACATCAAAACTAGCTCGAGAAGCACTTTATTTCACCACTCCCACCAAAATATGTTATAATAGATTTGGCTGCGAAGCAGTACATTTTTTCTGGAGGTTACATTTATGTTTATCGACCGCGAGGAATTCTTGGAGTTTTTGGAAGATCAGAGCGATGAATGCGGCGAAGACCTGGTGGAGCTGCTGGATGTGGACGAAAGCACACCCTTCCTGGTGGAGACGGTTTTTCTGGCCGGCTGGAACCGCGAGCTGGACGGCCGCCCCAATACGAAGGGCCTGAACGATTATGAGGCCTACACCATTCTCGCCGACGAAGACGACCCGCACCGCGGCCTTGCCGTACAGATTCAGATCGGGTATGTCGATGATGACCATGAGGATGAGATCTTCCTCACCTTGACGCCCGACGCCAAGCACTCCGGCCATTACGGACTGCAGATCCTGCGCAACGACAACCTGATTTACGAGCGCACCGCCGAGCAAGATCCCGCCACCGAGTGGCAGATCAACGCCATGGCCGAGGACGGTCTCTATACCACTGAAGACGGCCAACTCGCTTTCCATGGCGAAGCCACCAATATCTAACCTCCGCACCCCTACCATGCCGGTAGGGGTTTATTTTATTGCAGTAGATTAGTCGCTGCAAATACCTTTTTCGAAGAGGATCCGGACGTCACGAGGAGGACGAGCGGCTCGGCCCCGTAACGACGGGCGCCGAGAACGCGCCTCGAGAAAAAGTGTATTTGAGTGACTAATTTGTGCATTTTGACAGATTTTATGCTAAAACCATTGACATTTTAGCAAAAGTGTGCTACAATGGAAGTATAGGCCTAGTTGTCTACGCTCTTTGAGATTTTTGTGTTGCAAAGCTTAAAAAGCGTACTTTTTGGGCCAATTCTGTGAAAGTGAGGAAGTATATTATGCACGAAGAAGGCCAGAAACAACGAAATGCTGTCAATGCTGCAATTATCGTTGTAGCGGCGGTTCTGGTAGTCGGCGCTCTGACAGGCGCAGCCTACCTGCTGCTCCATTCTGCATCCTCAGCCGAACCGGCCGCTGATGTGCCCTTTGAGGTAACTCTGCGCGCGCGGCTAGCGGCCGAGGAAGGGAAGGGCCCTGCTAAATGGCAAGAAAAGTCCATAGCTGTCAAGCCCGGAGATACAGTAGAGTTGTTACTCAGCTATACTAATCTCCAGGAATCCACCCACTCTGGAGTCTGCGCCGGCTTTATCTTGCCGGAACGGCTCAGCCTAGTCCCGGGCAGCGCAGTACTGTACTGCGCCAATTACCCCGAGGGCACTGAGGTCCCGGACGCAGTAGCAGAATACGGCGCCAACCTTGGAGCCTACTCCGGCTACTCCGCCGACAGCAAAGACCATCGCGGCGCCAATGCCAAGCTGATAGTCCAGTGCAAAGTCACCGAAAGCTCCACCGCAGAGCTAGAACCGGCTTCGGCCTGGGTACGCGCTGGTATTTCTGGCGAAGAAGCTACCATACTCTTTGCCGATTACAATTTCCGGCTAAAGTAGCCTTTGCAACACACCTCATCCCCGCCAACTCTGGCGGGGAATTTTTTCTCTTGCATTTTTACGTAAAATCATGTAATGTAATAAATATATGCCTAAAAACTTAGTGATTGTCGAGTCTCCGGCCAAAGCTCATACTATCGAGAAATATCTCGGGAAGGATTTTCATGTTTTGGCCTCAGTAGGGCATATTCGCAAAGATACCAAAGTCGACAAGGAAACTTTTGACGTCACTTACGAGATCGACCCCGGGCACAACAAAATCATCGCTGAGCTGAAGCGTGCCGCCAAAGCCGCCGAGACTATCTGGCTAGCCACCGATGAAGACCGCGAAGGAGAAGCGATTTCTTGGCATCTTACCGAAGTCCTAAAATTACCCAAAAACACCCGCCGGATTACTTTCCATGAGATTACCAAGCCCGCGCTCGAGGCGGCCATTCAGAACCCGCGGACGGTAGATATGGACATGGTGGCTTCGCAGCAAGCCCGCCAGACTCTGGATATGCTGGTAGGTTACGACCTATCTGGCGTAGTGCGCCGCAAAGTCCCCGGAGCGATTTCCGCCGGGCGGGTGCAGTCACCAGCACTACGTTTGATCGTGGAGCGAGAGAAGGAAATTGAGAAATTTGCCAGCGCCGCCAAGTTCAAAGTAACTGGGAAATTCTGCGATGCCGAGAAGAATGAGCTCCTGGCCACTCTAGATCATACTTTTACCACCGAGAAAACCGCCCAAAATTATCTCGAGAAAATCGCTGATGCGAAGTTCGCCGTAGCCGATACCAGCAAAACTCCCGGCGTACGCCACCCGGCGCCGCCTTTTACTACCGCTTCTATGCAGATCGAAGCCAACTCGCGCCTAGGGTTCTCTACCAAGACTACCATGACCGCCGCCCAAGCTCTATACCAAGCTGGCTTGATTACTTATCACCGTACCGATAGCCTCAATCTCTCCAAGCAAGCCATTGCCATGACCGCGCATTTTGTAGAAGAGAATTACGGCTCGGAATACCTCAAAGTGCGCAACTTTAAGACCAAATCCGCTGGCGCCCAAGAGGCCCACGAAGCTATCCGTCCTACTCACATTGAGCAAGAAGTAGCCGGCAAAAACGATTACGAGCGTAAACTCTACAAATTAATCCGTAATCGCACCCTCGCCACCCAGATGGCCGACGCCAAAACCGAGAAAACCGTCGTGAAGATCACCACCGAGGCCGAGAAAAAGTACACTTTTGAGGCCAAAGGGGAAGTGATTGTCTTTGATGGTTTCCTCAAAGTTACTGGTCGTCTCAAGGAGGAAGAGCTCCCCGCTCTGGAAATTGGCGCACCGCTCACCCGCCAGACCATCACCGCCCGGCAAAATTTCTCCAAGCCGCCCGCTCGCTACACTGAAGGCTCTCTGGTGAAGAAGCTTGAAGAGCTGGGCATTGGCCGGCCGTCCACTTATGCGTCAATTATGTCCGCCATCCAAACTCGCGGTTATGTAGTGAAGGGTGATTCTGAAGGTGAGCCGCGCGAAGTAGTAGAGCTAACATTAGATAAGTCTAAAGTTACCCGCAAAATCGTTACCGAGAAGACCGGCTCTACCAAGGGCAAGCTCTTGCCTACGCCGGTGGGGGAATTATTGGCCGGGTTCTTAGTGGATAATTTTAACAATATCGTGGATTATCAGTTTACCGCCAATATCGAGGAAGATCTCGATAAAATTGCCGACCACAAGCTAGAGCGCGTCAAAATGCTGCGGGATTTTTACGGCCCGTTCCAGAAGGAAGTCCTTAAATCCGATGACGCCGCCCGCTACAATAATGCTCGTGAGCTCGGCAAAGACCCCAAGACCGGCCGCCCGATCTATGCTAAAATTGGCCGCCATGGCGGTTTTATCCAGCTGGGTGATAATGAAAAAACCGGCGGAGAGAAGCCACGTTTTGCGCCGCTGCCCAAGGGCAAAACCGAAAAAACCGTCACTCTGGCCGAAGCCCTCAAGCAGTTGGCTATGCCTGCCCTCCCGCGTGAGCTTGGCACCACCAAAGATGGCAATACTCTGATTGCCGCTAGTGGTCCCTTTGGCCCCTACCTTAAGGGTGGTAAATATAATATCCAAATCAAAGGCTACGACCCTTATACGATTGATTTCGCTACTGCCGAGAAACTTTACCAAGCTAAAATTGACTCCATCTATGCCGACTGGGGTGATATTATGATTATCAATGGCGCCTACGGTCCTTATGTAAAAGGCCCGGGGCGGTTTAACAATGTGAAGATTCCTAAAGATCAAGATCCCAAGAAGATTACCCTCGAGCAAGCCAAGCAGATGCTTGAAGCAAAGCCCGCCCGCGGTGGCCGCTTTGCCAAGAAAGCCGCCACCAAGGCCACCAAGTCTACTACTAAGACTACTAAAACCGCCGCAAAATCCACTAAAACTACTACTAGAACGCGGAAAACTGTTACAAAGGCTAAGAAAACTGCCACAAGAACTCGTAAAAAATAAAGAACAAACCGTAGTTGTACATAAAATACCTTTTTGAGAAGATCCGGACGTCACGAGGAGGACGAGCGGCTCGGCCCCGTAACGAATCTTGTAGGAATCGAGAGAAGAATAAAAAACTTGTTTTTATTCTTCCGAGATGACGCCCAAGAATCTGAGTGAAACGAAGATGGGCTCGAGCGACACGTCTCCAAGAAAAATGGTGTTTATGGAATAAGTCAAAAGTATGCTATAGCTATTGACTTTTTACGTAATCTGTGCTACAATGTAATTATAGCCTACCTCTAGGCTAAGTACTCTAATGTCTGTGAGTCTCTCTTATATCAAGAAACCATCCGCTTCCTCATAGTAGGCGGATGAGACTTGATATAAGGAGACAAAAACTATGAACAGCAAGAATTGTTACCGCAACCGCTACAAAGCCCTGATCGAATCCAACCTCAGCATTCTGCCCGAAAAGATCGACGAGGTTTTTGGCGATCATCCGACCGCCAGTGTGTACTACTATCTTGGCTACCTTGGCCGAAACGCCGAGGCGGAAGCCAAGGCCCGCACTGAGCGTGCCATGGAAGCCGATACCGATCCCAGTTCGAGCGCTCCGGCGATGTTTGCCGGAATGGTAACTGAGCAGGACCAGCAGAAGGCTTTTGCCTATGGCTACATCAGCGCCCTGCACAAGGCGCACGTCTACAGCCCGGCACTGCTTCTGCATGGTGACAACATGGTGCGAAGAGTCGTGGAGGATACCTATGGCTGGCTGTCGGACGCACAAGGAGAATTGGTCGTCTTGACCGCCTCTGGTCTGAAACGCAAAATCAAGACTTATCTCTCCCACTCGAGCAAACAGGTCTACACCCATATCGGCACCCTGAGCGACGCTTTCATCACTGGCTACCAGACCGCCTTCCTCCAGTTCGACCGGTATGACCGCTGCCTCTTTATGGATGGGCATGTACTCGCTACGCAGATTATTGGCGATTTGGTTGCCTTTGACGTGGCCGAAGAAAATGCTCAGAGAGCCTGTGCACGTATCATTGTGCAGGAATTTGGCAATCCGGAACAGTTCCGCGCTGCCTTACGCGAGCAAGCTATTCTAACCAATGATGGCAATCTGGTCCCAAACCCGGACAGTCCCGGACAGGACGCTGATGCGAGTGATAGCGACAGGAGTACTGAGGTTTCGTTCTCTGGTACTCTACTGCAATAATATCTCTGTAATATCTCGCGATTCATAGTTTCCAGCACCTCCCAGCTCACTCGAGCTGGGCTTTTCTTGCGTAGTAGCTCGATGTAAGATTTGCAGCCACGTGGAATAAAGCTCATTTTTACTTCTTAAGCTTAAAAATGCCAGAATTCTACAAAAACTCCCGCAAAACCAGGCTTTGCAAAGCTTTACCAGTATGGTATAATGAAAACATTAACGTAATCTAAAACATAAACGAGTTTATTCAATGCAAGTTCATACCACGCCAAAGGAGGGCACCATGCGCAAATTACACCAAATTTTACACTGTCAGCCACAGCTGCTGCTGGTGGCAGCTCTGATCGGCAGCGTAGCTCCGCTCTCAATGCTCATGAGCTTCACTACGCCCGCCCAGGTCTATGCCACCGAGACCGAAGAATGGCGCACTATCAATGATATTACCTATATGCAGGATATGACGGCGGAAATTTGTAATAAATCCCAAGTAGGGGATAGCAAAGCTCTAATTGATAAACGTGATGCCGGGTACACCAATGATGGCGTTGCTCATAGCTATATTGTAAAGAAACTGAGCGATGGCAACTGTTGGATGACACAGAATATGAACCTAACTAATAAGGCTCTTACCGCAGAAGATTCCAATGCACCTAAAAGTGGATATACTATCCCCACATGGCTTGCTTCTAGCTGGGGTACCACCAGTACTTCTAATAGCGTCTATTATGCTAAAGGCAATGGCACTCCTGATAGCGACAATTATTCCAGCAATGATGTAAATCATTACGGTGCTTACTATACTTGGTGCGCCGCTACTGCTGGGACTTGTGCAAACAACGATGAAGCTTCTGGCAGTATTTGTCCTAAGGGTTGGCGGTTGCCTACCACCAATAAAACTTCTACAAATGCTACCGGATATAGCTATAGTTACAATAAACTGGTAGCAGATAATAATTATCTAAGAGTGGGAACCAACTGGAGTGAAGATGTCATTGGCAATGGTTATTGGCTAGGTGGCAAAATAGCCGATGCTAAGGGTGCTGCCTTCTTTCCAGCTGCTGGAGTAATCAATAGTGCTGGCAATCTCGTCAGTGTCGGTCTCAGCGGGAATTATTGGTCTAGTACACCCGATGGGAGTACTACCTACAATCTAGTATTCAATAGCGGCATCAATCCATCAGATAGTACCTACCGCTACCTCGGTCTCTCTGTGCGCTGCGTCAATAATCCCGATATTCACTCCACCAATATCCCACCCCAGCTGGGCACCAACCAAGCCCTCATCGAGGTGACCGTCACTCCTACTCTCACGCTTGACGTTTCTGGTGGTAGCTTTAGCTCGCAAATCACCCCAGGGCAAATGGTTACTGGGACGATTGCCGCCACCGTCACCACCAATACTACTTACAACGTCACCCTAAAGTCTGACAAGCCCAATCTTACTGCTGCTGGAGTGAGCAGCACAGAAATTGCCGCCAGCTCCGATGTAGTCGCCGGTACCAATGCTTGGGGTATTAAGAAAGATGGCGCTTACGCCGCCCTTACCGATACCGCTACGGAATTTGATAGCACTACCGAAGATAACGCTAACCTCGGTAGCCATAAGCACACTTGGGATATCGGCATCTCTACCGCCGCCACTATCCCCACTGGTACCTATTCTACCGACATCATCGTTACTGCTAATAGCAATTAACCAAGAATCCATTCTCAGCCCATTTAGAGCCGTTCTAGCGAGTTTTTCTCAAAACCTTGCTCCTACGGCTCTTTTTGGTAAAACACCCCAAACGGCCGATTTTTAAGCCTATCAAATTTACCGCTAGCAAAATATTTTAAATAATTTTTATCCAAATCTGCCAAAAAAGTGCTATAATAACGTTAGAAAGTTTAAAATTTTTGCAAAAATTGCATTTTACCTGTTGACATTGACAGTAAAATATGCTATCATAAGTTAAATGTTAATATTAATTTAAAAGTTCGGGGTGGGGAACGAAGGGAACCTGATGGATCAGAACGCCAGCATTATAGAAAACGCCATTTCGGGTAGCTTAGGTATCATTGAGCAAGAGCGCGAACGCGAAATTATTTCGCGCCGGTTTGGCTTGACCGGACAACGGGAAACCCTCGAACAGATCGGGGAATTACTAAATATCACACGCGAGCGGGTACGCCAGCTGGAAAAGGCGATTTTAGTACGCTTGCGCATCGGTGCCGAAGAAGGCCAAATTGTGGAGCTGCCGGCCGCCGAGAAACTGATGATTCGTAATCTTACTGAGCTGGGCCGAGTGGCGCGGACTACCACTTTGGCAGATCAAATTTATGGTCGTCCAGCTACTGCCAGCGAGCGTGCGAAGCTCGTTTTTATTAGTGCTATTTCTGATAATCTTACTTGTATCGATGAGAATGATTCTTATTATTCGGCCATCGGGATTGCCGATTACGGTGATGCTACTGCCATCCACGAGCGCGTAGACGAAGTCGTGGCTACTATCCGCAAAAACAAAGAGCCAATGACTATCGACCAGCTTGATCAAGTACTAGATTATGAACATCCCAGCTATATCCAGGCGATCGCTTCGATTTCTAAGCAATTAGCCTCGCTTAATGGGCTATGGGGCCTGACCAAGTGGCCCACTGTAAATCCACGCAACATCCGCGATAAAATCTTCGTGGTACTAGAGGCCAAAAAAGAGCCGATGCACTTCTCGGATATTGCCAAAGCTATCTCGGCTTCCGATTTCCGCCGCAAGAACGTTACGATTCAGGCGATTCATAATGAATTAATCAAAGATTCGCGCTTTGTGCTGATCGGGCGGGGAATCTACGCCCTCAACACTTGGGGCTATGCCAAAGGCACCGTTGCAGACATTATTGCCAAAGTCCTCAAAGACGCCGGCGAGCCGCTCACCCGCGAAGAAATTGTCAAACGCGTCCTCCATGCCCGTAAAGTAAAAGAAACTACCGTTCTTTTAAACCTCCAAAACAAAGATCTTTTCAAAAAAGTCGGCAAAGATTCTTACGACTTGGCTGAAGCTTAGCTTCCATAATTGCAGTTTTGGTGGGACTATAGTATAATAAAGTTATCATGCTTGCGCAAATTATCCATTTTATTTTACAACCTTATGTCTGGGTGCCAATTGTGGCCATCCTAGGTATTTTAAGCTACCTTAATTATCGCAAGCTCAATCGGCTAAAAGTCCTCAATGTCGACTCGGTCCTCTTAATGCTAGAAATCCCGCGCGCTAATGATAAGAAGGAATTAGCCGCTGAACAGCTGTTTGCTAGCTTACATGGGATTTTGCGCGACAAAGCCGAGCTCAAGAACTCTGGTGGCGTACAAGAACATCTGAGTTTTGAAATTGTTTCTACCAATGGGCAGATTCGCTTCTATGTGTGGGTGCCAAAGATTTTACAGAGTTTCGTAGAAGGGCAGATCTACGCACAATATCCCACTGTTCAGATTTACAAAATGAACGAAGATTACGCTGACGACCGCGATAAATACCCGGTAGTCTACTCAGCCGAGCTAGCTCTTACCGAAGACGAGGCTCTCCCGATTAAAACTTTTGACAACTTTGAGGTAGACCCTCTAGCTGGTATCACCGGTACTTTGGCCAAGCTCAATCCTGATGCTTCAGAAGAACTGTGGATCCAGATTCTCACTCGCCCAATTCCGGATGATTGGCACAAAGACACCACCGACAAATGGGTAAAACGCGTCAAGGCCGGCAAGAAAGCCGGAGTAATTGACTGGGTCTGGATTCGGCAGGCTTTTGGAGCGTTTTTCCAGCCCCCGACTGGTGGCACCACCGACGCTGCCACACCCGAACTTTCCGAGCGCGACAAAACTCGCATCGCCAAGGCCGAAGAAAAGGCCACCAAGCTCGGCTACGAAGTGAAAATCCGCTTAGTTTACCTCGGGCAGGACACCACTAGCGCCAAGCTTAATATGCAAGCCTTAGTGGGAACTTTCAAGCAGTATAATTCCACTAATCTCAATGGTTTTAAGCTCACCGGCGGGAGTTTTAAGCAAGACGACCTTGACCAGTACAAGCTCCGCCAATTTGCTGACCATGGTTTTATCCTCAATATTTCCGAACTGGCTTCGGTTTATCATCTCCCACATACTTCTGTAGAGACGCCAAATATCGTTTGGGCTACCTCTAAGACCGCCGAGCCGCCAGCTAAGCTGCCGCTAATCACCGGTCAGCCCGACCACGATGAAAATATCTCCGCCTTTGGCCTAACTAATTTCCGCGGTATTAACCATCAATTTGGTATGTTGCGACGGGATCGTTCGCGCCATGTCTATATTATCGGCCAGACCGGTGCTGGTAAATCGGGCATGCTAGAATTGTTTGCCCTCAGCGATATCTTCTATAATCAAGGCTATTGTATTATCGACCCGCATGGAGATTTTGCAATTAATAATTTACGTTTCGTGCCCGAGAGCCGCATTAAGGACGTGATCTATTTCAACCCAGCTGATACCGCCTATCCAGTAGCCTTCAATCCTCTAGAGATTACCGACCCTAGCCGCAAGCCTAATGTATGTTCGGAAGTAATCGGCGTGTTAAAGCGGATGTTTGGTGATTCTTGGGGTCCGCGGCTAGAGCATATTTTGCGTCATACTATCTTGGCTCTGCTCGACCGCCCAGAAACTACCCTACTCGATATCTCTCGCTTGCTGACGGATAAGGACTTCCGCAAGGAAACTCTCGATTATTGTACCGACGTAACGGTTTTGCAGTTCTGGAAGCATGAGTTTGGTCAATGGAACGAGAAACAAGTCAACGAAAGTATCGCACCAGTGCTGAACAAAGTTGGAGCTTTCACCGCCAACCCGATTATCCGCAATATTATCGGCCAACCTAAGTCGAGCTTTGATGTCCGTAAAATCATGGATGAAGGTAAGATCTTGGTGGTAAATCTCTCCAAAGGTCTCATCGGTGAAGATAATGCCGGTATTTTGGGTGCCTTCTTAGTTACCAAAGTCCAGCTAGCCGCCATGAGCCGCTCGGATATCCCCGATGTAGCCGACCGCCGTCCTTTCTACCTCTATGTGGACGAGTTCCAGAACTTTGCCACCGATTCGTTCGCAGTAATTCTATCTGAGGCGCGCAAATATGGCCTCAACCTTACCGTTGCCAACCAATATATCTCCCAGATGACCGATTCGGTGCGCGACGCCGTCTTTGGCAACGTCGGTACCACGATTTCTTTCCGAGTTTCAGCCGATGATGCACCGATTCTAGCTAAACAGTTCGAACCTACCTTCGACCAGTCTGATCTCATCCAGATGAATAACCGTCATTTTGTGATTTCTATGATTATTAATGGTGAAAAGGTGCCGGCTTTCTCGGCCACCACGCTCTCTCTACCTACTACACCACAGGATAATTTTGACAAAATCGTGGAAAGCTCCCGCCGCGGCTATGCCCGCTCCCGCGCCGAAGTGGAAGCCGAGATCCGCGAAACTATCGAGCAGTCCGAAAAATACAAAAAAGAGCTTTCTGATAGTGGACGAATGGTGAATGAACAAATTAATAATAGCTATACTACGCGCGATTACGTCAGGGAAGCAAAACCCATCTCCAACAATAGCCGAACATTTACCGAACAGAACTTTGATGTTAGCCGAGAGGGAAGCAAGAAATCGGCTTTCCAGTATGTTCCCACTCCGCAAGCCGACTTCCGTAAGATGAAACTATCTCCCAACAGCGCCGAAGGGAAAGACCGCCCCACCCTCAAAGACCTCGGAAATCTCGTGAAAGAGCACGAAAAACAGCAAAAGCCTGCACCCAAACAGTCAAATCCCGCCGCCGCTCAGCCTAAAACAGCGTCAAACGCCGCTAATAATGCTAACACTGGCCCACAAAATCGCCGCCCAGAGGCTACAGGAGGCCAGGCAAACTCTAAACCGCAGTCATACCCTGTTAGCACTGAAAAGGCTTCAGAAAGCCCCAAAAATAGCCCTAGAAGCGAAAAAGCTAATACTAATAGCCCTAAAACCCAACTAAATGCCAAAAAGCCCAATACCGATACCCCTGATGATGCCCGGATGCGCCGTAATCAGCAAATTGTCTCCCGCGAGGTTGCTCGCCGCGCCGAGTCGAAATTCATCGGTAATGTTGCCAATCCTAAGCTCAAAGCCACTGGTAAGGCCGCTCTGAAGGCCGTAGATAAAAAGGCCTAGACTCTTTCTACGACGATTTCAGAGTGAGTTTTGTTGGCTCTGGTGGGAATGTACAGAAGCAGTGCTGGTGAGTTGACATATAAGCCACAAATTCGGTTCGACCTGACCGGGGAACAATAATGCTTTTGCTGATTTTTGACGTATGAATACTCGTCTTTTGCGGAGATTTCCAATGTCGCACAATATAGATTTTACGACATTACATTAGGCTATACAGGGGTGCATCCACATCCATCCAGCTACCACCCCAGTCGCCGCCCGCTCCACCTCTGTGGCTTTTTTTTCCGTTTCACAAATTCCCTATTTCCCTTATTCTGCATTTTCAAAGTCGCCCAACTCAGCTGCCTATATCCCCACACTCATATCCACTATTATTTTTCGTCCTTTTACCCACCCGAACAAAACCCGAACTTATCCAGAACTAAATTCCGCGCTTTTCATCATTCAATAAGTCTACCCGTTTCGATAGCTTCTACAGCTTATGATGAATTCTTCGAGGCAAAACCTTACAACCTGTAGTATAATATTTACTATGAAGCAAAAACTCGGCAAAACTAACGCCAATTCTGAAGATTTTCCAAAAGTTTTTAAGGTTATTTTAATAATCGGCTGGATAATGCCTACTATTATGATTACTTCAGAGCTTATTCCGCTGCTAAAGGCTACCATCACAAGTCCAGTGGAAGCTCAACTACCCGCTCTTTTGATGTTGATTTTTATCGCAGTAGTGTTTTATGCCGTCCCAATTGGTATCATCATTGGCAAAATCCGCGGCCATCACCGAGTTTACGCCAACAATCAGCAGATTAAACTCACCAACCCCTACCAATATTACAAGGAGCTGCCCAATCCTTACGGTATCGGCGTGGCTTCTCTGTTAGTCGACTCCCAGCTCGAAAATGAAAAAGATATCGTAGCTGCCATTCTTGATCTCTGCGCACAAGGTTACCTACACCTTTCCCGGCATAGCGACCACTATGTCATCCGCATGTTGCCTACCACTAAGCAGCCAACCTTGCGTAACGAAGCCTACCTGCTCGACCTCATTCGCAAAAATCAGCTCCAACAGATTGTCTACCAACGCTGGTACAATCTTTGCGTAGAAGATGGCATTGCACTAGGACTGTATCAGCGAACTAAATTGCCTCAAATCAATCTAAATACCGCCACTGTCCGCATCACTACCAAAATTGAGCATATCTACAAGCAAGTTTTCAAATTCTGCTTGATCGTTGGAGTTTTATTGGCCATCATCGGCGGCATAGTCATAATAATCGATTCTAGCAGCCCGCTTGCCTCTCCACTTTTCCTTGCGGCTTTTGGTGTGCCCATGGTTTTGCCCGCCCTGCTTGGCATGATCTTGGTGATCTTTCAGATGCTCGGCATTGCCAGGGGTGCTTCAGAAATGAGCTACAAAAGCGTACTCGAGCGACAGCTCACTAAGACCCGCAAAGGCGTAGCGGAATTGCAAAAGCTCCTAGCCTTCCGGAGTTTCTTGGCTCAGTTCAACACTTTCGCTCATCAAAATCCCGAAGCGATTATTCTTTGGGACCGTTATCTATCGTACGCGCAAGTTTTTGGCCTGGCCACCGAGCTCATGCACTCCGGCTATAGTCAGATTATCGACAATGCCGCCTTCAAAATCGATAACATTGACCGGATTACTCTAGATAGGCTTTCCCTGTCGAAATAGCTTGCATCAAAAAACGGCCCACTTTTCCTAGCAGACCGTTTCTTTCTACGCTACTTCAGCTTCTTCGACGAACTGTGAATTGTACAGCTCTGCATAGAAGCCACCTTGCGCCAACAAATTATCATGATTCCCTTGCTCTACAATCTCGCCATCTTTCATTACTAGAATAAGATCGGAATTGCGAATGGTCGAGAGCCGGTGCGCGATCACGAACGAAGTTCGCCCCTGTGTAAGCTTCGCAAAAGCGTCCTGGATGAGTTGTTCAGTGCGCGTATCCACATTAGATGTAGCCTCATCGAGGATCATCATCGGCGGATTTGCCACCATGGCGCGAGCAATCGTAAGCAATTGCTTTTCACCGGCGGAAATATTATCTGAATCTTCGCTAATTTCGGTCTTGTAACCATGTGGCAACGATTCAATAAAGTGATGGATACTCGCCATCTTGGTAGCCTTCACTACATCCTCATGCGTAGCGTGAATATTACCGTAACGCAGGTTATCTTCGATTGTACCGGAAAATAGCCAAGTGTCCTGCAAAACCATACCAAAGAGTTTACGCACATCGGCTCGCTTCATCTCGCGAGTTGGCACACCATCAATGGAAATATAACCACTCACCGGGTCGTAAAACCGCATCAAAATGTTAATAATAGTGGTTTTCCCTGCTCCAGTCGGGCCGACAATTGCCACTTGCATACCGGGTTTTATTTTAATCGAAAAGTTCTTGATAATTTCCTTCTCTGGATTATATGAGAAATCAAGATGGTGGAACTCCACTTCACCTCGTACTTGCTCGATGGTTTGCGCTGGATCAGGATCGGGAGACTCTTCTGGCTCCTCCAGGAAGCCGAACACCCGCTCTGCCGCCGCCATGGTAGACTGGATATTTGACATAATCTGCGACACACCTTGGATCGGCTGGTTAAACTGGCTGGTATACTGGATAAACGCCTGAATCTGCCCAATTGCCAGCTTCCCTTTAATCACCATATCGCCGCCTAAGACGCAGATTACCCCGTAGCTGAGGTTGGTCAAAACATTGATAATTGGATAGGCTAGCGCCGAGAGGAATTGCGCTTTCCAGCCAGTTTCGTAAAGTCTCTGATTAGTTCTCTCAAACTTAGTAATCGAAGCTACTTCGTGCGAGTTAGCCTTAATGATCGACTGCCCAGCATAATCTTCCTCGATGGAGTTGTTTAGTTCACCCAAAGTGGTGCGATTGGTGCGATACAAGGTTTGAGCCTTTTTCGCCAAACGTGAGATAGAAAGCAGCGAAATCGGCAAAATCAATACCGCCACCAAGGCTAGCGGAATCGAGATCGTTAACATCATTGCGAAGATACCAATAATCATCACTACATCCGACAAAACCTCGGACAAGATTCGTGCCAATGAGCCAGTGACAGCGTCGACATCGTTGCTCATCCGGCTCAGTGTATCACCAAACTGATTTTTGTCAAAATACGAAATCGGTAAATGTGCGATTTTTTCGATAATTTGGTTGCGCAATTGCTTGCCGTATTCTTCAGTGGCAATCGACAGCGCTACTCCCTGAATATAATTCAAAACTGCCGAAGCTAAATAGATAATTACCAACTGGATAATCAGCGAAGTAATAGTTCCCCACTCAATCTCGCCGGTCGCCGTAAAGCTCGCTACGGCTTCGGTGGTAATCTGTCCCAAAATCAGCGGCCCAAACAAAGCCAAAACCGTCGAGATAATCGTCAAAACAATCGAAACGATCAGCAACAAACGCCATTTTTTCAAGTCGTGCAAAAAAGTCCGGAAAGTTTTACCAAAATTCTTTGGTTTTGCCACATCTTGCGTCATTCTAGGCATTTTCTACTCCTTTCTTAGTGTTGGCTCGGCTAGTTTTACTTTGGGCGGATTCATGATCGCTCCCCTGCGGCGTGCCACCATGAATCTCTTTCACTGCTTTATTCCCTACTCTACCCCACTCCAGCTCAGCCGCAAATTCCGCTTCTGATAATTGCGATTTCGCTATTTCACAATAAACTGGACATTCATGCAAAAGTGTGTGATGATTACCTTTCCCCACCACTTTCCCGTTATTTAGCACCACGATTTGGTCAGCATCCTTAATCGTGCTAATGCGCTGCGCCACAATCAATGTCACCGCTTCCCCGGTGATTGGCTTAAGAGCTTCGCGCAGTTTGGCATCGGTTTTCATATCTAAGGCCGAGAAAGAATCGTCAAAGATGTAAATATCCGGGTCCTTAGCAATCGCCCGCGCGATCGACAGGCGTTGTTTCTGACCACCTGAGACGTTCGTTCCCCCTTGAGCAATATGGGCATCAAATTGTTTATCTAGCTTTTTGATGAACTCATCAGCTTGCGCTACGCGTGCAGCGCGTTTCATGGCTTCCTCGCTAATTTCTGGCGCACCAAACATAATATTGCTCTTAACCGTACCGGCAAACAAGATTCCCTTTTGTGGCACGTAGCCAATTCGCCGCATTAAATCTTCCTGGGCGTAATCTTTAATATTAATCCCGTTAATTTCAATCTCCCCCGAGGTAGCCTCATAGAACCGCGGCACCAGGTTAATCAAGGTTGACTTACCCGAGCCAGTCGAGCCAATGAAAGCAGTAGTTTCGCCAGCTTTAGCCACGAAGCTGACATCTTCGAGAATCTTTTCTTCGGCATCTGGATAGGCAAAGTCAACATGGCTAAACTCTACCGACGGAGCCAGATTAGGCTTGCCCAAAGTTTGCGCGCGCCAAGTAATTTTAGACTTAGTATGCAAAACTTCATTAATACGCTTAGCCGAAACATTCGCCCGCGGCAAGACAATAAATAACATCGTTAAGAATAGGAATGACATAATCACCTGAACTGCATACTGCATAAAGGCCATCATATTACCAAGATAAGCAATATCCTTGGTAATTAGCGAAACTCCGATCCAGATACACAAAATCGTCGTACCATTGAAAACTAAGTTAATCAGCGGATTCTGCAAAGACATCACCTCATTCACCCAGATTGCCAGGCGGGTCATTTCGTCGTTGGTTTTATCAAACTTCTTCTGTTCTAGCCCCTCATTATTAAAAGCCCGAATTACCCTGAGTCCGGTTAAATTCTCTCGCGTCAACATTGTAATGCGGTCCACCAACTTTTGGAAAATCTTGAACTTCGGCATCACAATGCCCAAAATTACTACAACTAGCACCAAAAGCACTCCCACCGCCAAAGCAATGATCCAAGTCATATCCGGCGCAGTAATCACCGCCTGAATAATTGCCATAACCGCCATCATCGGTGCCCGGATCAGCATAGTCATGCACATGACCGCCGCTTGCTGCACCTGCTGAACGTCGTTAGTGGTCCGCGTAATCAGTGAAGCGGTCGAAAAGTTTTTCATATCGCTTACCGAAAAGCTTAAAATTTTCTTAAAAATATCATTACGCAAATCGCGCGAAAACGCCGTACCAACGATAGCTGCTAATAAGTTTGCTACCACCGCACAAGCTGAGGCAATGAGCGCAAACAGCACCATCTTCAAGCCAGCGTTCCAAACATAGTTCAAATCGCTCGCCATAATGCCATTATTAACGATCTCCGCCATGATTGCTGGTAGTTGGATCACCGACCAAGATTGAATTGCAATGGCCGACAGCAAGATAATTAGCTGCCACCAATAAGGTTTAAGATATCGCAAAAGTTTTAACATTAGACCATTTTACCTCTTATTTTTATTCAAGTCAAGCCTCCGCCTGAAAGCTTTTAACTTACTTTAAGCCAAGAAAAGCCCCCAGCCGTAGCCGGGGGCCAAGATGATAAGATGGTGAGCAAATGATGTCAAACCGCTTACAGCTGGACGTTAAACAGGTTCCGTAGCTGATTCACAATGTCATCGCTGCCGGCATCAATCAGTACTGCTTCGTTGATTTCACTCAAGCTACTCAACTGTTGCAGTGCGCTGGAATCATCCAAGTTGTAACCAATTGTGTAAATCGGCACACGCATGCCGCCTACGATATTGGTCACATCATTCAGATGATAGCCACTTTGCCGCCGCCCGTCCGACAATACAAACAACATCTGTTTGGCATTCGGGATCTCTTTGGCTGCCGCGTCCAGCATCTGCAAAGCTACTAGCACTGCATCATACGTAGCAGTGCCGCCGCCATCATCCAGTGATTTTACCGCGCCAGAGAAGTATGCCCGCTGAGTATCGTCGAACTGCGCAATCTCCAAGTTTTTGTAAACTTCATCGGAGTACGATATTAGCCCGATATAATTATCGCTGCGGATGTACTTCGCAGTAACCAGCAAAGATTCCTTCAGAGTTTCCAAGGCGCCGTTAGTCCGCATCGAGCCAGACACATCCGCTACAAAAACTGCTACAATCGGCCTGCCACCATCTTTATTGTTTTTCCAGATGCGTTGTGCCGCCAGATAGCCAGCGCCATCCAGCTCCGCGCTCTGCCCAACATAATCATTGTGCCGGTTAAAGCCCTTGTCGTCAGCAAGCTTCTGCGCTTCGCTAGTCAAACAATACTCGATAAACTTCTGCGCTGCAGCTTGCTTTTCGCTTGAAACATAGTCAAAAGTATAGACCGGATGGTCATGCCGAATCCCCGCCGGGATGTAGACAAAATCTCGCAGCTCCGGAGTATTAATATAGGCCTGCTCTTCCATGACCATAGCCTTAATAATCCCCTTCGCTGCCTGAGCCCGCATTACCGCTGTCGTATAGGCTACCGGCGGAGACTGTTTTTGGTAATCCAAAAGTTTCTGCTCAGCCTGACTCGACAACGGATTGTTCGAGTCAAAACTATGCAGCATCGCCGCCAAGATGTTCAAGCCAGTCGAAGAAGTATACGGATTAGTATAGGCAAAAGTCAAATCTCCTGCCAGGCTCGCTTCCAATACTTTGTCAACCGTCACTTCGCCATATTTAGCCGTAAAATCAGCGTGCGTCTGCTTTTCCATCAAGATACCAGCAGTATTCCCCACCAGTCGGTCGGTCAGCTTAATCACACCGATGCCTTTGCTTTTCAGCATCTCGCCCCACGCATACGACGACGGGATATACACATCAGGTGTATAATCCCCCTCTGTCATGTAGGTCAAGACTTCACCAGAAGTGATTTTCCGGACCGTCACGCCGATAGTTTTGCCGTCGATCTCTACGTGCTGTTTATTGAAATTCCGCGCCCAGACATTCAGCAAATCATCCGGTGCTTCCGCCGAAAGTTCCGTCGCCGCAGCAATCTCGATATTGACACCGCCATAACCTTGCTCGGTCAGCGGGAAGGTATCAATATCCGCCAATACTTGATGCTCAGTTTCAACGTCAGAAATATCAAGCGGCGGATCCGGCATTTCCGGAGTTTTCACCATCTTAACCTTGGCTTCCAGCTCCTTAATCGCTTCTTCGTAGGTATAGGTTTTCACTTCCTGATATCCCGAAGCATTATCACCCGAGACATCACCGCAGCCACTCAGCCAGCACATCACGATGGCCAGCCAGAGTGCTATCATTCTCCGCCAGTGCAACTTTTTCATAACTTATTCCTCCAAAGATTTTTGAATCACTGCGATCCAGCTCTCAACCTGGCTGCGATCGGCATTTTGCTCTGCATCATACTGGTTTACCCAGTCGGTCGAGACTTCCAAAAGTTTCTGCGCGTTGGCTAATTTTTCCTGATTGTCCTGCAGAAATCTGCGAACTTTGCTCTGGCTCAGCATTGCATGGTCGCCACCTGCCGCCTCGCACAAGTTAATAACATTGCGCAGGTTACGACAGATTCGGCGCTCCACTCCGTCCAGGGCCGTTAAAGTTTCGTTCAGATACACTGCATTATTGCTCTTAATCAAGCGTTCCTGCCGAAATTGCAGTGAATCCATCGTGTCCATTTGCTTAATGCACTCATCCACTACTGGCCGCATACTCGGCATCTCTTGTGCCAGTTGCGCCAGCCGTTTGCGGGTTAACTCCGGATTTTGACTATCCTCGGCGTAATCGGTCAAGATTTGCGCCTGCCGTTTACGTTGTCTGACAGCTTTAATCAGCACACTACCATTCAGCAACACCATCAGCATGTCCAGCCCCATAACTCCATTTAGCACTTTTTGCGCTGCATCAAAGTTACGAATGCCATAACGAATGATCAAATCACTCCGGAAGATGGCACTTACCACCATTAGGACTAGGCCAACCGCAGCTACTACTAGGCTGATCCAAAACAGCTTCAAATTCCATTGCTTCATTTTCTCACCACCTTTTTAAAGTTCCAACTTTGGCACATAACCATCATTTTCGCACACTTCGCACCCCTTTCTTTGCAGTTCCAACGTAGCGTCAATTACATTCAACACTTGCTGGTTATTTGCCTCCAAAATCGCTTGATTATACTGCGCTGTCAGCATCACGGCAATATTTTGCTGCCACACCGCCACCGCGTTAGTCAAACTACTCTGGATTCGCAAAGCCAGTTCTCGGTTCACTTGCTGCGACAGCTGAATCTGCACCATCATCTGCGCGCAGATCGTCTTGGTCAGAGTCAGGTCGCGCAGGCGCTGAGCAAAGCTTTCACAACGTTGCTCCATGTCCTGCAGTTGCAAGTTTGCCTCGGTCGTTTGCAAAGTATCGGCCTGCTGCCGCAAGCTGGTTAGCTCCCACTTTTGTACTGCCGCCAAGTGTTGTTTCCCCGCCCGAATATAGATTTCCAGCTCTTTGTAGTAATCTACCGTCTGAGCATACATCTTATCTAGCGAGTCAATCTCCACAAGCAGCCGCAGTCGCCAACCATCCAGCTCCCGCCGCTTTTGTTCCAGCTCAGCAGCTACTTCTGTATACTGCCGGCGTAGTTTTTCCGGGTTTGGTTTGCCTCGCGAGAGCCCCAAGAATCCGCCTTTCGTGCTACTCGCACTAAAATTTTGGATCTTGTTACTCATCTCGACCAACAAATTCCCGGCTGCACCTAGGTTGCAAGCCGCTGCGCTCTGCAGCGTTTGTTCGGCAAAGCCCCTCAGACGCTTCTGAACTTTTTCGCCATAGCGCAGGATTTCTGTACTATTACGCAAGTCCAACTGCGTTGCCAAGGTATTTTGATACTGCTGATCGGCCGCGGTAAACTGTAACTGCGTCTCCAAGGCAGAAACCGCTGCATCTTCTCCCGGCCCCGAAGGTTGTGCTTCGTGCATGTTTGCGAATTGTAATGTTATCTCACTCATTCAAACCCACCTTTCCTTTTACTTCCTGAGTGCGCACCAACTAGCCGATTTTACTCGGCTACGTTCCCTATTATCATATCATGCTTAATGAGCGATGTCAATAGACAAGCGCTTGAGCAAGGCTGCCGTATTCCGCTATTGACATTTTAGCTGATGTGTGCTACAATTAAAACAAGGCCCCTTGAGGGTCATGGTTGGTGTGCCTAAAATCCCTTAGGTAAAACCACCCCTGTACTTTACCATAGAAAGGAGAGATTTTTATTCCTGGAGGTTTTGGCGGAGGCCCTAGTGGCCCCGGCGGCGGAGCTGGTAACGGTTTCGGTGGCGGGCGCGGTGGAGGCTTTGGCCCCAGCCATGGTAGTCCAGGCGGCTTCGGCAATCCTAGTCGCGGCGCACCTGGCCCACCCGGTTTTCGCGGCGGTGGCCCTAGAGGCGGCCCACACTTTGGTGGCGCCCCACCTGGACGCGGCATGCGAGGCAGGCCTGGCGGCCGTTTTCATGGCGGAGCCCATCATCATGGGCCACCCGGCAGCCACTTTGCCCCACCTTCCCCTGCACGTAGCACCTCAGCGCAAGGCAATCATTCCGATCATTCCCTACCATATTCTGACTATTCCGAAGGAGGAAGCGCTATGAACCAACTTTCCGAGCGTCAAGCTACCACTGTCGTCTTGATTTATGGCAAGTTAGTCACCGCCTTGGCAGTCATTACCGTATTCAGTAATATCTTGGCCGCCAAAGTCTGGACGGTTCTCGGGCTAACTTTTGACGGCGGTCTGCTGACCTATCCCCTGACTTTCTTGGTCTTCGACCTGATCTGCGAGGTCTTTGACGAAGAGAGTGCTAACCGCGCCAACAACTGGGTCAGTATTCTGAGCTTAGTTGGCTTCCTAGCTATGCTAATCGTCAACGCCATTCCCTCGGCCCCCGGTACGAACGAAGTTGCGCTCAGCGTACTTTACGGTAATAGCCTGCGCGTGATTGCCGGCAGCGTGATTTCCTATTGGGTCAGCCATCGCTTGAACAACCGAGTGCATGGCGACCTTTTCAGTCACACCGGCAGCGAAGCGGTGCGGGTACGCTCATGGGTGAGTACTGCCGTCGGGCAGATCCCTGATACCGTACTCTTCAACACGATCGCCTTTGCTGGTCGGATGAGCTTCTTCCGGCTGCTACTGCACATGTTGTATGCTTATACGGCAGCCCTGCTGATCAGCGGCTTGATAAGCTTGTTCATCACCAAACCTTTGCGCGATCACTATCTGCGCAAAATGCAGAACGCCTAAATCTCTCGCACTCCCCCGCCTCGGGGGAGTTTTTCTATGAGTAGAACTATGCCTTACAGATATCTTTTTGAAGTGCTCAGAGGCCCCTGCAATTATCAGGAAACTATGTTATAATATACTTATATGGAATTTGTAATTGAGAAAACTTTGCCCAATGGCCTAGGGAGAGCCGGGGTGATTAAGACCGCGCATGGCGAGATTAAAACTCCAGCTTTTATGGCAGTAGGTACACATGGCTATGTACGATTCCTCTCGGCCGAGGACTTACGGGCGGTAGGTGCACAAGCCATGCTTTCTAATGGCTATCATTTGCGCCGCCAATCTCCCGAGATCGCAGCCGCTGGCGGCTTAGCGGAGTGGCTACCTACCAACGGTGTAAATGATCTACGTCCCGACGATTTGCTAGCTACGCCTTGGCTTAGCCCTACCTTGACTGATTCTGGCGGGTTCCAAGTCATGTCACTTGGCTCAGGTCTAGGCAAAGTAGTCTCAATGGAAAAGGAGCGCCATGTCACCAACACCGCTCACCACGAGCGCTTGGCACACGTGAGCGAAAAAGGCGTCAGCTTTCAGGACCCCTTTGATGGCCAGCCAGATTTTATCGGCCCGGAAGAATCCATGCAGATTCAGTGCCGTATCGGCGCAGACATTCATATGGCTTTTGATGAACTCACTTCCCTGGCCGATGATTATAATTATAACGTCGAGGCCCTCGGGCGCACCGAGCGCTGGGCGGAGCGTAGCTTGCATGAACATGTGCGCCACCGCGATGACCTCGGTTATCGCCAAAATCTCTACGCCGTCCTTCAAGGTGGGCGCTGGGAAGATCTGCGCCGTAGTACCGCCCGCAAACTTGCCGCCATGCAGGTCGATGGTATAGGGTTTGATGGTTTTGGCCTGGGCGGAGCCTTTCTGAAAGAAGATCTCGGGGAAATCCTACGCTGGTGCGACGAAGAACTTCCACCCGAGAAGCCACGCCATCTACTAGGGCTTTCTCACCCTGATGACATTTTAATCGGCGCAGAGATGGGTGCCGATACCTTCGACTGTGTAGCCCCGATGCGCGAAGCTCGCCATGGCAAAATTTACACCCACGAGGGCAATCTTAACCTCCGGCAATTCCGCGATTCTGGCGCCATTCTCGACCCCGGTTGCGACTGCCCCACTTGCCAAGCCGGCTGGACTCTTGGCAGCCTACGCGCACTTTGGCGCTCTGGCAACCGCGAGCAAAAGCGCAAATATTACCAGCTGGCTTCTGCTCATAATCTCCGTTTCATCGTCCGCCTTACCGAAGAGATCCGCACCGCTATTTTGCAAGGTGATTTTAGTAATTACAAACGCGATTTTCTCCGCCGATATTATCACCAAGATTAAATTCTATGCTATAATAAGAGCAACAAGGAGGTCAGATGAACAATAAAAAAACCATCGAAGTAGATACTAAAACTTTCGTCCGTTTTTGGCTAGTCATCTTGGCCTTTGGCTTAGTGGGGCTTTTTCTCTGGAAGGCTCTTCCTGGCCTAATTATCGTGGGAATTGCCGCCTTTATTGCAATTGCGATTCAGCCGCTAGCCACGCGGATCAACCGCTTAACTAAGCGTGAAAACTCTTCGGTTTCCTCGGCTCTGGCTTATGGGCTAATTATCGTGATTCTAGGGCTCATCATCTCCGTAGTAGTGCCGGTAGTGATTGACGAGTCAGTTCAGTTCGTGCGCCGGCTCCCCGAGACTTTTGAGAATACCGTTGGTGGCTGGGAAGGCATTAATAGCTTCGGCCAGACCATCGGCGTAGATGATCTCCAGCAAGAAATTCTCAATGCCGTCAAGAATTTTTCCAATAGCTTTGTGAATAACTTTGGCAACGTCTTGGTAGCTGGAGTTGGTACGATTGCCAATGTAGCCACTAATGTTGTGCTAGTTTTAGTTCTTACTTTGCTCTTTGCGATCGAAGGCCCCGCTCTAGTGAATCAATTCTGGAGTACTATCGAGGGTAAGCATAAGAATTCTGCCATACGCGCTTGGCAACAGCTAGTACAGCGCGTAGCTGGCGTGATCAGCACCTACGTCTCCAAGCAAGTCACTGTAGCTATACTTGATGGCTGTGTCGTCACCGTAGCAGTATTATTGCTTTCGCTGACTTGTGGGTTCTCTAGCAGCTTAGCTTTACCCATGGGCTTACTTGCTCTAGTTTTCTATTTGATCCCGATGTTTGGGCCAATTATTAGCTGCATCTTGATTACGTTACTTCTGCTCTTTAGCTCCCCAGTCGCCGCAATCATCTTCCTGATCTTTTACATCGTTTATGAGCAGGTCGAGAACAACTTCATTGCACCTAAGCTCCAGGGCGACGCACTCAATCTCCCTACCGCACTCGTGCTCACCGCTATTATCATTGGCATGTATATGTTTGGCCTCATCGGCGCCATTATTGCTATCCCAATTGCTGGCTGCATTAAAGTCGTAATCGAGGAGCTTCCTAATCTCCGCGAGCACAATGCGATCGGGTAATTCCCTATTTTGTGAAATATTTTACCCCAAAATTTCCTAAATATGCTATAATATAGATATTCACCTTGGGCCGTCGCCAAGTGGTAAGGCACTGGGTTTTGGTCCCAGCATTCGCAGGTTCGAATCCTGCCGGCCCAGCCAAGCAA
>CAYMCF010000008.1:0-25755 GCA_964388975.1 uncultured Candidatus Saccharibacteria bacterium | reverse complement strand
CAGGAAGCCTATCCAACTATAGGCATAAGCATCAACTTGAAAACGGTATTAGACCCAAGTTCGGGGTAGACTACAAAATAAAGGTTACTCTTCAGAATTCTGAAGAGTAATCCCTTAACCTAATATACCCTCATTCTACAAAAAACTTTTAATTGTGTCAAGGTCTTTCCGCTCCGTTTTGATTTTAGCACGCCCAGAGTAAGTAATATTTATGTAATTTCACATTTAAGCCTATTTAGAGTCGCTGTAGCGCGTTTTACGCAAAACCTTGCTAGGACGGCTCTTTTTGTAAAAATGCACCAGAAAGTCGAAAAATGGCCTTAAACGCGAATTTTAAGCATAAACATGATTGAATTTGGCTTATTTTGCCTTAAAACGGTATTTGCTATTTCCCGCTTGTGCAAAACGAGGAAATTTGTTATAATAGCGCAATGAATCGTAATCAGAAAATTATCCGTACGAGTTTGATAGGGGTGGCTGCCAATGTGGTTTTGGCGGGCTTGAAGATGTTGGTGGGGCTAGTGGCGGGGTCGATTGCGATTATCTTGGACGCGGTGAACAACCTTACTGATGTGCTATCTTCGGTTGTGACGATTATTGGAGCGAAGCTGGCGGCGCGGCGGCCGGATCAAGGGCACCCCTATGGGCATGGGCGGTCGGAATATATCTCGGCGCTCATTGTAGGGTTGATTATTTTTATGACGGGTATTTTATCGCTTACTGAATCAGCACCGAAGATTATCCATCCGGAGCTGGCTGATTATTCTTGGGCTACCATTACGGTAGTGGTGCTAGCGATCGTAGTGAAAATTGGCTTAGGACTATATGTGCGCAAAATGGGGCAAAAGTATAATTCGCGTAGTTTGATGGGCTCGGGTATCGATGCGCTGTTTGATGCGGTGCTGTCTTTTGCTACTCTGGTGGGAATTATCGTGACGATGTGGTTTGGTGTAAGCATCGATGGAATCTTGGGCGTGATTATTGCATTATTTATTTTGCGTACGAGCGTAGAGATTATCATGGAAGCATCAGACGATATAATGGGGCGGGCGGTGAGCCAGGATCTTTTGCGCAAGATTAAGCAGCAAATCTGTAGTTTTGCTCCCGTAAGCGGCGCCTATGATCTCATGCTGCACAATTATGGGCCGACGGATTTGATTGGCTCAGTGCAGATTCAAGTGCCAGACCAGCTAACAGCACGCGACTTACACAAGCTAACTCGCGAAATTGCTCAAAAAGTTTTTACGAAATTTGGCGTAAATCTTACCATTGGCATCTATGCGGATAATAGTGATGGTACTACTAATCAAGCTGCGAAGCAAGACTTACTGGATATCATTAATAATTATCCGGAAATTCACCAAATGCATGCTTTTTATGTAGATGAAGAAGAAAAACTAATGACTTTTGATTTGGTGTTGGACTATTATTGTCAGGATGTGGCAAAAGTTAAACGCCAAGTTACGCGTGCTATGAAGCAGAAATTCCCCGAGTATAAGTTTTTGATTACAATTGACTTTGATTTAGAAGCGCAGGACGAAAAGTAGTATAATATAAATATATTATATATACTGCAGGAGATTATGGGCTATAGATTGTCTGCGAGTTCGTTGCTTAGCTTGGTCATGTTGGTGACAAGCTTGATTTTGCCGCCCACGCCGGGGCAAGCTGAGCTTTTTGCGCCATATCAAGCGGCGGCAGAGCGAACTTTGGGTACTATGAGCTTGGAGGAAAAGCTGTGCCAGGTTTTGCTGGTGCGCTATCCGGGGGAGAATGGTATAAGTGAGTTAGCGCAGTATCAATTTGGTGGCTACATCTTCTTTGCCAAAGATTTTGCGGGCAAGACTCCGGCGGACGTACAGCAAGAGATGCAAGCTTTGCAGCAAATAGCGAAGCTTCCACTACTCTTAGCAGTTGATGAGGAAGGCGGCAGCGTGGTGCGGGTGAGCAGTAATCCAAATTTGGCGCCGTCAGTCTTCCGGGCGCCACGTGAGCTTTATCAAACGGGCGGCATGGAGCTAATCAAAAAAGATACCATTACAAAAAGTCAAGTCTTGCAAAAATTAGGAATCAATGTTAACCTGGCGCCAGTAGTGGATGTCGCGCCAGATCCGCGAGATTATATGTACGCGCGGAGCTTGGGTGAGGATGCCTGGCATACGGCGGAGTATGCTGCTACGGTGATTAGCGCCAGCAAAACTGAACAAGTTGCTTATGTATTGAAGCATTTTCCAGGCTACGGCAATAATGCTGATACGCATATTGGCACAAGCGTAGATCAGCGTACGCGCGCGGAAATTTATCAAACTGATCTACTGCCTTTTCGGGCGGGCATTGGTGCTGGAGCGGAAGCGGTGCTAGTGAGCCATAACGTAGTAAGTAGTATTGATGACCATAATCCCGCCTCGCTTTCTCCAACGGTGCACCAGGTGTTGCGTGATGATTTAGGCTTTAGCGGCGTAATTATTACTGATGATATTGCGATGGGTGCGCTGAGTGAATTGCCTAATACTACGGTGCAGGCAATTTTAGCGGGAAACGATTTAATTATCACTACAGACTACCAGAACAGCTTTGCTGAGCTTAAACAAGCTTTGGCAGAGGGAACGCTGAGCGAAGAGCAGCTCGACCAAGCCGTCAAACGGGTTTTAGCCTGGAAGTATTATAGGGGAATGATAAACAACAGTATAGAATAGTATTATATGACTCTTGAACATTTGGGAGATGTATGATATGATTAAGGAAATATTAAGAATAAATAAGGTTTCAAAAACTCATTGCCAGTGCGTCTAGCGACTTGCTGAGGTTATGAAGCTAAGAAGGGATAAAATGACCGAAACCAAAAAAGATGAGGGCTTAAAGATTCGCATTCGCTTGAAGGCCTATGATCACCGCGTGATTGATCAGAGCGCTAAGCAGATTGTAGATACCGCAGTGCGTACTGGTGCTACCGTATCTGGTCCAGTGCCGTTGCCAACCAAGCGCAGTACTTTTACGGTTGTAAAGTCGCCACACGTTTACAAAACTGGTGGTGAGGCTTTCGAGATGAAAGTGCACAAGCGTTTGATTGATATTTCCAACGCTACCCCAAAGACGATTGATTCGTTGCAGAATTTATCGTTACCGGCTGGGGTGGACGCAGAAATCAAAATGTAAAAAACTTGCGATAGTGGACTATCTTGGCACTCTTTTGGCTTTGCTCGTCTATAGACGCGCTGTAGCCAAAACGAGTACCAACCTAGCCTCACTCTAGCAAGTTTTTTGTTGCTCAGCTCAACTAGCCTCGTACTTACAAAGATTTTGCGTAAATATGCTAATCTACGATTTTTATCTTCAAGTTTAGTTTGATACCCGCAAGATTTCAGGATATTCTAAGGTTATTTTAAGGAATCTCGAGTTTTGACGTGAAAATTTGGCCATTTTTATGAAAATTCACCAAAAATCTCAGATTTAGCTAAGATATGCTATAATGAAAACATGACTTTAGCGATGCGATTCAAGAAACGGTTTTACTTTGTAGCAGCGCGCTATTTTCGGTTTTTTGCCAATTTTGCCTTACGGCGGTGGCGTCCGCGGGTGATTGCGGTGACTGGCTCGGCTGGCAAGACTACTATGCTCAATATGATTGAGTTTGAATTGGGCAATAAAGCCCATTATTCGCATGATGCTAATTCGGCCTTTGGCGTCGCTTTTGACCTACTGGGCATGGATGGCGTGCGGGGTTCGAAGCTCCGCTGGATTAAGCTTATTTTACAAGCGCCGTTGCGCGCACTTTATTATAAGCGTAGCGGGGAATTTTATGTGGTGGAGATTGATGGCGAGCGTCCGCGTGAGACAGAGTTCTTAGCTAGCTGGCTGAAGCCAGAAATCACCCTATGGGTGTCTTTTGGTTTGTCGCATGCGGTGCAGTTCGAGCAAGAAGTAGCAGAAGGGAAATATCCCGACCTTGCTACTGCCATTGCACATGAATTTGCCACTTTGCCAGCCAATACTACCAAGCGAGTCTATATCGATGCTGATTCTAAAGAAATGGTAGCCGCAGTGGAAGATATTAAGGCGGAGGTAGTGCCGGTGAGCCGTAAAGCCATGAAACGCTATAGCGTATATCCTTCGCGGACTGATTTTATCTTTGAGGGAGCATCCTTTCATTTTTCACAGCCCCAGCCAAAAGATTTGGCGATTCAGTTGGCCATGCTGCAGCAGCTAGTGGAATATCTTAAATTACCTCTTAAGACCGATTTTCATGATATGAAAGTAGCGCCGGGGCGCAGCTCGTATTTTAAGGGCATTAAGGGTATCAATATTATCGACAGCAGCTACAATGCACATATCATTAGTATGCAGTCGATTTTGGAAATGGTGCGCGTATTACATGCGGGGCATAAGTGGCTGATTATCGGTGATATTGTAGACCAGGGCTCGATTGAGGCGAAAGAGCATAAGAAACTCGCGGATTTAATTGCCGATGCCGGGCCGGAAATGGTGATCTTGGTAGGGCGGCGGACCAAGGAGTATACCGCGCCGCGCCTGAAGGAGCTGGGTATCGTGACGCGCACTACGCTCGACCCCAAAAAAGCCCTTAAGTTTATCGAGAATAATATTACCGGCGATGAGACTTTGATTTTTAAGGGCAGCCAGTATTTAGAATGGATTATTGAGAAGCTTTTGGCTGATCCAGAAGATGTTAAAAAGTTGCCGCGGCGAGAAGCGGCAGCGGTGAAGCGCCGCGAAAAATGGGGGCTAAAGTGAAAAAGCCAGTGCTCTATATTATTCATGGCTGGACATACACCGTAGCTCCCTGGGATAAGACAATTGCCTTGCTTGATAAACAAGGTATTAAGGTGGAAATGCTGCATGTGCCAGGTTTGACAGCGCCATCCAAAAAAGTCTGGACGATCGAAGAATATGTACGCTGGGCTGATAGCAATATTCCTGATGGCGCAGTAGCTTTGGGGCATAGTAATGGTGGGCGCATCTTGCTCAATCTTTGCAGTGAGAAGCCAGATAAATTACAACATTTGATTTTGCTCGACGCGGCGGGCATCTATGAGCCTTCGGGTAAGCGTGATTTGGCGCGGTCTTTGTCCAAAACCCTGGGTTTCCTGAAGAAGATTCCGGGGTTAACGCGAGTTTGGCACAAACTGACTGGGGCGACTGATTATGCGCGAGCGCCAGAGAATATGAAAAAGACCCTCACTAATATGCTAGAGAGCGATAAAAAGCTTGACCTTAGTAAAATTACGGTGCCAACTTCTATTTTGTGGGGAACGGCCGATACAGTGACACCGCCACGCCAGGCTGAAAAAATGCACGAATGTATTAAGGGTAGCACGCTGGATATTCATCAGGGTTGGACGCACGCGCCATATATCTCCCATCCGGCTGATTTAGCGAAAGCAATCTTGCGGGCTTACAAAAAACCACCGGAGGTAGTAATGGAATCAAAAATCACCCAAACTGCTGAAGTTTCAGCTTCAATGGCACTTAAAAAGGCCGCCGAGCCAGCTGTGCCTAATACGGCCGATCTTTCCGCATCGATGGCTTTTAAAAAAGCTGCTGGCCCAGTGGCAGACGATGCTACCAAACTTTCGGCTTCACTGGCGGTACCTTCAGGGAAGAAATCTGGCAAGAATTCGGCAGCGCGCGAGAGCATCGTGGCCAATTTGCGAGGAGTAAATTACGAGCAGGCTAGCCCTAGCTTGCCACGCCGAGGAGTAATTAGCACAGCTTCGGTACCAAAGATTAGCCGTATGGAAAAGCTGAAACGCTCCGCTCAGCGTAAACGCAACGCTAAGAAGATTAACAAAGCCAAGGCGCAGGCAGCTAAGGCAGCAGCGAAGCATGAACGGCAAGTAGCTAAGGCTTCATCGCAAGCAGCTGCCAAAACATCTGCGCCGCGGAAGGCAAAATCGGCATGATTACATTAGGGCAAGCTTCGAACTATACTTGGAAACAAGTATGGCGGCATTTGTGGGCTTGGGGTACGCAGCGAGATTCGGAACGGTTGCGGGCTGGGTTGGCGGAACGCTATCAAGTGTCAGCGGAGCAGGTGGCGCTGTATCATACCGGGCGTTCGGCTTTAACGGCAGCTTTGCAATCGGTAGCTCCTCAGGGTGGTGCACAGGTGATAATCCCGGGGCTGACTTGCATTGCGGTGGTGCGAGCGGTGCGAGCAGCAGGTTGCAAGCCGGTTTTCGTGGATATAGTGCCGGAGAATTTGGAGTATAATTATCAAAAACTAGAGCAGGCTTTACAGGGAGCGCAGAGGCAAAAGGCCACCAAAAGCCAAAAAGCTATTGACAAAAATGATAAAGTATGCTACAATGGAAGTATAATCCTAGTACAAAATACTTTAGGAATTACTTGGCAGGCCCAAAAACTAGAAAAATTGGCGCAAAGATATCAAGCGCAGCTAGTGGAAGATCTGGCGCATTCTGCGGGGCGGTTTTACGCGGATGGGCGCGAAGTTGGTATGATTGGGCAGGCAGCGGCTTTATCTTTCGGCAAGGGTAAGGCAATCGATACGATCTCTGGTGGTGCGGTAATCTTGCGAACTGGCACTGTGCAGCAGCCGACGCGACGACCGAAATGGGCCGACCGTTGGCGCGATCGCTGGTACCCGCTGTTTGGCGGAATTGCACGCGGATTATGGCGGTGTGGATTGGGAAAAATCTTGATTGGTGGCTTAGTAAAAATCCATTGGGTGCAGCGGTCAGCGGACGCTGAGCTAGATCTGGAACATCGCTTGACGCATTGGCAGGCCAAATTAGCTCTTCGGCAATTAGCGAAATTGCCGCGTACGCCATTACGAGAGTATAAGCTGATCCAAGAACGGAGCCAAGCTCTGGCAGAGCTAAATCGGAGTGGTTATTGCCTAGAAGAAATCTGGTACGATACGCCAGTCTCTCCAGCGCGCTATGCCGAGGAAGCGGATTTTCCGGCGCACAATTGCCCAGAGACGGTGAAGATTGCCCAGCAAATTATTAACCTTCCGACTTGGTATCCACCAGGGAAATTGACCAAGGCTCGCGCTATTATTAAGAAATATGAGGTAAAATTATGAATTGGTCGCAAGTACTGGATAGGTTCCCGGAAGCGAATTTTTTGCAGTCTCCAGAATGGGGCAAGGTAAATGACCTAATCGGGCATAAAGTCATCGTGGAATATAATCTGGCCGACGAATCCGGGCGGCCGAGTGCAGCGCCGCAATATTATTGTCAAATGATTGTAAAAAACGCCAAGCGCGGGCGTTATTTGGAAATACCGGGTGGGCCGTTGCTGGACTGGGGTAATGCAGAAGCGAAGAAATTAGTGTTTACGAAGATTCGGCAAGTAGCGGAGCGCGAGAAATGCGTATTTGTGCGCTTGCGCCCGCAATTAAGAAATGCGGAGGCGGATAAGTTAGCTGGGCTAGGCTTGCAAAAAGCCCCGATGCATCTGCATGCGGAACATACTATTATCTTAGATTTGACCAAAAGTGAGGCAGATTTATTAGCTGAGATGCGACGGCAGACGCGTTATGAAGTGCGGCGGGCGGATAAGCTGGGGTTAAAAGCAAGCTGGAGCGACCGCGAGGAAGATTTTCGGGAATTTTATCAAGTACAGGCGGAAACGGCGGCGCGGCAGCATTTTGTCCCGCCTGATCTAAAGATGCTTTTAGCGGAGCGGGAAGCTTTTGGTGAGCAGGCGCGGCTCTATCAGGCGCATACGGAGGATGGCCAGCCAGTGGCTTATGGGCTGATTTTGATGTCGGGCGCCGAAGCGGAATATTTTGAGGCAGCTTCTACGGAGCTAAATCATAAATTGCCAGGGGCTTATGCTTTGCAGTGGCAAGTAATGCGCGATCTGAAGGCGCTAGGCATTAAGCGTTATAACCTCTGGGGAATTGCCCCGCCCAACCAGCCGGAACACCGCTATGCTAAAGTGACCACCTTTAAGAAGGGTTTTGGTGGGGAAATAGTGGAATTTGTGCCGGCGCAAGATTTGGTTATTAATAAAGCGCTCTACCAGGTAAATTTGTTAGTAGAAACGGTACGCAAGAAAGTACGACATCTCTAGGGCTTGATGAGCGAAGCTGCAAAATAGTGGCAGGCTCTGACAATACGGCTACTTATCTGTTTTGAGGACTTTTAGAGCTGGAAAAGGCCTTCCGTAGGGAAGGCCTCAGAGAGGGTAAGAAGGAACTTAAGGTTGTAGAAGATGACCAATAGCGGTAATGCTTATTGAACGCGCTTAATGTCGGGGGTGCTGATGCAGCTAGACTAAGCATACGCGAGCCTGGATGAATGCGTGGTTGAAGTTACCAAGGCCTGTCGTTGTTGCGCCAGTAATCATTCATCAAGTCTTGGTAATTCGGCCACAGGGCTACTACGGCGGCTTTGGCTTGGTTGCTGTAGAGTTGTGCAATATAGCTGGCGCTATAGCCGCGCTTGAGCAGGCTCTCGACGGTGCTGCAATCGTGTCCAAACAAAGTATTATGGAACACGATATACTGCGGAGTATTGACGACAAACCCTGCTTGCAGTTGCAGTTCGGACAGCGACAAGCTGTTCAGTAGTTCTTGGGGATAAAACAGCTCCAGCTTGCTACGCAAGGACGGAGCATAAGTGGCCTCAAGATCAGCCAGGGCCTTTTCTACCATCCAGCGCGTGATGTAGTCGTTGCGGTATTCCCAAGACAACCTCAGATTACACAGGAAACCAATGCCGTCGGTGCCCTGGTAGCTTTGGATGGTGCTGCGATATAGGCGGTCGGCCAGCTTGCCATAGCCGCGGTATTCCTTTTGCAGGACCGCATCTACGGAGTTGGCCTGAACGGCACGCAAATACGAGTCGTATAGGTCGTAAGCGGAATTAAAGGTGAGTCGCAGCCGCCGGAGTAGGGATTGTCCGCTCAGGAAATAAGTATCGATCTGGCAGCCACCGTCACCGTCCCACGTGGTTTTCACCGTAGTGTCGCTGACGGTAATAGTGACATTACCATAGCGGTCGATGGTGTAGGGCGGCGGATTGGTCTGGGCGCGGGAGTCGTCGGCGGCAAAAGCCGTCGCAGTCAGCGCCATCAGCGTGGCCAGCACCAGAGCGAGTAGACGGCTCAAGTTGCGATTGCGGGCAGTTTTCATACTTTTACCTCATTTCTGTAGGATTTTGGAAATTTTGGCCTTAAAAATGCAAGGAATCTCGGGGAATGCTTGAAAATGCCTGTGAAACTTAGTGCTATTGGTCTGTAAACGGGCTTGTGGTCATCAAAAACAACCTCATACCTCTATTGTAGCATACATAAGCGGAAATGTCAAGAGAAACTCTCCTTGGCTCTGTTCCGCAAATACCATTTTTCTTGGAGACGTGTCGCTCGAACCCGTCGTTACGGGTCTCGCGCACTTAATCCTCGGTCGTAACCTCCGGACACTCCAAGAAAAAGATATTTGTGGAACAAAACCGTAAGAAGCTCGGAGTTGTGCTATAATAGAACAAAGAGAGGAAGGTGAGTACAGTGGCAAAAAATACAGAGCAAGATGCATATAAAATTATTGATGCGGAAAGTCGAGAAGAGTGGGATAGTTTTGTCACGAGCCATCCGGAAGCAAATTTTTTGCAGTCTTGGGACTTTTATGAATTTTACCACAGTCGGGGGAACCAAGTGGTGCGGAGACTTTTGAAAAAGAACGGGGAAATTATTGGTAGCTATGCGGGGGTGATTGAGAATGCGAAGCGGGGGCGGTATTTGGCAATTGCTGGCGGGCCGATCGTGGACTGGCAAAACCAAGCTGCAGTGGAGCAGCTTTTTGCGGATATGCGTGCGCAGGGCAAGCATTATAAATGTGCCTTTGTGCGAGTACGGCCGCAGTTAGAATTATCCGACTGGGGTTTAGAATTAATGCAGCAATTAGGCTTGCGGCGGGCGCCGATGTATCTCTCGGTGGAGTTTGCGGGGGTTTTGGATCTAGACAAGTCGGAAGAGGAAATTATGCAAGGGATGCGTCAGCGGCTACGCCGGGCTTTGCGTAAGGCCGCCAAGAATGAAATCACCGTTGAGAAAAGTACTAATCCGAAGGATATTCACGAGTTCTATCAAATTGAATTACAAACGGCGGGGCGGCACCGGTTTGTGGCGTTTTCGGAAGATTTTTTGACTAAACAATTTGTAGCTTTTGCTAAACATAACGAAGCCGTACTCTATACCGCAAAGTATCAGGGAGAAATCTTAGCGCAGAATTTCATGATTTTTTATGGCAACGAAGCTTCGTATCATTATGGTGTATCGTCAGAGCTGGGCACGAAGTATTCAGGCGCGCCGCTACTACATATGGAAGCCATGCGGGACGCACGCAAGCGTGGCATTAAACGGTATAATTTTTGGGGTATCGTAGAAGAGGATGAGATACATCACCGGTTTTATGGGGTGTCGTGTTTTAAGCGAGGGTTTGGGGTGGATGAACTCAAATATATTCCTGCGCATGATTTAGTTCTGAGTAAGCCGCGCTATGCTTTCGACTGGACGATTGAGACTTTGCGGAAAAAGTTCCGTCATGTCTAGGGCTGTTCTGCTGGCGCCGGTAATCGCTTAAAGTGTCTATACATACGAAAAGTTTTATGCTAAAATAGAATTAAATAGGAGGTATTATGGCGCATATTAAGCGTAAATATATTGATAGTCATTGGCTAGTGTTTATTTTCCAAGGGGCGATTGCGTTGTTCTTTGGCTGTATTTCCTTATTTACCTCTGATGAGAATTCTAAGGCTCTGATTCCGATTATTGGTGTGTCGCTATTGGCGCTGGCGGTGGTGGAGTTTGCGAATTCGCTATATCGCAGCCGACATCGCGAGGGTTGGCTGGTTTCTACATTGGTGGCGCTGTTTGATGCGGGCTTTGGCCTAGCTCTGCTATTTGTGGCAAGCCAGTCGATGCCTTGGCGATTAGGGGTGCTAGCTGGATATACTTTGCTGCGGGGGATTTTTGAGATTGTGATTGGTTTCCGGACTACGATAGATCCGACTGACCGGTTTATTTGGGTGCTTTGTGGAGTATGGGGTGTAGTCTTTGGTTTTGTAATTTTTAACTCTGGGCATTTGGCGAATATAGACTTTGTGCGCTTTTTCGGGGCTTATATGTTGATTTTAGGCATTTCTAGCTTAATCTACGGTGTGCATAACCGCGAGCAAGGAGTGGAAGATCGCGAGGCGCGGTCGGAAGCAGCCCGCCAGAGCCGTTCAAAAAAGTTAAAAGCTGGTAAGAAAGCCTAAAGTGTAGTATAATAAGGCTTTAAGGAGACTTTATGCAATATCGTACACCAACAAAAGCCATCATCACTGATGCTGGTTGCGCTAGTCGCTATTTACCAATTACTAAAACTGTGCCAAAGGGTATGTTGCCAATCGGTGCGAAGCCAATTATGCAGCTCGTGGTGGAAGAGTGCGCGGAAGCGGGGATCGAAGAGATTATCTTAGTGACCACTCCAGAAAGCCGGCCGATTTACGAAGATTATTTCCATAGTGCTGCAGTGAAGATCAAGAAACAGCTGCATAGCCAGGGTAAGGATGATCGCTATGCTCCAGTTGAGCGAGTTTTAGATTTTCCTAAAATTATCATTATTGAGCAAGATCCGGCTTTACCATATGGTAATGGTTCTCCAGTGGCTTCAGCCCGGAAGTTTATCCAGGACGATGAAGCCTTTATTGTTATATATTCCGACGATGTGGTATTTGGCAAGCCTGCTACGCGTGAGCTGATTGACGCCTATAAAGATTATCCAGATGCGGCGGCAATTATTGCGGCGCAGCAAGTCCCGCATGAGGAGATTAAAAAGTACGCTTCGGTGTCGCTAGAAAATGAGAAAACTATGCGCGTACAGGGCATGGTAGAGAAGCCGAAGCCAGAAGATGCACCATCTGATTTGGCATCTTATGGGCGGTATCTATTAACACCAGAGGTTTTTGAATTCTTGCAGCCAAAAAATACCGGGCTAGATAATGAGCTTTGGACGGCGGATGCGATTGCCAGCTTGATTCCAACTGGGCGAGTTTACGCAAAAGCTACCAGTGGCCTATGGATGACTACCGGTGATCCGAAGAATTATTTCTTGGCCCATCTCAAATACGTTCTTGACCACGAAGATTATGCCAAAGAAGTTAAGCAAATGGTAGAGGAACATAAATAAATGAATACGGCAGAGTGGATATTGGTAGTTATACTTTCGGTAACTTTATTTATTTTCTTGGTCGCAGGGATTATCTTAGCGATTAAGCTAATTCGGCTTTCGGAAGAAGCCCGCAAAATTGTTGAGACTGGGCAGCATATTGCTACCAAAGCGGATGACATTGTGGATAATGTGAAGGGTATGACTTCGGTAGGCGGCATTGTGAAGACTTTTGCAAACCGCGTCATCGAGAAGCAAGAGCGGCGCTATGCCGAAGAAGACGCCGCGCAGGCCGCCGCTCAAGCGGTAGTGGACGAAGCGGTGGCAGAGGCGGTAGCTACAGAAATGGAGAAGAGTGCTAGTGCCGGTAAGAAAAAGACGGGGAAATAGTGAAATAATTATCTAAAAAGAGGGTATCAGTGCGAACTGATACCTATCTTTTCATTATAGCACACTTTGCACAAAAAGTCAAGGGGTTTTTCAGAGATTTGGTGAGATAGCTTAAAATAAGCTTAAAATATTGAAGAATCTCGCAAAAATCTACCACCTTTAGTGCTATTTATTGTACTTTTACGCAATTTTCACCCAAGAGTTCACCAAGTGGCTTAGTTAGCTCGTCACTAGCATCCACGCGAAAAGGTAGACGCACTGGGCGTTTGCCAGCTTCGTCCTTGAGCACGAGGATGATCTCTTGCACGCCAGGATTAAGCTCACAAAGGTGGCGAATTTCCGCAAGCTGATCGGTATTATTAGGGTTCTCGATTAAGACATAGAGTTTTTCTTTGCGAGGGTCATGTGGCGGGGTGACGATGCGGCGTGGCGGTTCGTCGTTGACCGGAGCGCTGCCATTATTATAACTACCGCTACTACGATGGTATCCGCCGCCAACATTGCTGGCACGCGAAGTGCTACGCCGGGTGGGCTTAGGAGCAGCCTTGGGTAGCGGTAGCCTTTGCCCGGTGGATTGATAAGTCTCGAGGGTTTCGTCGGCAATTAATTCTACCGAATCGGCAATCACTTTAACTTCTGAAGAGATATTACCATCTTTATCTTTGGCATTGACGCGGCCGGAAACTTTGATGACATTATCTTGCTCAAGCTTGGCACCGATTTCTTCATAGAGATTAGGGAAGACGATTACTTCCTGCTCGGAAGTCTTGTTCTCAAGCTTAACAAAGGCCATGCGTGTATTGCTTTTAGTCATAATGGTGCGGACGGCACTAACAATACCACCAATCACCACTGCGCGGCCGTCATTTTCAGCATTAACTAGATCGTAAGGATGAGTCTGTTCTTCAAAATAAGTTTCGTAGCGGTCAAGCGGATGCGAGGAAATATACAGCCCCATCAAATCACGCTCCCAAAGTAGCTTCTCTTTTTCGGGGACTTGGCTGGGAGCCTTTTTGATTTCTGGCTCTGGCACTACGCCGGCATCACCCATAGCGCCAAAGAGGTCAGTTTGGCCAGAAGCGGCGTCTTTTTGGCGTTTAGCGCCATAAGCTTGAATATTCTCGAGATTGAAGAGCAAATCATTGCGCTCACCAAAGCGATCGAAAGCTCCGGTCTTGATGGCAGCTTCCCAAGATTTCTTATTAAACTTGCTGGAGTTGACGCGAGCGGCGAAATCACAAATACTCTTAAAAGGCCCATTCTTATCACGCTCAGGGATCACGAACTCTTCTACTAAGGCCTTGCCCATACTTTTAATACCAGAGAGGCCGAAACGGATCTTTTTTTCTGTGCCAACGATACCAAAATCACCGTAAGATTCGTTAATATCGGGCCCGAGCACCGGAATACCCATACGTTTGCATTCGGTAATTTCGATTGCGAGGCGGTCGGTGGAGCGCATATCGGCGGTCATCAAGGCAGCCATAAAAGCATCTGGATAATGCGCCTTGAGATAGGCGGTCCAGTAGGCTACTAAGCCGTAACACGCAGCGTGAGATTTGTTGAAACAGTAGTTCGCGAAATCGAGCAGCTCGGTCCAAAATTCTTCGGCAATCTCCTCAGTGGCACCGCCAATTTTGATGGCGCCTTGAATAAACTCTGGCTTAACTTTATTCATGAGGTCGACTTTTTTCTTACCTACAGCCTTGCGCAAAGTATCGGCCTGGCCACCAGTAAAGCCACACCATTCGCGGGAAATCTGCATGAATTGCTCTTGATAAATCATAATACCGTAAGTATCCTTGAGGGAGTTCTCGAGGCCGGGATGGAGATAAGTAATTGGCTCTCTGCCATGCTTGCGGCGAATGAAACTGTCAATAAACTGCATCGGCCCTGGGCGGTACAGGGCCACCATAGCGATGATATCCTCAAAACGGTTAGCTTGGAGATCTTTGAGATAGCGCTTCATGCCGGCTGATTCTAGCTGGAACACGCCAGTAGTTTCCGCGCGCTGGAGCAGAGCGTAAGTTTCGGGGTCGTCTAGTGGTAATGCGTACATATCTACATCTTCGTGGTAAACTTTGCGGATCATACGCAGGGCATTGTTAATTACACTCAGGTTAGAAAGACCGAGAAAGTCCATTTTGAGCAAGCCCAGCTCCTCAATCTGCGGACCGGGATACTGAGTAGTCAGCGGACCCTTGGCACTGACTTCCATAGGGAGGAATTTTACCAAATCATCTGGTGCAATCACCACGCCACAAGCATGTACGCCATGGCTACGGATGGTACCTTCCAAGCGCTCGGCGAAATCGAGCACTTCATGTGATACTGGGTTGCTTTCGTACTCGCTCTTCAGCTCGGGGACTTCTTTGATGGCGCGGCCAATCGGCACATGGTGACCTTGCTCTGGGTCGGGTACGAGTTTAGCTAAGCGGTCGGCATCGGCGTAGGGAACTTCCATCACGCGTGCTACATCGCGCACTGCCATTTTCCCCATCATTTTACCGAAGGTGACAATATTACCCACGCGGCCTTCACCATACTTGCGGGTACAGTATTCGATGACTTCGTCGCGGCGGGTATCTTGAATATCAGTATCAATATCCGGCATGGAAATACGGTCAGGATTAAGGAAGCGCTCAAAAAGCAGGTCGTATTTGAGCGGGTCGAGCTCAGTAATCCTAAGTGCGTAGGCCAGAATACTTCCGGCGGCACTGCCACGCCCCGGCCCGTAAACAATACGCTGGCTTTTACCCCAGTTGATAAAATCTTGCACGATCAAGAAATAGCCATTATAACCCATTTTGTCCACTACGCTGAGCTCATAATCAATCCGCGGGAGGACTTTGAGTTTTTCCTCGGTGCGCTCGGGAGAATTGTCGGCTGCTTCAAGCATTTTGCGGCACTCAGCAATTTCTAAATCAACAGTGTCCTCGAGCTTATAGCCACAATAACGATAGACGAGCCCCTGAAAGACTAGCTTATCGAGATAGGCCTTCTCTAGCTGCTGTGAAGTAGCGTTGGCCGCGTCGTCTAGCTCTAACTTTTTCAGGGCTTCTTCTGGCACTGGGAACTTTGGAATGAGAATACGCCCCAGCTGTAAGTCGACATTACAGCGGTCAGCGATGCGACGAGTATTGCGGACGGCCTCGGGGTTAGTCTTGCTCCAGCGGCTAAGGATTTCTTGTGGCGGAATCACATGCAACTCAAAATCTTTCAGCGACATGCGGTTGGGGTTGGAAAGGTTGGCAGCCGTACCTACGCAGAGCAAAACTTCGTGCGCATCTTGGTCTTCGTGCTTGAGATAGTGTGCGTCGCAAGTGACCACCAGCGGAATACCGGTCTCATCGTGGATCTTCATGAGCTCATTGTTTACTTTGGTTTGCTCATCCCAATGCGTAGGAGAATCGGGGTGGCCATGGTCTTGCATCTCGAGATAAAATCGATCTTCGTAAATACTATGATACCACTGTACTAGCTCGCGGGCGCGTTTAGGGTCGTCAGCACGAATAGCTTCGGAAATTTCTGAGCCAGCGCAACCAGAAAGGCAAATGATACCGTCGCGGTATTTTTCCATGCTTTTGTGGTCGATGCGCGGCTTGTAATATTTACCGTAAATCTCCGCGTCAGTCATCAGACGGCAAAGGTTCTCAAAGCCTTGGTTGTTCATGGCTAGCAGGGTAATATGGAAACGCTGCTTGTCGTGAGCGGGGTCGCGGTCTTCCATGTTGCGCGCTGCTACATAAGCTTCCAGCCCTAAAATTGGCTTAATTCCGGCAGCGTTACACTCCTTATAGAGCTCAATGAGACCGCTCATGGTGCCATGGTCGGTAACTGCGACGGCCTCCATGCCGAGATCTTTTACGAATTTCACTAATTCAGGAATTTTAGTCAAACCGTCGAGCAACGAATAATGAGTGTGATTATGCAAATGCACAAAATCACTTACCTTGAGCTCTTCGTCGCCTTTCGTTACCTCCGTCATATACAACTATTATACCGCAAAAATGGAAAAGTGGGAGAAAAAGGAATTGTTAAAAATAAGAATTAATAAAGCGCAGTTTTAACCCAGCTAATGTTATTTTTAACACAAAAGTTTTTAGTATGATATAATGAAAGTGGATAAACTTTGCAAAAAATCATTTGTACTATATATAGTTCGTAATAGTGACGCCATGATGTCAGAACGAAGTATTTATAATACGGATGTTTTGTGAGGTTTATCCGCCCATCGTGGCGTCATTTTTGTATCAAAAGTAAAAGTGTAGCCACTTTTGCTTACTTTTTGGTATTTTGCGCTAGGTGGAGAATAAATTAAACGGAGGGCATGATGCTAAAAATACGCAAAAGCAACTTTAAAATATTTGGAATCATAAGTTGTTTAACTTTATTAAGTATGAGTTATATTGGATTGAGTTTTTACTCTGTCCCGGAAAAAGTTCACGCTGAAACTATTAAAGATACGCGCACCTTAAGCGATATTTCTACTATGCAGCAGATGACGGTAGAAATTTGTAATAATTCTGCCAAATATGAAAGCAAAGCTTTGGTAGATACGCGTGGAGGTGGCTATACTAATGATGGTACGGCTTTTAGCTATACGGTAGCAAAACTAGATGATGGGAATTGCTGGATGACACAGAATATGAAACTATATGGCAAGAAGTTAACTCCCGCTGATTCTAATGTAAAGAATGATAATTATACGATTCCTGCTGTAGATTCAGCTCCATGGACTGGCAGCAGTTACAATATAAATAAAACATACTACGATAGCGCAAACGAGAAAAATGGAACATATTATTCTTGGTTTGCTGCTACTGCGGGTACTAGCGGAAATATTATGTCATTACAAACTACGGAAGCCAGTATTTGCCCGAAGGGGTGGATGATGCCATCAAGAGCTGAAAATGCAGGGTACTCCACTTATAAATATAGCTATGATAATCTTATTAGCAAAGGCGGCCTCTATGGTGGTAACGCGACAAAACAGCCATACTATTTTAGTGCTAGTAGCGGTTACGTCTCTGAAGGTGAGATAAAAAATTTTGGTACGGCTGGTTACTACTGGACTGGGACAGCAGATACTAACTCAGGTGCGGTAGGAGCTTATTATGTTATGATTCCAAGTAAGTTAAGTGAGCAGCTAATGGTTAATAATCTCTTGCGCTATAACGGTATGCCAGTTCGTTGTGTTTCTAATCCCGACATTCACTCCTCCGCCCTGTTTGACCCAATCGATACCTGGGATAGCCAGGTTGCGGTTTCAGTTGGCCCTACCATTTCCATCGACGCTGTTACTAGCTTAAAAGGTGAAGTAGATTATACTACGGTGCTGGATAAGAATATTACTGCTACAGTTTCTGCTAATACAGACTATCAAGTGCTTTTGAGTGTGCCAGACCAAAATAGCTTAAATTTGCGTGACGAGAACAATACGGAATTTGCCGGTATTCCTGCTTCAGAAACCATTGAAGCTGGTGTAAGCGGCTGGGGTATCTATAACGGTAAGATGGAAGGAGAGAAGAAACTTTATGATCGTATTTCTACTTATCCATCACCGTATTACTATACTTCCGAGCTAGCTGTGGATGGCAAAGCTACGACTTATACTTATGGCATTGGCATATCGGTAGCGCCCAGTGTACCTAATGGCACTTATTCTACAGTGGTTACCGTTACCGCAGTGAACGCGTGATTTCTTGACATTTCCACCAATGTGTGCTATAATGGAAGGATAGGGGCGTGTTTAGCATGCCTTACTACGCAATTTCTCAAATTTTGAAGAAGGAAGGTTTTACTGATGAAGAAAACCCGCACTACCTCATCTCCGACGACTGGGTGCACGCAAAGTAAGCAAAAAAGCTGGGGCTACCGAGTTTTGAGCGTTGTGATGCCGCTACTCTTGGCGAGCATTATACTGTTTGGGCTGGTGAATGCACTGAGCGGCTGTGGCGCCCGGGCGGATACGCCGGAGCTGCATCCCTTTACCAAGGCTAAGCTGAGCTACGACAGCGCCGATGAAGCAGCGGATGAGCTGTACGGTCTGTGCTTGCGCCAGCCGGAAGTCTTGGCGTCGACAGTTTCGGCGTTCTCGGCTATGTTGGACGCGGCGGAGGTGAACACCCACGACCCGGTTGAGCTTGATGATTCATTTGACCAAGAAGGCGGCGGCGAAACGCAGATGGTACTGGCTACGGTACTGGCAGGAGTTCTGAGTACTGCTGAGTATCAGTTGGATACCTGGAGCGGCGAGGCCGAAGTGCTCTATATGGTAGAGCGAGTGGCTGACCCGAAACAGCCGCAAGATTTCGGCCTGGCTTGGGGTGACGCTACCCTGAAGGATGAGCAGATCTTGGTTATCTCCTGGGGACCGTATAATAACGGCCAGAGAGATTTTGGCTATTTCTTGGTGTCAGGCGGGTTCCAACGGATATTGCCGATCGAAGGGTAGTAACCTCCTCCTCGCGAAATCCCCCGGCAGTGCGCTGGGGGATATTTTGTGATACGGAGAGATTTTATCGACCAAATGGCTCAGCCAAGCGCAGATCGGGGCGGTCTTCGGAGATACGCATGAGCTCGTTGTACTTAGCGATGCGTTCAGAACGCGACATGGAACCGGTTTTGATCTGCCCAGTACCAAGACCTACCGCTAGATGCGCGATACTGGTGTCTTCGGTTTCACCGGAGCGGTGCGACATGACGGTGCGGTAGCCGGCAGCTTTGGCCATCTTGACGGCAGCAATAGTTTCGGTAAGCGTGCCGATTTGGTTTGGCTTTAGCAGAATAGCGTTCCCAGCGTGTTCGGAGATGCCGTATTCTAACAATTTAATATTGGTGACGAAAAGGTCGTCGCCCACTAGCTGGATGCGGTTGCCTAGGCGCTCAGTGAGAGCCTTCCAGCCGGCCCAGTCGTGCTGGTCGAGGCCATCTTCGATGCTCACTACTGGGTAGTTTTCGATAATCCAAGCATACCAGTCAATCATATCGGCGGAAGTTTTCCAGGAGCCATCAGTCTTGAGTTCGTAATGGTCATTATTCCAGAATTCCGAGCTGGCCACATCCATACCGAGTACAATATCTTGCCCTGGGCGGTAACCGGCAGCGGCAATGGCAGCCATGATGCATTCGAGCGGCTCGTTGTTGCCATCGCGGACTTTGGGGCCATAGCCACCCTCGTCGCCAACAGTAACGGCATAGCCGCGATCTTTAAGCACGCGCTTGAGGGCGTGGAAGACCTCGGCGCTCATCCGTACTGCTTCGCTGATCGAACCAGCTCCGCGCGGAATAATCATATATTCTTGAAAATCCGTACACCAATCAGCGTGGGCGCCACCGTTCATCACGTTGACCATCGGTAGCGGTAAACACATATCACGCGTGGTGCCGGCAATACTGGCGATATACTGATAGAAAGGAAGATTTTTGGCTTTGGCGGCAGCTTTGGCGGTAGCCAGTGACACTGCCAAGATCGCGTTAGCGCCTAGGCGGCTCTTGTTTTCGGTGCCATCTAGCTCAATCATAAGCTGGTCGACTTGCTCTTGGTCGGCAGAATTACCTACCAAAACATCATGAATCTCGTGGTTCACATTCCAGACGGCTTTGGCTACACTCTTGCCATTATAATATTTAGGGTCACCGTCGCGCAGCTCTAAGGCCTCGCCATCACCCGTAGATGCACCCGACGGCACGATAGCCCTGGCCGCTTGACCAGAATTGAGGAAGACATCCGCCTCCACCGTCGGATTACCGCGGCTATCTAAGACTTGCCGCGCTTTTATATCCTTAATTACAAAACTATCCATAAGTAGATTATAGCATACTTTTGGGTTTGGCGGAGAAAATATGCAAAACCGTAAAGACTAAGGTTAGCATGTAGTAAAAACATTATCATAAAAGCTCTTACATTTAAATTTTTTGTGTTATAATAGAATAAAAGTAAGGAGGGCTATGAATCAGGATCCCCTAAATCCCGGATCGCAGAATGGTAATACGACTAACATGGATAATGTACTCGCAGCAGGTAGTGCGCCGGTAAATTCCGCTAGCTCAACAGCGCAGCCAGGTATGATGGGCAGAGCAGCTCAGACTCCTGATCCTGGTATGGCCACAAACCCTAGCATGGGTAATACTACCAGTATGGCCGGCCCAGGCGTAGCGCCTAATTTTGGCACGATGCCAGCCAATCAGCCAATTCTTAGTGATAACCCTGGCGGTTCGGTAGTAATGCCGGCTGGCGGTAAGAAGAAGCATACTGGGCTAATCGTAGCAATTGTAACGGTGCTTTTGGTGCTGTTGGCGGGTGGTGGCTTTAGCCTGTGGTATTTCTTGCTCTATAGCAATCCTGAGAATGTGGCTTTTGATGCGATTAATGGCTTTTTGCAAGAGAAGAATATCACTCTTGGTGGCTCGATGTGGGGCGAAAGCTATGACTACGATGATACTGGTATGCGGATGGAGCTTGCCTTGCAAAATTCTAGCGATGGTTTGGCGGGCAGCTCGGATATCTCGTACAAAATGATGATGATCGACGAGGAGCATGAGGAGATCAAAGGAGAAACTTTAGAGTTGTTGCTTGGCTCAGTAATGATGTCGGACGGGGTGTTTTACCTAAAGGTAGGTAAGCTGATGGATTATCTAAATAAGTCTTACCCAGACATGAGCGAAGCTACCGACCAAGACAGCCAAGTGATGTATCAGCTGCTTGAAACCTTTTCTGATGAATGGTGGGAAGTATCGGTGCCAGATGTGGTGGATATGGTAGCAGATTTAGTAGATGATGCTAAGTTTACGCGACAGGCGGAGTACACCAAGCAGTTTTACAGTTGTTTGGTGAACGCTGCGCAGCAAAATATTAAGGGAGAAATTGCTGAGATTTACAAGAATAACCGTTTCGTCCGAGTGCAGAAAGTAGACCGGAGTGCAGAGGGGCACAAGGTAGCCGAAGGTGGGCACAGTCTCTACTTGCTCAGTTTTGATTACGCGAAAATGGCGAGTTTTGTAAATGAGCTACCTAAGACTGCAACTGCGAATAGTATCTATGCTTGCTATAATGATTATGCTAAGCACTTGGATGATTATTCGACCACTCTTCCGGAGAGCGTAAGTGCGGACGATATTCCAGAAGTTACCGCAGATGACCTAGAAGAGGATTTTGGCGAAGCAGATAACAAAATATACTTAGAGATTTCTAACTGGGGCCACCAGCTGCGCAGTGTGTTCGTACACAATGAGGTCTATTCTCGGTCATACTCAGGTAGTGATTATGCTCACGATGAAGTCCGCGCACAGGGCAAGGAGAGGTTAGAAAGCATCGCTGAGCTAAATTTGATTTTCAGCTATTCTCCAGTAACGATCGCAGCACCAGCCGAGTCGCGGCCAATCACCGATCTCTTTGAGGAGATGATGGAGGTAGTGACGACGATTGTGAATGATAATTCTGATAGCGACTGGGAGTATGACCCGGAAACTGATACTATCTACGAGTATGATGGCTGGGAAGACGATTGGGGAGACCAGCCGCAAGGTGAGGAAGTGTAAATAATAAAGAGGTAAGATATGGGCTTTTTCTCGAAAACCGTTAGTACCACCAAAGCAAAAGTCAAGGCAGCTGCACAGGCTGTAAAGACGGCTAATGTTGATGATGTGCCGGCCGAAGTTGAGGAGGAGTTAGCCGCTAAGCGTGGCAAAGATGATACGATCTTGGCTTTGGACATTGGTACAGAGTTTGTAAAGGCGGTAATTGCGCGGCAAAAGAAGGGTAGCAGTGAGCTAGAAATTATTGGCGTCGGGAAGGCGCATCAAGCTTCGAGCAATATGTACGCCGGGGCGATTGCAGACATTCCGGGCGTGGTAGAAGTTTGCGAGCGAGCGCTTAATCAAGCTGAGCATGTGGCGGGCGTCACTAGCCGAGTGGCAGTAGTGGGTATTGCTGGGGAATTAATCAAAGGCAATACTTCCACAGTGCGCTATCGTCGCAAGAGCGGCAACAAGCCACTGACCGAGCAGGAAATGTCGCTGATTATTAAGCGCGTACAAGACCGCGCCGGCGAGCAGGCCCGCAAAGAGATTGCTGACGAAACTAACAATCCTAACGTGGAAGTACGCTTAATTAATTCGGCAATTGTTTCGATTACGATTGATGGCTACAAGATTTCCAATCCGATTGGCTTCAAGGGTACAGACGTGGTGATTCAGTTCTATACGGCGTTTGCGCCGCTGGTGCATATCTCAGCGATTGAGAAAGTTTGTGCCGAGCTACAGCTGGATTTGCTAGCGGTGGCGGTGGAGCCATTTGCGGTCTGCCGGGCTTGCTTAGGTGACGATCTGGATGGTAATCTTTCCGCTATCGTGATGGATATTGGCGGCGGTACTACCGATATCGCGGTAATTGATGATGGTGGCGTGGAGGGCACGAAGATGTTTGGTATTGGTGGGCGGAGCTTTACGCATCAGATTGCCGAAGCGCTGAACGTGGATTTTGATACGGCCGAGAAATACAAGCTAAGCCTAAACAACCCTACCAAAGTCCCAGCCGATATGCGCGACAAGATTGCCTTAGCAGTGCAGCGCAACTTGGCAGTGTGGCTCTCGGGGGTGCAGATTACACTAGAAGAGTTTAATCTCAGTGAAATGTTACCGAACAAGATTTTCCTGGCTGGCGGTGGCGCTGGGCTGAGCGAATTGCAAGATGTATTAAGTACGACCGATTGGTTTAAAGAGCTGCCTTTTGCGCGGCGGCCGGTGATCCATCTGGTGGATTCGCATGATATTCCTGGGATCGAGAATAAAACTAGCACTGTACTAGATCATTCCTATGTGACGGCATTGGGACTGCTACGAGTGGCACTAGATACGCTAGCTGGCGCTCCAGACGAAGGCGGAGTCCGCGGGAAGCTAGCGAAGTTGCTACAGAACTAAGATTCCTTAGAGTCTAGACTTTCGTAAAGTCTTTGGGAATTTTGTAAAAATACCAGAAAATTGTGAATTTTGGCAGTCTTGGGGTGATTTTGGGCGAATTTTGGTTATGGTTTTGCCGTTTGAGAGCATTTTTAGGCTTTCCAGTGCGTTTTTAGTAAAAAGAGCCGCACCAGCAAGGTCTGAGCTTACAGACCCATTAAAACGGCTCTGGATGCGTGAGAATTTCTGGAAAATTGCGAGAACTATGGCATGAACATGACACTATGGTTACGTCCGCCTTTAATCACTTTAGGCAACAGAGGTGAGAGAACCTAAGGTGGCCAAAGCGGCCACTTTAGGTCTTTCTTGGTAGTTTAGTCGGAAGAAGCGATGCAACGAATTGGCAAGCCGTAGCCTCGTTCGTCCACTGATGCTACTACTCTAGAATTCGTTAAGTATAAAATATGAGCTCTGGCGCTACCATGACTCGACGTAGTGGTCCAATAACTGCCGTTTACTCCCATATTACCAAGCGTGCTTCCAGTGACTGTGCCTGAATATGCAAAATTATACGGTGCGCTTCGTATCTTTACGCTTCCGCTTTCATTATCGCCAATATTCGCCGCAGTCAGCAAATTAGTATAATCGCTCTCGGCAGGCATTCTCCAACCTTTTGGGCAAATACTGGAAACAATTGTGCCGGGAGCCAGCATTCCGTCCTTACAGCTCCCCGCCCCAGCTGCGCACCAGTTATAGTAGTACCCATATTCGGGTTGCCATTTATCAGCATTAGCTATTCCTGTTCCATTATTCCATACTGCTGCGTCAGAAGTCTGCTCTCCCTCGAAGCTGCTATTGGCAGAAGCTAACCCATCTGTAAGCCAAGTATTTTTCGTAATAAATCTTTCGGCAACATCTGTATTGTCGACAGTAATAATGTTGGCTTTGCTGAGGTCGAACTGTAGATTTTGTGTCATCCAGCATTTTTGGTCATCTAGTTTAGTTACAGTATAAGTATTCTGATCACGAGCATCAACTAAAGTTCTGGAAGGATAATTACCGCTACCGGTCGTACCAGTACTTTCACAAGCCGCCTTGGTCATTTGCTGCATATAGTGCAAATTATTCCAATCATCTACTGTATTGCCATCCCAATCATTTGTGTTCCACACCGCATGAAGTTCTAGACTCGGGCTATCTTGCGTCAGTGTAATACTCTTCCCCGGCGCATAATTAGCATCCGCTGCGGTAGCAGTAGAGTCTGTACTCCAGCCTAAGAACTCATAGCCAGCTTTAGTAGGCGTGGTAGTAGGAATAGTATAGACTTTTGTAGTATCATATAAGCTTTCTGTATAGTTACTAGGTCCATTAGTACCACCATTCAGGTCATAAGTAACACCATAGGTAGTAAGAATATTTGGTGTAGCAATTAGTGATAATAGTACTTTAGTCTTATAGTGTCCTGTAGCTTGATTAGCATCACTAAACTTAGCTGCAAAGACGATCTTACCACTACCATTAGTGATTTCTGCACCAGTTTTAATGTTATTAACATTACCATAGCTGGGCATAGCACTATAAGTTAATCCAGCAAAACCGGCTTCACTAAGATCAGCATTATCTGACCATCCATAGCCCCAAGCATCTGTATTACTACTAGCCATAGCATTACCAGTCATACTAGATGCTAAAGCAGGAATAGTAATGTCATTGCTGCTATCACCACTCCCACTTTCTGTTTCTAGCCTTAACCCATTATAACCATTAGCATAAGATACTTGTAATGCATAGTTAGCTGTATTCGTAGTACTATATGTTACATTACTACTAAGATATCCTATTTCTCCTGGTGCTACCGTAGTAGATAAGTTCTCATTACTAACTTTAAGCGCAGCTGAAGGATCGGCAGCGGAAACATTACCATCAGGTAAGACAACCAGGCTTAAGAGTAGCAATATACAAAATATAGGTATCATCTTGGATAACCTATATAACTTAAACTTAATATTATGTTTTCTTTGCATCATTGCCCTCCTTAGGTTCTTTAGCTTTCTGCTAGTTTTATTTCCAAGTAGAGCCATTTTTGTGTAAATAATAAGTAATAGGGAAATATTTTAGCATCAAAAAGATATGCGGATATTAGTATTTAGTAAGTTTTCTTAATTTCTCTACTAAGAGTTCGTTTCCCGGCTGGAGCGGGTCCGATTCTTTAGATGAGGAGAGCTCCACCGGAACTCGTGTAGAGAATTAAGGAAACTCCTCAGTTCTAATAATTATTATGTTGCTTATTCCATAATAATCTTTTGACCTAACTTTTTCTTTAGCTT
>CAYMCF010000007.1:0-26010 GCA_964388975.1 uncultured Candidatus Saccharibacteria bacterium | reverse complement strand
TTATACGCAACCTATCGTACAAGCATAACTAACAACACATTTTTGGTATTAGCCCTTATTTTTTGTCCCCTTTATCTATCTCGGCCAGCATGGAAAAGGGCGGCCCATCTGGGCCGCCCGCAGCGTTGACAAAACTATTGCATTTTCTGGTCTTCCAGCTCCTGCTGGTGCCGCTTGCGGATGCTCTTCGTTGCGGCCTGCACGACCGCCGTAGTATCCTCGGCAAAGTACGCCGGCACGCCCCAGTCGCCTTTCAGCTCGCACACCATGCTCTGGTGCGGTTTGACACCCAGACAAGTCACCGGATGCAGGATCGGCTGCCACCCCATCAAGGAGTAGTTCAGCCAGCAGCGCGGAATCTGTCCTACGCTACACACCACATGCAAGGTTTCGTAGTCAAGGTCGCCCTGGAATATATCCGCCGCAAAAGTGTCCTCGTCATTGCCGGCATAGACCACAATCTTCTGGATTTCCTCCGACGCCACGCCATGCTCCATCAGCCAAGCCGCTCCGGCATCCGCCAGCGTCACTTCGTCGTTACCAGCATGCTCGCCGCCAAACACCAGGAAGGTCGTTTCCAGCCCATCATCCAGCAGCTCGGCCGCCACGTGCAGAGCTTGCTGCAACCGCAGCTCAAACTCCACCCCGGGATAGCCATTGCCAATCAGCGGATGTTGCGACTTGATCGCCACCAAGGCCTTACCACCCATCATCAGCTGACGGTCCAGCGTTTGCTCGCGGGCAATCTCTTCCAGCACTGCCATCCTGTGGGTGGCATCGTCCATCCAGTCCTGCTTGGGCACCTGGCTCTCCGCCACCATTTTGTCGGTCAGATCTTTCAGCGCGATATGCTTCTCTGTCATTGTCAGTCACTCTCCATTTCAATAGTTTTGAATTATTCTGGTACTTGGGCCTCGTCAAAAACTAACCCATATTTCCATTGTAGCACACTTCTACCAAAATGTCAATAGCTTTACTAGAAAATTGCTATTTTGTACAATAAATATCCAATTTCTTCCTATGCATTTAAGCTTTTTTCGCGTTGCGAGTTTTGCGCTTGGACTGCAAACGCGCCTTCTTTCCTGCCTTCACTTCGCGGACGTAACCCACAATCGATGTAATTAACATGACCATCTCGCATAACACTCCAAAGGGTGACTTCACGAAGCCATTATAAGTCATCCAGCAAAACGCCACCGGTATACCCAAAAACTTGTAGATTTTGGTGCTTTTCTGCCAAATGGAAATCTCATAAATCGTAGTCGCAGCCACCGAGAGCAAGCTCAGCGGCCCATCATAAGTCAAAAAGGTCACCACCGCAATCCCGATCAGCACCACCGCCAAGACAACATAATCGCGCCGGTGCAGCCGGCTCCGCTCTTTGGCACTGTGCTTATTCTCGTCCCATAAGTAGTAGAAATTTGCCAACAGAATGATCACCGACATTGCCATGCCTAAATCGGCACCTAGGAGAATAAATGCAATAATGCCACAGGCCATTGATGCAATATCCAGCGACACCACCGCCTTGCGGTTCTTGGCTAAATACGATGCGCCGAGCAAGCCATATTCTACTACGGTAAAGATCTGTGATAATACCCAAGTAAAAGTAATTTCCATTATCTCACCTTAAACCCTTCTGCGATAATTTTCTTCGCCACTGCCGGCTGGTCGCGTAAATCGACCAAAAAATTATACACGCCAATACCGTCTAGCTGCGGCGCTAAGTCGTACAACGTCCGAGCATTATAGCCCTCTACAATCAGAGCATCCTCATTATCATAATTCCGCTGCCCCAGCCAGCGCAAAAACTCTTGCTTAATGTCATCGTATTTCGTAATTTTGGCTAAAGTATGCTCTGCGGCCATGCCAAAACAATGTTTTTCCTCTGCCAGATATTTAAGAATCTGGGCGGTTTCAGTGTCGAGATCTTTCATGCGGCTCCTTTGTGACGCGTAAATATATTAATCACGCGATTTTTGATCTGGTTAAGCGGCAAATCTTGCTCTTTCTTAACTTCAGCTACCATTTTTTCTACTTGATCACTAAAATGATACGCTTCGGCTTCTAGTAGCTGCTCCCGATAGCCTGCCATATCTACGCTGGCTGGAATCACATTATAATCATTGGCACGATAAAGTGTAGCCCGATGAGCTGCATCACCTGATAATTCCCCGCGTGCTAAGGCTTCGATTTGCTCATCTTGGTAGATATGCCACATCTCGTGTCCAATTATCATCGCCGTCTCGACAAAATCGGTGCGATCCAACTTTGGTAAATTAAGATAAATCTCGCCGTCTCTAGCACTAGCAGCATTCATCTGGTCGTTGTCAGCAATGCGATGCAGGGGCGGCGCCTGATCAAAATCTAAAATCTCGCTAAAATATTCCAAAATCGCCCGCTCGGAGGCAATGCGGCCGGTTTCTGTACTAAGATCGGCTCGACGATATAGCCGAATCAAATCTTCTTCTTTGATCCTTTCGAAGAAAGGCTGCTGTAGCTCTTCAATTGCTTCATGGTCGACATGGTCGTAGATTTCTGGATACAGTGGCCGGTCTTGTTCAAGCCGCTCGTGATAGTTATCCCGTAGCCCTCGAAGGCTGGTATTGGGATAAATGCTAAGATTATCCCATCCTGCTTTCATAAGCACTGGTATATCACGCTGCTCGTAGACCGAAACTTGCCGCAGCTGGTCACGCACTTTTGGATCATGCACCACCAGCGCAACGCAGCTTTCGGTAATGTCCACTTCAGTAGCAGTGGGATCCTTGCCGAGCACCAAGAAATTCTCCTCATCCAGCAGCCGATCGTCAAATACCAAAGTCACCTCGCGCGATTCTTCACCTCGTTCCTTATCAAATCCTGGATACCACGAGCCGTTCGCATCTATCTCATCCTCCGCAAAACGAATTTTGCTTTCCCAAGGCTTTTTGCCATCTTCCTGCCATTCGATCTTGCCGGTTTCCAAGATTTTTTGTACTTCATCAGCACTGGCAGAATAATAAAACTTCCTCCGTTCATGATCGGGAGCGTACTCAGCAAATTTCGCAAAACGATTCGCACCGTTCAAAAGTTCGTCCGCCGACATACCATAAGCCTGCGCAAGGCCGTTTAGATGTACTTGGGCCGCGTCAGGAGATTGTAATGCCATAGTCCGGTCTAGCTGGCTCACAATATTACGCCATTCATCGGGCGTAGACGGGCGCTCAGGTTCAGGTTCGGGTTCTGGCGCCGGTTCTGGCTCAGGAGGAGTTTCATCGGCTACATCCATAACCTTTCGCCCCACCGCCTGGGCCCGGCGCCGCTCGCGTTCGTCCAAACGCTCCGCCTGTCGCGCAATCATCTCATCTAGTTGCGCCAAACGCGCGGCTTTCTCTTCCGCTGTTTTTACTGGTGGCGTAGCGACCTCTACTGGCTTGCCAGGGTAGTCAAGCGCTTGCGACCAGACGCTATCGGAAATTTCCGCGTACTTTCTTCTCATGGTTAAATTATACCACGTTTAAAGAATTATGTAATAAAACCTGGGATTATCTCATTTTACCTCTTTACATTTCATGAAAAATCCGGTATAATGGGACGCAGTAATAATATAAACCTATTGAGGAATATTGAATGCCGATTATTAAGTCCGCAAAAAAGGCTGCGCGTCAGGCTGTGAAGCGTACCGCCCACAATCAAGAGATTAAGAGCGACATTAAGTCTGCTTTGAAAACTTTCAAGGCTAACCCAACCGCCGAGAATATGGCCAAAGCTCAGTCCGAGTACGATAAAGCCGTCAAAAAAGGTCTGCTCAAGAAAAATACCGCCTCTCGCCGCAAGGCTGCCTTGGTGAAAATTGCCAAAGCTGGCGCTTAGTTTCCTATTCATCTTTTTGAACGATACCTCTGCGGAGGTATCGTTTTTATCTACATTGCACGTAGTAAAAACGCCACCCGAGGGTGACGCCAGAAAGGTTTAGGCAGACTTGCCGATTTTCAGCATTCCGCGCTGCCAAAATGGATAGCTAGTAGCTAAAGTTCCAACCAAGACAATGGCCCGAGTAGCCACCACGATCACCGACGCTAAAGCGATATTCGAGCCAAACCCGCCCAGCAAGTAAATCATTGCGCCTTCAAAGCCACCGATACCGCCTGGAGTAGGAATCAGCGAGCCAACGATAACGCCGACCGCTCCCGCTACTACCATTTGCAGGAACAATTCCGGATGCCCCATAGACCAAGCCACTACCAAAAACGCTACTGCCGAGATAATGCCTAGGGCCACTTTCCGTTTGTACATTTTTAGCACACCTTTCTCTTAAAATTCGAGTTACCTTTGTAGCCAGTGATGTACTTATATTATACCAGAAAAGCTGCAAAAATCAATGGCATATCTGTAGCAACCAAGCTTTAATTAAGTTCCAAGGTTCAATACTGGTAGTTTTCATCTGCATATCCGTTTTGGCTAGGTCTTTTAGTAACTGGCGCTCACGTGGACGCGCTCCGCCATTTTCGTATTTTTTAAGCATTTGTGTAACCAGCAGCCCAAAGAACATATATGGGTCCTGCTCTAGCTCAATCTGTTCTACCATTTTTACTGCCCGCAATCCATCCGCAAAAGCTGTATCCAAAATATTGAACACTAAATTTAATTCCGGTTTTTTGCGTTCTGGAAATTCTTGCATCACTACTTTAGCCGCGATTAAACGCTTGTATCCAGCAGTGCGTTTATCTAGCTTAGATTCCCAGACAATCACCTCGTGTGGCGTATCCACATAGTCAACTATCTTCTCCCAAACTGCCGGATTTTCTCCCACATCTTTGAGCAAGATCCGGCGCCGCTCAGCTTCAAAAAGTGAAGTCCCCTGAAAAATACTCGGCAAATCACTCAGCTGCAAATTCCCCCCCTCAAAAACCTCATAGCCGTCCCCTAAAGCCTGCCTGATAGCCTTTTCCGTTTCTAGTCGATTTGCTCCGTAAAAGATTTTCAGCATTTTAATCTCTTATTTCTGGAAATACTCTGGAACTGGCTGACACTTCGGGCAAAAATGCGTGCCACGCCCCGCTACTCGAGTCTTGAGAATTATCTCCCCGCAGCGCTTACAGGGCTGCCCGTCTCGATGGAATACTTCGGCAAACAACTCCAAATAGTCCCCAGTGCTGCCATCAGGCTTAATATATGTCGCCATAGTCGAGCCGCCGGAATCAATCGAGGCTAGCATTACACTGCGCGCCCCCTCGAGAATCTGACCAACCTGCGCTTCTGTCAATTCTCCCGCCCGAGTCGCTGGATGTACGCTCGCATAAAACAATGATTCATCTGCATAAATATTCCCCAGCCCAGCAATCACTTTTTGGTCTAGCAAGACCGCTTTGATTGGAGCTTTCGCATGGCGCCGGCACTGGCTGAACAATTCTTTTACGCTCATTTCCCATGGCTCTTTGGCTAGCTCCGCGATAAATTTTTCCTGTTCAACTTCTGCGGTAGGAATGACTTTTACGAAGCCAAATTTTCGCTGATCATTAAAATACAACGTACCGTCCTCAAACTCAAAACTCACCCGCGTCTGGCTATTTGGTAACTGTGCGGTAAAATTTTTACTCGGATGCCCCGCCGCAAAATTATCCGCTTCATCTAAACCTCGCCATATGAGCTGTCCGGTCATCCTAAGGTGTACCATCATCGTGAAATTATTACTCAGGTCAATTAGTAGCGCCTTGCCCCGCCGCCGAATCGCCACTACTTCTGTATCCACCACATTCTTCTCATCTCCTTGGAAACTTTTCGGTGTATGCGGATCTACTTCCACTTTTACAATTTTCTTTTTTATAATTAGTGGCTCCAAACCTCGTTTGATTGTTTCTACTTCTGGTAGTTCTGGCATTTTATAGTTCTCCCCAATTCTGTCCACTTGTGACATCAACTTTTAACTTTACTGGCAGCTCTGGTGCAATACTTTCCATTTTACTTTGCAAAAGTTGCGCAACTTGTTCTTTCAAGGCCTCCTCACATTCGATGATTAGTGAATCATGCACCTGCATCACCATTTGCGCACCGGCCGGTAAGTCTTCATTCACCTGAATCATGGCACGTTTCATCAGATCCGCTTCAGTTCCCTGTATCGGCATATTTTGCGCCGCCCGTTCATTAGCGGTGCGAATCAAGAAGTTGCTCGACTGCACATCTGGCGTAGGGCGCCGCCGACCAAAATAAGTCTCCACATAGCCCACCTCGCGCGCTTGCTGTAAAACCTTGCTCAAATAATCTTTAATCGGCTTCCGCAGCTCAAAATAGTTATCGATAAACTCTTTGGCATGCTCATAGCTCATATCCGCAGCCGTCGCCAAACCACGCACGCTCATACCGTAAAGCACACCAAAGTTAATTACCTTAGCTGCCCGCCGCTGTGCCTTAGTCACTTCGTTCATAGGCACGCCAAAAGCTTCGGCCGCAGTCTTAGTATGAATATCTACATCATTATTAAAATCTTCAATTAGAGCTTGATCTCCAGCCAGTGCTGCCGCCAACCGCAACTCAAATTGCGAATAGTCTGCACTAACCAAAACTTTCCCTGGGCTAGCAATAAAGCCGGTCCGGATCCGCCGCCCTTCTTCGGTGCGCACTGGAATATTCTGCAAGTTTGGATTAGTAGAAGAAAGTCGCCCCGTCGCAGTAACATTTTGATTAAAAGTCGTATGTACTCGCCCTCGAGTATCTGCTAATTCCGGCAAAGGTATAATATAAGTTGATAAAAGTTTTGCTACTTCGCGGTATTCCTTAATCACCGCGATGATTTCGTGCTGCCCTTCTAGCTTATCCAGCTCTTTTACCCCAGTAGAATAGCCCCGCTGAGTTTTCTTAATGCCCTTAGTCGGCAAACCTAGGCGCGTAAACAAAACTTCCGATAATTGCACCGGTGAATTAATATTAAATTCCGTACCAGCTAATTGATAAATTTGGTGTTCAATTTTCTGTATTTCCACTGTAAACTCTGTTTTTAGTGCTTGGAAATAATCACGATCAATAAGCATACCGACTTCTTCCATCTGATACAATACCGGTATCAACGGCAAATCAAACTGAACAAATATTTTATACAAGCCATCCAGCCGCGCGAACTCCGCCTTTTGCCGCTCGTAAGCCGCTTCCTCATCACTATATTCAAGATTACGCGCCAAAGGGTCAAGCAAAAACTGCCCTTGCCCCAAATCCCAATATTTACCGCCGGCTAGAATCTTTTGCGCCACCTCAATATTTTTATGCATCAGAGCTTTCACATCCCAGCTCAGTAAAGTTCCGTCCGGCAAATACTTTGGGATTTCTAAGGTTTGCTGGCTAAAATCTAGCCCAGACTGCCCTTCCGCCAACGCTTCCTTTTTAACCGGCTTACGCCCAGGCAAATTCTCACCCAGATTCGCCCGCATAAACTTATCTACTAGCGTACGGAATTCGAGCTTCTTTAGTGCTGCTACGATCTGCTCACGATTAATCTCTAAGTCCGGCAAATCCGCCAGCTGTACTGGCGCATCGGTCATGATAGTTGCCAAAAAGTGCGACATCTTAGCACTCTCCTCACCTTCGGCCAACTTCTTCTGTGTACTACCTTTGATTTCATCAAGATGAGCATAAATCCCCGCTAGATCGCCATATTGATTGAGTAGTTTCACTGCGGTTTTCTCACCAATACCCGGCACGCCTGGGATATTGTCTGACGCATCGCCTTTTAGAGACTTCAGATCCAAAAATTGCGCTTTTTTAATCCCGTATTTCGCTTCTACCGCTGCTACATCCAGCTCTTCTAGTTTAGAAAAACCTTTTAGTACGCGGAACATATGTGTATTTTCATCCACCACTTGCAGCATATCCAAATCTGACGATACGATAAAAGTCTCCCAATCGCCTTCCTCATCGGCTTGGCGTGATAACGTGCCTATAATATCATCGGCTTCGTATTCCGGAATCTCCACAAAGTCCCAACCCAAAGCTTTTACTAATTCTTCCAGAAGCGGGATCTGCTCATAAAAGTCTGCACCTGGCTTGGTGCGCCCAGCCTTGTATTCTGAGAAAACCGCCTTCCGCTTGGCGGTAGAACTTTTGGAATCCCAAGCCACTACAACTTTGGTCGGCTCCAGCCGCCGCACAATCTCCATCGCGATTGCCGCAAAACCATATACTCCCCCCGTAGGCGTGCCATCTTTAGTTGATAGCGCTCCCATCGCATAATATCCCCGATAAAAAACTGATTTTCCGTCAATAATCACCAACCGTTTCATAATCTTATTATAGCATACTGGCGCCATCTGTGATACAATAGTTGCGTATGCTAGATTCTAGAGATGTTAAAATTGTCGCCATTGTAGGCATGAGCGGTAGTGGCAAGTCCGTAGTCGTAGATTATTTAACTAGCCGCGGCGTGCCCAAAGTTTATTTTGGTGGCATGATTTACAAAGAAATGGAAAAGCGCGGTATTGAATACAGCCCCGACAACGAGCGTGAATTTCGCGAGATGATCCGCCGTACCGAGGGTAAAGATTGGGTAGTGCGCCAGGCTATCGCCGAAACCAAAGACCTCATCTCTGCCGGGCAAAAGCGCATTGTGCTAGACGGAGTCTATTCTTGGACCGAATACAAACAACTCAAGCACGAGTTCCCCGGTGATCTTACCTTTATTGCAGTGGTCACTTCTAAGCCTTTACGCTATGAACGCGTCTCCAAGCGCCCGGAGCGGCCTTTTGACGGTACCAAAATTCGCGAACGCGATATCAGCGAGATTGAGAACCTCGAGAAAGGCGGGCCAATTGCCGCGGCTGACTATTACATTCTCAATGATGGCACCGTAGAAGATCTCCAAACCCAACTCAAAAATATTTTGCAAAAGATTAACTTTTAGTTCTCTAAGTTTTGCTTAGTAATTACTTTTAATGGTTGCGAAGTTTTTTGGATCAAGATTTTTTCTACTTGTTCCAAGCTTTCATATTCCCCTTCTACTTGTATTTCTACACTGCTCGGTTGCATAAATTCAATCAAGTCGCCAGTAGTTTCCGCAAGCGGCACGCCAGTGCGAATGCTTTTTAGCCCAAAACGCACCATTTTCCAAAACTTTCCCAAGCATTGTACCGAGCTGCCAAATTGCTCTGGATCTTGCCACCAGTCTCCACCCCGCATCAACTGTGCTAGCCTAGGGCTATTTACTGCCAAGATATCCGTAGCTTGCTCCGGCCAAGGAGCACCATTTAGCGCACCGGCCGGCAAATAGTTATGCCGATGATGCTTAAGGTACCACTTTACCGCCTGTCGCAACGAATAAAATGCGTTGCGTTTCCCTGTATCCAACTGCTGGCGCACCTTGGGCTGCTCTAGCAAAGTCGTAGCTTGCGCCAACAGCCCGATTGTCACATAGCCAGCCGCATAGCGCCAATGCCGATCATTAATTACTACCTCTAGTGGATATAAGTTATCAGTCCGCTGCGCTTCGTAAGCCTGCACTATTTTTTGGAATTGCACTTGCCCCAGTTCATCGTCTCGCGGCCAAGCCCCCAACATCCCCGCTATATCGTTAAAATTCCCATAGCCCAAAACCGCCAAGGTTACTTTTTTCTGCGCGCGCAAAACCCCATTGATGGTCATAGTCGCGGTACCATCGCCCCCCGCCACTATCACCAAGTCACCATCGTTCACTAGCTTAGCTAAGTTTGCTACGTTATCACCAAAACTGGTCGGTTTAATCGCATATTTCCCTACCATCCAGCCCTTCAGCTGCCGCGCTGGTGCTAGCACTTCCCGCTCCACCGCTGCATGGTGTGACGACTGCGCATTATATACCAGCAAAAGTTTTCTCAGCATATATAATATATTATACTATATATTATATATGGGTGGCGGATATTACACATTCGCCGCAGTAACAGTCACTACGGTAGAATAAGTGCCGTTAGGGATGCTTGGTGATACAGCAATACCAACACCAAAAATATGCACAGTACCAATACCATCTGCGGCAGCAGAAGTATCGCTATAATATTCAGTGGCTTTGGTAGTGATAGGCGCATAAGTTTTAGTCTCAGCAGTAGTACCTTCTCCCGTCCAAATACCCCAGCCAGTAGTACCTTTTTGTAAGGTAGTAGTATTAGCTACTGGAGTGATAGTATTTTCTGTATTAGTTTCATTTGTTAATACTGGATTAGTAGCAGAAAGCATTACCGTATAACCTAAATTACTAGATACCGCAGTAGAAATACTGCCTTCCAAGATTCTAGTATAATCTACTTGCCCACTCATGCCTTCAGTAGCGTCGATGGTGAGAGTGGGGCCGACTTCGACACTTACATCTGTTTGTACCTCCATTCGTCGAGGAACTCTATACGGATCAGAATGGATATCGGGGTTTGAGATACAACGAACGGATAATCCATAATAGCCCTCAACATTACCAACAGTATTCATGGTGCTTTCTGCCAAGAATAATCTGTCACCACGTTGACTGCTCGCCCAATAGACCCCTCTAACGCCTATATCATGAAGGCTCTGACTATAGAATTGGCCAGCAGCAGGAAAGAAGGCAGCGGCTTCAGTATCAGCAGGGCCACCCAACCAATAACCTGCAGTACGACTATCGCTCGACCAGCTCCCAACCTTGACACTTCCTTTTATAGATAGCATATGAAACTCTCCAGTAGAGCCGCCAGTTGGAAGACGCCAACCTTTCGGACAAATATCAGCATCAGCATTATCATCACCATTAGACGTGGTTCCAGCTCTAGCAGTAAACCAAGTATAATGCGCACCATTAAAATTAATTTCGCGATAAAAAGCGCCAGGAGTTTTAGTCCAATTACTGGTGTTGGCCGGATTTGACCAAACAAGTGATGATGGAATCGTATATTCGTTAACTACGTTAGAATCCTCTGAACTAATGGTTTTACCAGTGAGGTTCATATTTTGAGTCATCCAGCATTTTCCATCAGAAAGCTTTCTCACGACATAGCTGTTATAAATGCTATCATTATTATACCCAGCTCCACGCTTATCGATTAAGGCTTTACTATCACCTACTTCAGATTTATTACAAATATCAATCGTCATTTCCTGCATATAAGTTATGTCATTCAATGTACGCCATTCTTCTATACCACCATTATTCGCGGCATTGGCTTTTTCTGGGACAGAATAAAAACTTAGCCCGACATAGCTTAGACTTAATAATAAGCTACAACTTATAATTCCGAATACCTTAAAATTTCTTTTATATAGCTTTAGCATCATGCCCTCCGTTTTAGAATAATTACCTCGAAGGAACCATTTTATGCTATCAAAAAGCACAAAAAACTTGCACATTCAAAAATACGCAAAAACATGCTAGTTTCTCGCTTTTTACCATAACAAAAATGGCACCACGAGGGTGTTATCTAGTCCAGCCATCAGAATCAAACATGATTTAACGGTTAGACACCTCATGATGCCATTGCTTCCATCAAAAACATATTTGATTCGTAATTAGACTGTACTAGATAACACTATCATTGTAGCACACAATTCTCATTTTGTACAGACTTTTATACAACTTTAATTGTCCAAGAGACCAAAAATGATTTTCCGCAGCCTGAATGCTTAGCTACATCTCCAGCCCGCCCGGTAAGAGCCAGTTTAGCACCACGTACATTAGCGCCCAAGCCACCAAGCCTATCACTACTTCGATCAGGCGGTTTTTTGCCTTTGCCACTTGAGCTTCGTTGTCGCGCGCGGTCATATACATAATGCCAGCAATAATTACCCCTAGTGTGGCTGCCGCACCCAGGCCATAGACAATAATATTCAGTAATAGCTTCAGCAAGCCCTCAATATCCATACCGTCCGGCAAAATCGCCGTATCCGGAGCCTTGTCATCAATGGCAGGTTTGCTGTCAGCATCGCCGGCCTCACTCTCGGTTTCGGTATGGCCATCACCGCCATCTTCCTCCGGCATTGTGACCGGACGTGCCCACGCCTCCCCCACTACACCCAGCGGCGCCAATGCCACAAAACCGGCTAGCATTACCACGAGTATTTTTGACATTAGCTTCCGCATTTTACCTCCTATTTCAGATAACCATGTAGTTTTTTGGTTTGCTTGTGTTTGCGTAGTTTTGATAAAGCTTTCGCCTCAATTTGGCGAATCCGCTCGCGCGTCACCGAAAACTCATTCCCTACTTCTTCTAGGGTGTGCGGACGGCCACCACCAATCCCGAACCGCAAACGAATGATCTTTTGTTCCCTTTCACTCAGGGTAGTCAAGATCTCAGCAATTTGTTCCTTCAAAATCTGATTTGCGGTAGCATCTTCTGGAGAATCACGCTCCGAATCTTCCACAAAATCACCCAGCACCGATTCTTCATCATCACCATCTCGCCCCACCGAGGCATCTAGCGACGCAATGTCTTGCTTAATACGCATCACGTATTCGATTTTCTCTACGTCCATGCCCATAGCCTCGGCAATTTCTTCGTTGCTCGGCTCGTGATTGAGCTCTTGTGTGAGCCGGCGGGTAGTCCGCAAGACTTTATTAATAGTCTCCACCATATGTACCGGAATGCGAATGGTGCGGGCTTGGTCAGCAATCGCCCGCGTGATAGCTTGACGGATCCACCAAGTCGCGTAAGTCGAGAACTTAAAGCCTTTATCTGGGTCAAACTTCTCAACTGCGCGGAGCAAGCCAGTGTTCCCCTCCTGAATCAGATCCAAAAAGTCCAAGCCACGCCCACCGTATCGCTTAGCAATCGATACCACTAAGCGCATATTAGCCTCAGCCAGTTTATCTTTCGCCTTTTTGTCGCCCTCCATGGCACGTTTCGCTAGCTCTAGTTCTTCATCTTGCTCCAAAAGCGGGATTTTACCGATTTCCCGCAAGTACATGCGCACTGAATCGTCTGCAAAAGCATCCACATTATCGGCCGTAATGGCCAATTCCTCATCAGAAAGCTCGTCCTCAGCCGCCAGCTCGTCCGCCTCCGGCTCCCCCAGATCAAGCATAATATTGCGATTCTTTAAGATATCTTCTTCGTTACTATTATCCATCAAATACTATAATACTAAATTTTTGTACATAAATCAAGCTTAAAATTCCTAAAAACGCCCCGCGAACGGAGCGTTTTTATGGTTAGATCTTGAAACCTTTGCTTCTGAGTAGGCTAGTGCAAGGATAAGATGAAGCGCGGAGCGAACGGTACTAGGAGGTACCGAGAGCGAGCACTGGAATCTTAGACGAAGCGATAGTCGTTCAGAACAAAGGCTCCGAATAGCAGCTCAGCTTTAAAACTTGTGCTTGAGATATAGCTTCGCAATCAAACCTAGCCCAGCAATGCTAGCTACTGCTACGCTAACGATCAGCGTAATCGTGCCAAGGTCGAGCGCACCTGATTCAATCAAACCAATGATACCAGTGTTTGGAGCTTCCGGGTTAGCGCTGGTGGTTGGAAGCTTGTAAGTATGCAGGCCGCTCAACACTGAGCCATCGATTTCTAAGGCTGCCAAAGCTAGCTTATTGTAATACACCATCTGCTTAGCTTCATCATACTTTGCTTCAACATTATCTACGGTTACATCGCCTGCAGAAGGAGTAATCACGCGGATAAAATCTAGCGCATTGTAAAGCGCCTCAAACTTAGCATAATCTTTCACGCCATCTTTTACGGCCGTAATCAAGGCTTCTGGCGCTAAGTTTGCCGCCAAAGTAACTCCGGAATAGTTTGCACTAACGATCGAACGAATAGTGCTAATAGCGTTATTAGCCAAGGCTAGTTTCTCATCAACTTTTACCTTGAGCTTATTATAATCTGCACCATTTTGAGTCTTAATATAGTTTAAGCCGCCATAGTAAGTCATATCTTTAATCGCAGCTTTTGTATCTGCGCTAAGATCAGTCCATAAAGTTTCCTTGTCATCAAGGCCAGAACCAGCCGTCATCATCCCGGCCTCAGCACCGACCGTAAAGACTGCTAAATTCTGCATATTGTAAATAAGGTTTTGAGTCAAATTTCTATTGGCAGCTTTCCAATAATCGTTAAACGGCGCCCGCGTCTGAATCCGCTTATTTAGTTCTACAATGCTTTCACTCAAGCCTAAGGTCTTTTCTTCACTACCAGTGCCGTCGCCCTCGGCGTTAGCACCTTCGGCATCATTAGCCTGGGCCTCAATGCCAGCTTCTCCGCTTTCCTCGGTGCCATCACTTGCAAAAGTTGCGCTCGGCACAACCGCGCCTAGCATAAAAGCCAATGCCAAAGCTGCTAAAATTTGTGTTTTGTGTTCTTTCATTTTAATAGCCTTTTTTATTTTAAATAACTACTATTTCTAGTATACTACTCATGCTAAAACTTGTCAACGAATTCTTAGCAAAACTTTACCGTTTTAGCGCCATAATCTTTCGCAAAATTTCGGTAGCAGCTTCTTCATCTTCGGCGGCTTCGGCCTTAGCTAGTTCTTCAGAGAGCGCGTCGATTTCCTGCTTTACCGTTTCCGTTTTCAAACGTTTCAATAATTCCTTCGCTTCTTTTTCTAGCGCCGCAGTCGGCCAATCTTTGTAGCGCGCTTCGTACACCATTTCTAGCTCCGCCAATTTAGTTTTATCGGTAGGTAATTCCACGCCTTTGATATTTTCTACGCCGCCATAGAGCAAAATCGCATGCAAACCATCTTTTACACCTTGCAGCACATCTATACCGTTATCATTTTCTACTTTGCGCAAGCGTTTCGGGCTGGTCTGGATTTTCTTGGCATGCAAATCCTCCACGCTACAATCCAGCCGCCGCGCCACCAGCTGCTCGTAATGTTTTCGCTCCACTGCGTCACTCACGTATTTCAAAATTTTCATGGCCACGTCCGAATATTCACGCTTCCCTACGCCAGTTGAAAGATCCAAATTCTCTTCATACTTATCTAACAGCCAGTCTACCGCCGGGCGGTAACTATTCACCGCCTCTTGCCAAAGTTGCGGGTTTTTCTGGATTAATTCGTCTGGGTCCTTAGCACCATGATAGTCAGAAATCACACTCAAGTTGATACCCAGGTCTCCTGCCATCATAATTGCCCGCTCGGTAGCCTTTACGCCGGCTGCGTCGCCATCGTAAGCTAACCGCACGTCTGGCGTCAAGCGCGAAAGTGCTTTCAGGTGCAGCTCGGTCATGGCCGTACCACTCGTAGCTACTGCTTCGCGCACACCAGCCTGGTGCGAAGAAATCACGTCCATATTCCCCTCCACAATCACCACAAAGTCATGCTGCCGAATTGCTTCCTTGGCCGGCGCCAAACCAAAAATAAACCGCGACTTATTAAACAATAATGTATCCGGCGTGTTCAGATACTTTGGTTCGCCTTGATCCAAAATTCGCGCCGTAAAACCGATCACTCCATTGGTATCAATAAACGGCACCATCATCCGTCCACGAAACAAATCCCCGCCAAACCGGTTCAGTAGCCCCGCCGTTTCTAGCTCAGATTTTTGATAGCCACGATGCGTGAGAAAGTTTAACAAAGCCTTACCGTCTTGTGGCGCATAGCCAATCCGGAAGCGCTCGATCGTGCCCTTCAGCATATGGCGCTTTTTTACTACATATTCTGCCGCCCGCTTGCTTTTAGTGAGGCAATATTGATAATACTTGCAAGCCAATTCCAAAGCTTCCCGCGCCCGCGCCTTTTTCTGCAATACCGCTTGGTCGCCACCTTGGTATTTTTGCAGCTCTACTCCAGCTTGTGCCGCCAGTTTTTCTAGAGCTTCCCGGAAAGAAATCCCTTCCACTTCCATTACAAAAGTAAAAATATCCCCGCCTTTGTTGGCGGAAAAGTCATGCCAAATGCCTTTCTCCGGTGACACCATAAAACTCGGTGTTTTATCTACACCCCAAGGGGAGCGCCCCTTCAAAGTCCGCCCAGCCCGCTTTAGCTCAATGTATTGCCCAACGACATCCTCCACCGGTAGCCGCGCCCGAATTTCCTCCTTCGCGTCATCCATAGTTTTATTATAGCATATTCACTCCGTTTCTATTTAGAAAAATTGATTGTCCAATAATTGTCTGAGCTATTTTCAACGTTCGCATATTTTTTATGCTATAATTAATTTATATGAACAAGCTTGAGTATCTCAACCATATCTCGCAGTCCAATCGCCCAGTGCAGCCGCCCAAGCCTAAGTTTTTGCTCAAGTTTGGTACGGTCCTGAAAATCGCTGTCGGAGCAATTGTCGTCTTGATTGCTCTAATGGCACTCAGTACTATTCTCAATGCCGGAGACCGCCGCACCGCAAATCTCACTCGCCAGCTCTACAGTCGCATTGTCAGCGTAGATGCTATGATCGACCAGTACAATAGCTTACTCAAGTCTTCTCAGCTGCGGTCGATTGGCTATACTTTGGCTAGCACTTTGACCGCCACTGGCAATCAGCTCGACGCCTATCTAGTAGCACAGGCCGGAGAAAACGGTGACCCTTATGCTCTCGACCAAGAAACCTACAATACTGAGTATAATATGTTCCAAGGTCCAAATAGCGTCAACGTGCAGCTATATACTGCCCGGCTCAACGGCTTGCTCGACCGCAATTACACTGCTCAGCTACATCTGCAGATTTCCCTATTACTTTCGCTCACCGAAGAGCTTATCACGCGCAGCGAAGACCCTAATCTCACTCAGATTCTCGATGGGTTTTATTCCAATATCAACCTCATCGAGCAGACCCTCAATAGCTACTCCAACAAAGACGTATAATCTCGCCTATCGTTTTTACGCACAATTGTTTAGTACACATACTCTTGACAAACTGCTTATGCTATGCTACAATGGTTTTATCGCTCTGCTAATGAGTTTAGGTTTTGGTGGAGATTATGCAGAGATTTTCCGCCTTTTCTGGGATTTTCAAGAAATTTCTGTTATAATATACCTATGAGTAATGCAAAATCTACTGACCCTAAAACTTCCAAAAATCCGGAGTTTCATCCCATCAAAAAAGTCACCCATAGTGCTTTTATTAATGAGTTTAAAGAATTTATTAATCGGGGCAGCGTAGTTGACCTCGCAATTGGCGTGGCAGTCGGTGGCGCTTTTACGGCCATCGTCAAATCACTAGTTGACGATATTATCATGCCGATTACTAGTTTACTGGCCGGCGGGCTAGACTTTTCTTCCCTAGCCATTGATGTGCCAAATTTTTTCGGAGCCGACTCTACCGCCCACATTGCTTACGGCAATTTTATCCAAAATGTAGTTAATTTCCTAATTGTAGCCTTTGTTATCTTTATCATTGTGCGCACCATGAACCGGCTCAACCGCAAGAAAGATGCCGACGCTCAAGCTGCCCAAGAGGCGGCTGATGCTAAATCTCAGAAGAGTTGTGCCAAGAAGGCATAGCTGCTGGAGATTGTCTCATAAAAATCTACCATTCTTCAGCATGAAAATCTGCTAATTTCTCATGTTTATCGTCGCAGGCCGCCATAACCGTCATGAAAGCTGCTAGATAAATAGTCTCGAAGACCATCACTGCGTCCAAGAACCAAGTCTGCTCCTCCATAAAGCCCATAATACATATTACTGCATAGATGAGATAAACCACATTAATAATGTGCGCTAGCGTATTGGCATGGCGGCAAACTACAATCATTGCCGCAATCAGCATCATGGTGATGAACATCAAACGCGAAGTGAGTACATGCATCCAGGTGACGGTGCTGATTTGGTCGCCCACGTCAGCAAAACCTGACGGACACACCGATAAGCCAATTAGCGACACTACCAGCACCACAATCAGCCAATAGAATAAACGCGGCATTTTCCAAGCTTCACCTAGCTTCCACAGGAAATAAGCCATAAAAATTGACACGAAAACATTACCTAGCGTAAAAAAGATTGCGCTCCACAATTCTAACCCGACATAATGGCTAATGGAATACTCCAAGTGGAAGCCATGCCCCAGTACCGTTGCGTTGATAAAAATTGCAATAAACGAAGTGCCCAAGAATACCGCTAGCGCCCCCACAATTAACCACTTGCTGGGGATCTTAGCGGAATCATTAGTAGCGGGCTTCGCTGGAGCCGCAACGGCAGGCTTAGAGGTTTTCTTGGTAACTTGAGCAGGAGCTTTTGCTGCAGCCGAAGTGATAGACTTAGAAGATTTCTTAGCAGCAAAATTAATCATGTTGAGAGCCCTCCTCAGCGACTTTTTGCAAAGTTAAGTTGTAACTCAAACGTACTAAATCATTAATTTCCTCTTGGCTCAGCTGTCCGCTAGGGACAATTTCCACACCACCGCGCCCAAAATAACGCCCGTCCATAACGGTCTCATACTTTTCGCGTAAAACCTGGCTGAGTTTTGGATCGCAACGCACTTCTAAAGTTTTTGGATGAGCCACCAAAAAAGCTTTGCCAGCTGGAATTTGATAGATTAGATCTTCGCCTCGCGGAATTGTTTCATATTGGCCAATGCCACTGACTTTTGTAATTTCAAACATTTTTATTTGCCTCCGATCTTCTTCGCGTACCACTGCAATTCTTCAATTGAACCCTTGATATCATCTAATGCCCGATGTGCCTCTCGTTTGATGAATTTTTCATGCCGCGCGCCTTCAAAATAAACTTTCCAAGCACTCACATCCAGCATCCGATAGTGTAGACGTTGGGAAACTTTTGGCCATTCGCGGTCGATGAACTTGCGATCTTGATGAATTGAGTTTCCCGCCAAGATAATTTCTTCACCAAAATATTGATCTAGAAAATCCAGCAACTTTTGTTCCACTTGCCGGGCAGTTTCCCCACTGGCATTTTGCTGCATCAAGCCATCACGCGACTCAGCATTTTGCTCCCAGAACTCTCCCACCATACGCTCTTGCAAAAGTTTCTCTGGGACTTTTACTACTGCGGTCATTTCCGCCAAAGGTTGCAAATCCCAGCCCGTCGCAATCGCTGCCACTTCCAAAATCCGGTCTTTGGCTGGCTCCAAACCGGTCATCTCCAAATCCACCCACAATAGCTTTGCTTTTTTCATATTCTGTATTATACCATATAATTGTAAATTATGGTAGACTACATCTCTTCTGGAACTTTAATCCCTAACAAATCTAAGCCATGCTCCATCACTTTAAGATAAGCTTGCACTAGCTGAGACAATTCCGCTTCACGCGCATTGCCAGCAACTTTGACATGCTCGTAGAAGCGCGAAAACTCTTGCGCCAGTTCATAGAGATACGTGCAAATTTTGTTGGGTGCTTTTTCTCGCACCGCTTCATCGAACACATCACGATATTGCACGATTTTTTTACTGAGAGCTTTTTCGTACTCTCGTTCGCAAGGGTCATCCCCCACATCTGCAGCCTTTGTGAGCGTATTCTGCTGGCACTTTTGTAAAATTTTCTTGGCGCGTACCGCTGAGTATAGTAAATAAATTCCCGAATTCCCGGTAGTTGAAACTGATTCCTGCGGGTCAAAGATAATGTCACCGCCCATTTTGTACTTTAGGAAAGCATATTTAATTGCTGCCAAAGTGAGCAAATCTTGATTATCTGCACTTGCCGATTCATTCTGGCTTAAGTTGTCTTTTACAATCTGGATTACATCTACAGCTTTCAGAAAATTGCCTTTGCGGGAAGACATTTTTACGTTCCCCGGCAACTTCACTAAGCCATGCGTCAAATGCGTTGTACGCTCTACCAGCTGCGGTGCATATTCGGACACGCTCGCCAAAACTACTTTCATGTAATCAGTCTGCTCATTGCCGGTCACCACGATCGATTCATCAAAATGCCAATCGTCCCACTTGGTAAAAATCAAACCTACGTCTTTAGCCTCATAAGTCGGCACGCCTTCGCGATTAATAAATACCCGCGTATGCAAGCCAACTTTTTCACCTTTATAGACCACTGCACCGTCACTTTCTTCGTAAGTAGTGCCAGTGTGCGCTCTTACCTCGTACAGACCACGCTCAGCTACGCTAGATTCGGGATAGTACTTATCGAATTTCACACCAATTTGGGCATAAAAGCTCTCAAAGTATTGATAGCTTAGCTCCCGCCCACGCCAATACAACTGCGCCAGCTCTGTATCGTGCAAATCTTCGGCATTAATACGGTAAATTTCTTTATTGAGTCGCGTAATCTCAGTTTTCGCAGCTTCATCTTCTTCGTAGGCTTTAGTACCGGATACATAACATTTGGCAATGTCTTCAATTGTTAAATTATCCAACTGCTCGCGAAAAGTTATCGACTTTTCTGCAGAGGTAGAATTTAGCAAAAACATCAAGCTATACATAGTTTTACCGACATGTAGCCCCACATCTCCGCCAAAGTTTGCCCGAATTACTTTTGCACCCGCATATTCCAAAAGTCGCGAGATGCTATCACCCACAACCGAAGTATAAAGATGCCCGACATGCAGAACTTTAAATGGATTCGGATCAGAAAACTCTGCCACCACTTGCTTATCCTGATAAGTAGTATTGCGTATTTCTGCAGGCAAATTGTTTGCATAGCGCAAAGCCTTGGCCATTACTGCCCGCTCACTAATCACAAAGTTAAGGAAGCCGGGCGCCGCAATCGCAACCGTAAAGTCGGAAAGACTTTCGCTCAGCTCAGCTTTTAGCATTTCTGCGATCACCATCGGACTTTTATGTACTAATTTTGCCAGCTGCATGGCAACATTGGTAGCATAATCTGCGCCAGTATTTTCCGGTGCTACCGTTACGTTGACTTCGGTTTTAATGCCGAACAACTTTTCCACCGCTTGTACTAACTTTTTCTGAATCGCATCCATAGTTTACTCTACCGTCCGGACTTCTACGCTGCCTACTCCACAGTCTAGTTTAATCAAGTTATTCCCCTGCCCGTAAGTAGCATCATCATTTTGACTCACGCCGTCAATCGTTACCGCACCGATGCCTTTATCTACTGAGAACTTATAATCACCAGGAGTTGTTTTGAGATTAAGCTCCAGCCTGCCGACACCCGAGCTAATTTTGCTATCGCCAATGAGCTGTGCAGTAATTGCCGCTCGGCCAGCACCAATCTCAATCTCCGGGCTCTTTAGTTTACCATCTTTAATCTCCAGCGAACCTGCGCCACCATCTATATCTAAATCATTACATGCTTCAAGATAATCAATCTCAGTCTTGCCAGCGCCCAGCTCAAACTTCACGCGATTAGCCACTAGCCGCGCAATTTCTACCCGCCCCGCACCAGCGTTAATTTCTACTTCCTCAAACTGATATTTGGCCGGTAAGTAAATCACCAATTCGTGATTGGCAAAGTCGAACCACGAGAAATGGCTTTTTTCTACTACTTGCAAAGTATCATAATCTTGCCAGCTCACCACATGACCATTATTACTTTCTATACGGACTTTTTCTGCATCCGCTGTTTCGACAATGCGCAGATCCGTCGCTCCGACACTTACTTTAAGCTTGCGCACCGCCGTCTGCGTGGTATTTTCTGATGAGCTTACTTCTTCTTGCCAAATCACACTTGGTGGAGTATAGCTAAAATCACTCCCGCTTAACATTGCTAGAAAACCCACTAAGCTAATTACCGCGCCAAACATCACCAGGATAATAAACCCAGCTAAGCAAAGCGCAAAGGCTTTAATTACTCTTTGTGCCGTATTCATCGGATCTCCACGTTGCCAAAGATGCAAACTGAATCAAGATAAATGACTTTTGAAGTTTTCTTTGTCGACTTAGCATTTGCCGACCGCCGGTCATTGATCCCGCCGAAAATCGTGGAAGACGCCACCTCGACTTTTACATCTTCTGGCACATATAGCGTAACATTGCCAAACACACTACTAGTCTTGACGATTGCTTCGTTTTTGATCTGCGCACCGCGCAAGTCTAAAGTCGTACTGCCAAATACTGCGTCGATACGGCAGCCGCCAAAATCTTTGCCAGCATAGCTGACATTTTGCTCACTAAAAGTCGACCAATATTCCTGATAATTCGGGTCTTGCGCAAAATCTTCGTCGTCGTCCTCGTCTTCATCCGCATCTTCTTGATCGTCCTCATCATCTTCGTCTTGTTCTACTTGCTCAACTTTGGTAGATTTACCATCGCGATTGCTATATTTGCGAGTCGTACGCTTACCATCAGCATCGGTTTCTACGATCGTAGCTTCCATAATAGTTTCGTGATGGCCATTTTGGTGGCGTTCGGCGGCCTGCGCTTTACGTGCGCGGCGAATTTTTTCGCGCACTTCTCCATTGGCACTGCCCCGCATAATCACCACAATGCCGACAATTACCAAAACTACCGGTATGAGCAATTTCCAGAACATTCCAAACGATAAGATCCCCATGCAACTGAGCATTAACCATAGCCCTATGATTAACCCTACCAACGGGCCGCCCTTATGCCGGCTAGTCACCAGCTCTACGGCGCAAGGTACAATGATAAACAAAGTCCACCAGCCCGGAAAGAAAATATTGATATGAGCAATCCCTAATGCATTTATTCCTAAAATCACTCCCAAAGCTACCAGGATACATCCCCACAGCCAGCTACTTGCCTTTTTCATCAAAATCTCCTTCGCTAATATTAACTTTATTTTATCATATCTAGCAGCTTCCTACAAGTTGTCTTTCACACTCTTAATAAACTCTAAGAATAATGGATGTGCACGCAATGGTCGCGACTTTAGCTCTGGATGTGCCTGAGTGGCCACAAAGAACTTGCACTTAGGCGCTTCGACAAACTCAACTAATTTCCCATCCGGTGAAGTCCCCGCCACCACAATACCGCCCGCTTCAATCTCTGGCAAGAATTCCTGATTCACTTCATAACGATGACGGTGGCGCTCTACCACCTCATCGGTGCCGTAGATTTTTCGTACTTTGCTCCCCGGTTTTAACTTAGCCGTATAATCCCCCAGCCGCATCGTACCACCAGTCAATTCTTTTCCCTTCTGCTCCGGCATAATATATATGACGTTGTTATGCTCCGCTGCCGTAGCACCAAATTCTTCCGAGTTTGCCTTGGCCACGCCGCCTCGGCGGGCAGCCGCCACGCAAGCCATCTGCATCCCTAAGCATAATCCTAGATACGGCACATTATGCTCTAGTGCATAAGCTGCCGCCTTAATCTTGCCTTCTATGCCCCGCGTACCAAAGCCGCCCGGCACTACTAAGCTATCCACCTGTGCAAAATCCGCATCAGTAGCAGTTTCAGCATTAATCCAGACAATCTCCAAATTAACTTTGTCCCAAGTGGCTGCCGCTTTTAGGGCTTCGGTCACGCAGATATAAGCATCATCATTCCCCACATATTTTGCCACCAAGCCGACCTTAATCGTCTTCGGGTGTTTCTGGCCACGCAGCCGCGAAAACTCCTGCCAGCGCGACATGTCCGGGGCTTGTTTCGCTCCGGTAAACTCATCCAAAATCTCAATCACGCCGGATTTTAGCACATTAAATGGCACATCATAAACCGAATCGATATCCGGCAAATTGAGTACCGCTCGGCTCTCAATCCCAGAGAATGCCGCAATCTTTTCGCACATCGAGCGCGGCGCCGGCTTTTCGGTTCGGCACACCACGACGTCCGGGATGATGCCAAACCCCCGCAGATCTTTCAAGGCATTTTGCGCTGGCTTAGTCTTGAGCTCCTTAGAAGTATTAATCCAGGGCACATACACTACGTGTACATAAAGGCAATTTTGCCGCCCCACCCGGTTTGCAAATAGCCGAATCGCCTCAATAAAGCCCAAGCCTTCATAATCACCTACCGTACCGCCTACCTCTACGATATGAATATCGCTATCGGCACTGGCTTTTTCAATTTTCTCTTGAGCAAGATTAGTAAAATGTGGCACCATCTGCACAGTCTTGCCACCAAAGCCACCACTGCGCTCTTTTTCAATAATTTCTTGATACAGTGCACCCGACAGCGTAATCGAAAACTGATTCGTCTCAAAATCCAAAAACCGCTCATAGTGCCCGAGGTCGAGATCGGTCTCTTTGCCATCATGCGTCACAAAGCATTCGCCATGTTCTACCGGATTGAGCAACCCAGCATCAACATTTAGATACGGATCGCACTTTTGGATCGAGACTTTGTAGCCCTGCGCTTTCAAAATTGCCCCGATCGATGCCGCGGTAATACCCTTCCCCACCCCAGACAGCACTCCGCCGGTCACAAAAATATACTTACAGGGCTGAGTTCTGGTAGACTTTTTCGTTGCTTTTTTGGTTTGCGCTTTTGGCATTCGGGCACCTCCATATCTGCTGCTTAATCTTGATTACATTTCGCCCACACTACTTAACCTTATTTTAACATAAAAATTTCCGCAACGTCGAAAAAGGCTGAAAATTATTAGTCCATTGGCTTAAGCTAGCCTTTTTCCATAAATATCTTTTTCTTGGAGTGTCCGGAGGTTACGACCGAGGATTACGACGGGTTCGAGCGACACGTCTCCAAGAAAAATGGTATTTATGGAATGAGGCTTGGCGAAATTCCCTTGACATTCTCACCAATGTGTGCTATAATGGAAGTATGGGCTGGCTTAGCCTAGGCACTTTTTAGTTACGAACCATGCGGAATAGCGCAGAGGGCAGGTTTTTGGTGTATCTTACGTATTCACCCGAGATAACCCGCGTTCTGAGCTGTTCCGCAAGGAGCAGGCTTTTTCTACCGAAATCTACGGTTTCTGCGGGTTGCGGCTGATTGCTCAGCAACAAGAAACTACCGAGAGTAGGTGCTCAAGAGGTAAAAAATTTTGGGAGGCTATTTTAGCTAGGGCCAAAACCTCGCCCGTTCCCCAGAAAGGAGAGCAAAGATGAAAAAGCTAACCGAAAAAACTGTTGAAGGATACTATGTAATAAGCATAGCATCCGGTGCACTGCTGACAGCACTACTGCAGCTGGTGTACGAGCTGATCTGCGTGGAAATAGTGTTCCAGTGGAGACCAGCCTCTCTGCTTGATGAGCTGGTCGACCTGAACTTGCCATTCTATTACATGGCAAATTTGCAAGTCATCAGCAGTGAAGCCGAATGGTGGCAACACTACCGCACCTACCGTATCCTGGCAATACTGATGGCCATGGTGCTGCTGGGTGGGCTGTTGCTCGTTTTCCAGGGTAAAAAATGGCGCACCAAGGCCTTACAGATGATAGGCTATACCATGTTGACCAGCCTAATAGCATCTACGCTCATCCTGGCCAAGGATGGTACCTGTGGCATTACCGTTCTACTGTTCTTAGTAACACTAATGGCGCTTCCGGCCACTATCCTGCACAAAACGCGTATGCCGCGACCACAAAATCTTGTGGCTACAAATGACGTAGTCGCAACCGTCAATGACGAAGGCAATACCGCTAGCAGAAAAATTCAGGCTGCAACCGCAGATGTCATCTACACGCTCAAAAGAGTTTGGCCTGTAATGCTGATACTTATACCTGTCGGTATAGCCGCAGTCTACATTATCGTTTCCGCTGTTCTCGGTTTTCTCGGCACTCTGCTCTCATAACTACCCTGGGGCTGGCACATTGTGGCCAGCCCTTTTCTTATTTTTATGCCTAAATTCAGAAGTTCTCACCAAGAGAAACCGCGGCTGTTACACCGCGGTTTTGCAAATTGCCCTGCCAAGATGATGCTATTATTGCATCCTGGCAAAGTCCATCGGCAAATTCTGCTCATTGTACTTTTCGAACGGAAACACAAATACCCACGAGCATAAGAGCTTAAACAATTCCACCAGCTCAGGCTGGCCCAGCTTGCTCAGCCGCGGCAAGCTGTGGTCGTACATGATTTCCGAGATCGGCAGGCTCTCGCGCGTACCGTCAGCAAAATACGGAGCAATTTCGCCGTAAGTGCGCCGGTCTACCGGCCTCAGCTCACCAAAAGCTTCCAGGTAATACTGTTCTTGCCCGTCATGCTCTTTTTTGTAGATCATGCCCACACCGTTGCGCACACAAGCCTGCGAATAAGATATCAGTTCCAGCGCGTCCAAAGTCTTCACGATTTTCGTACCTCCGAGCGTTGATTGAATCCCACCAAGCATTACAAAAATAAAGCCTAAAGGCTTTCTTTTTGTAATGGCGGAA
>CAYMCF010000006.1:0-27902 GCA_964388975.1 uncultured Candidatus Saccharibacteria bacterium | reverse complement strand
GGAAGACTATCCAACTATAGGCATAAGCATCAACTTGAAAACGGTATTAGACCCAAAGCTGGGGAGATTTTCTTACTCCACAAAAAGAGGGCGGTGTCCGGTACATTCCAGTTCCGGTCCTGCCCTCGATACTTACATTCTACATCACTTTTTCCCAAAAGTCAACAATTTTCTTCTCTTTGTGACCACTACCATTCGCTGCAATCTTTTAGATAGCGGAAACTCTTTCTTTAGCTGCATCAATGCACACTCTTCATTAAGTTTTATTCTTCGTAAGTCAATGATTACATTCTCAGATTGCGTAGCAGCCTTATGCAAAGTATTCTGAATTAAGTACTTACCTTTACCCTTAGGGCTTTTTATCTCCCATTCTACGCCAGCCATCTTGATATCTGCGGTATGTTCGCCATACCTATTACTTTTCGGTATTAATGTCACATCGAAACCAAGTTCAGTAAGCAAAACTACAGTAGCAAGCTCATGCGGTTTTAGAATTGCACCATTTGGAACAATTACGCCGGGACGACTTCTTTTTCTGCGCCTTAAAACAATATCTTTCATGCTACCAGCGTAGCATACTTTAGCTAAAACTAACAAGCAGTAGCATGATACTTCGCAATCTCTCCCATTTTCCTCACATTTCCCGCAAAACCTGTTATAATTATAATATGTATCGCTTATCGTTAATTATTAGTGAAATTTACAATAAGTATTTGCCTTTGGCGGAGAAGGAGGGAATCGTCCTGAATCTTGATTTCTCGGATACCACCAAGGAGATCACCGATCCCGACCGCATTAAGCAATATCTTGACGATAATCTTAACGACACTCTGAAACGTTCTAATCAAGGTGAAGTAACCATCAGCGTGGATAAGACCTGCATTACCATTACCGATAGCGCCACCACGCTTTCGCACACTGCTTGCGCTCTGCTAAGCAATCGTTATATTGATGTCAGCTCGCGGGTAGGTTTTGGCACTACGATCAAGATTTTTTTACAGCCACGCGAATTACCTACTACTCCAGCCGAGAAAGCTCCGCTCTCCGTTGAGCAAGTTGGCGTCGCTGCCGCGCTAGATAAAACTGCCCCTGAGCCAGTTCTGCAAAGCGAAGTCAAAGTTACTGCTAAGCAAGGCAAGCATCATCTTGGCTTAGGCGCCAAGCTTAAGTTAAAAGGCCAGAAGCGTTCCGCTACGTCGTCTTCTTCGGCGGCTAAATCCCTAAAATCCGTTAAGCCTACCAAAAAACTTACTCCTTCTACATCTAAAACTTCTGCCAAGGTTAAAACTTCCGCGAAAAACAGAACTTCCGCTCAGCCCGCTGCGCGCAAGACCAAGCCCAACCGCCAGCTGGCCGCTGCCGCCCGTAAAGCCGATAAAGAAGTTAAGCGTATTGCCAAGAAAGCCGAGAAGCAGGCCAAGAAAATATCTAAGAGTACGCAAAAGGCGGCCAAAAAAGTTACCAAAGCCACTCAAAAAGTTTCTCAAAATACCAAAGCTACTAGCGCTAAAGCTCATCCGCTCAAATCTACCACCAAGAAAACTGTCCGCAAGCTCAAACTATCATAAAAAGTTTAAGTTTTTAGCCACATTTAATCTCCTTATGCTATAATAAGTACATATACGGAGGTTATGTATATGTCAAAGCGGAGTCGCTTCAAGGCTAAGTTTTTGCGTTATTGTTCGTGGGAAAATCTTAATCCATTCAATTGGTCTACAACAGAGGTAAAAATGTTTTTGGGTGCATTTTTATCCATTATGCTGCCAATTTACATTTTTATTGGCCTGCAACCCGCCCTACCAGCCGATGCCGCCAGCCTGCCGCAGCTAGAAATTAATAGTATTAATCTCAAAACTCCAGTTGCCGAACTCGCCCTTACCGACCGCCAGTTAGTTGCCCCCGCTACTATTGCCGGCGTCTACACTCAGGCCGAAAATAAGCTTTTTATCATTGGTCATTCCTCAACCGTCTTCAAAAAGCTCGACCAAACCCATGTTGATGATTTAATTATCTATAATGGCAAGACTTACCGCATCCGCGAAATGCAAACTTTGCTCAAAGCCGATATTAGCATGAATCAGATCTTACAAGCCGAGCCGGAAGAAACTCTCATTATCATGACTTGTGCTGGTGAGCCTCTGCCCAATCAAGATGCTACGCATCGGCTAATCATTACCGCTACTCTCGCTGAAGAACTTAGCTAAAGATAATTATGCCGTAATAAGTTGCGAAAGCTATTAGCATAATAATGCCTTCAGTACGGGAAATTTTCTTAGTGGTAGCTGCAAAGATAAATAGCAGCGCCGCCGAAGCCACCAGTATGACAATATCCAGCATCTGGAAGCTTTCTGGCGTCACCGAACCAAATAACGCCACCGGTATCCCCAACACAATACAAATATTAAAGATATTACTACCAATAATATTGCCTACCACTAAATCCTGCTCACCCTTACTAGAAGCTACAATCGTAGTTACCAGCTCCGGCAGGGAGGTACCAAAAGCAATAATCGTCAAGGAAATCAGCCGTTCACTCCAGCCAATTGCTGTTGCAATTTCGGTACAGTTTTGCACTACCATTTCGCTACCTAAGATAATCGCTGCTAAGCCCAATGCCACAAAAACTAGCGACTTACCGAGTTTCATTTTTGGCTTTTCTTCTTTAACTTTATTTTCCTTATTGTGTTTAGCTAATGTTATTAAGTAATACAGGAATACTAAGAAAAATAGCAATACTACAATCGCATCTGATCGTGAAAATTGATTATTGCTACCATTGCTAAGCGCGACGTCTAGGAACAATACTGCCAACAAAGTAGAAATTAACAAACACAGCGGCAATTCTTTACGCACTGTATTAGTTTTGATTTTAATCGGCCTGATCACTGCCGCAATTCCGAGAATCAATAAAATATTTAGAATACAACTACCAATCACATTGCCCAGCACCATATCCGTACTACCGCTTGCCAGCGCGCTAAACGAAACTGCCAGCTCCGGCGCACTAGTGCCAAAAGCAATGATAGTTAAGCCAATCAGCATTTTTGAAACGTGGAAATTCTGCGCCGTATTGGATGCGCCATCCACAAAAATATCCGCACCCTTAATTAAGATAATAAAACCAATAATAAGTAATAATATATTGAGAAACATTTTGTTTTACTTTTTATTTAAAATAACTTAAGTTTAGTTTAGCACAAAATTACAATTATTCCAAGTTTTTATGCTAAAATATAATTATGATGGAGGAAAAACCGGAGCGTAAAGCTTCGCCTAAACTAGTAAATGCTAAACCTAATGTTCCGCCTAGTGCCAAACCTGCGCCGCGCCGCAAGCTTCGTACTAAGTATCGGGAAAACCGCGCTCAGATTAATGCGATTTTGATTACTTTTGTAGTGGCAGTGCTAGCAGTTTTTTTTGGCGCACAATACTTTTTGCGTTCAGGCGTGTTTTCCGAGCCAGGAAAAATTGTTTTTGATAGTAGTATGTCTGAGCTGGATCAAGATTTCGTCAATAATAATCTGCCTAGTGATTTAGTTTTAGAATACGATGTGACAATTAGTAGTAGCGAACTTAGCTCTGCCATACCTGATAGCCTCCTCAAGGAGCCCTGCACCACTATGCAAAGCTCCGATTTTACTACATCAGATTGCATCGTGCAGCATGTGCTATATGACGTTTTATTGCCGGTTGCGGCTTGGAATAGCCCCGATCTTGCCATTTCCACGCAGGCGGCCAAAGCTGGAAATTTAGTTTCGGTTTGGGATCTCACTGCCGAGCAAAAGTTGCTCCAGCTCGACGACAAATATTATCTGGATAATTATGGTGACGGCGGCTTCTTTGAATATTTCGACGTTATGGGCGAGCGCACAGATGTTGAAAAAGTTGCTACCGCCTTACACAGCAAAATCGCTACTTTCCCCAGTCAAAATAGCGTAATGACGCTTGCGCAGACTGGCGTTACCGCCCTTTCGCGGCGCATGTATACCAAGCTCCAACAAGTCGGCAATGCAAGTTTCTTCGCCGAGCAAATCGCCCCCTTCTTGCAACAATTCGAATTTGTCCATACTAGCAACGAAGCTTCTTTCTCTACTTTAGCTAATGGTAGCAATATTTGTGCCGCACCGGCCATGATCGATGCAATTACCAGTAGCCATATTAATATTATTGAGCTTACCGGCAACCATAATCTCGATTGTGGTGACGATGCCGCTGTTGCCACAGTCGAACAATATCATAGTCTTGGCATTCAGACTTTTGGCGGGGGAGTTTCCGCCGAAGCCGCCGCCACGCCCCTAGAATTAACCGCCAAAGGTAATCAAGTCACTTTGCTAGGCTATAATCTTTCTACTGGTGGCTATACACTGGATGCTACACCGGGTGCAAATTATTATACCGAAGAAAAGGCCAAGGCTGACATCGCTGCCGCCAAAGCCCGCGGAGATACAGTGATTATTGATATTCAATATTACGAGTGCAACGAATATGTCGACACTAACGAGAACACTATTTGCGACGCTGCCAATTCTAGTGCTGGCGACCAAATCGGTTTCTTCCGTAGCTTGATCGATCTGGGCGCCGATATCGTAGTGGGGACTTCCGCACATCAACCCCAAACTTACGAGCAATATCATGGCGGGGAGATTTACTATGGCCTAGGTAATCTCTTCTTCGATCAAAGTGCCTGGCCTGGCACCACTCGCAGCCTCATTTTAGTACACTACTTCTGGCAAAACCAACTCATCCAGACCCGTATCGTCCCTACAGTCTACGGTCAGGACTTTCAAACTGCACTAATGTCCACTACCGATGCTACGGCTTTCTTGGCGCGCCTACTAAAAGTACAGCCGGCCGCCTAAATCTATGGATCGCAAACGCCGGCGTATTATTAATTTTATCGTCACGATCATCGTGATTGCGATTTGCAGTGCCATTATCTTAATTAGTTTTGTCATCAAACGTAGTCTCGAAGAAAAGTTTGCTAGTTCTACCGCACCCGAGCCTTCATTCCCCAGCGAAGAGAAGCCTAGCGAAGAGCCACAGCCACCCACCTTGCCCGACATTGATGAAGTCGGCCGCGTAAAGTTCATCGATCTCCAGCCAACGGTAGATAGCTGGCTGGCCACCTTGAACCGCGATACCAAAGCCGGTTTGATGATTTATGATATTAATAATAGTCGCGTAGCCGCCAGCTACCAAGCCGGCCAAACTTTTAATGTGGCTTCATTATATAAGCTACTTTTTGCTTATGATGGTTACCGTCAAATTGCATTAGGTGTAGATGATGGAGATAAACTTTACACTCACACCAGCGACAAAGGCGATCTTACCCTGTACCAATGCTTAGATCTTACCATTCGCGAATCTTACAATGGCTGTGCCGACAAACTAGCCAGCGAGCGCTTACGTGTGGGCCGCGTGAACGCTATGCTACAAAGCTTAGAAATGACCAAAACTAGCAATATTGGCTTAGTTTCCACTGCCGCCGATCTCACGAAACTTTTACGCCACTATTGGCGGCACACTGAGCTAACTACCGACCTCTGGAATCGCTTAGCCGATTCCATGCTTAACCAGCCACCCACGCAAATCGATCAAAATACCATTTACAATTGGCGCCAAGGTTTACCGGCTGGGTTTTCTGACCAAGTCAAAGTTTATAATAAAGTTGGCTGGGAATGGAATGGTAGTTCTTGGAATATTTATGCCGATGCTGCTATAGTAGATTTTAGTGAATTCCAGCATTACTATACCATAGTTGTGATTACTCAGAATCTAGACAACTATACCCGTATCTCGCAGCTGGGGCAAATGATTGAAGATCGCGTTACTGCTGAGTCAGTGAGCATTGCAAAATAACTCACTTACAAGTTTTTTAAGTTTACTCCGCGTCCACAAAAACATACTCACGCACACTATGCTACGCTCACCCCTGTAAAAATAGCATTTTGCGCAGCCGAAAAAACGTACTCAGAAGATTCACAAACATACTCCCGAATCTCTAAACTTTGTCTTTAATGCGTCGAGAAATATTGTGACCAATAAGTCTTGTGTTGAGAGTTCGGATCAAAGATAAAACCAACCGTAAGGTACTTAAAATCTGGATCAAGGATATTCTTGCGATGGTCCGGTGAGTTCATCCAAGTCTGCACTACTGTGGCCGGAGAAACTGCCGCATTATCTACCGCTAGGTTTTCGCCAATTTTACCGCCGGTGGCTGCAATCTCCGGGCAAGCCGTTGCCCACGAACTGCCATCCGGGCGTGTGTGCGAATAGCTAGTCATCTGTTCCTTCACGCGTACATCAGCCGCAGTCTTGCAAACACCGCCCCAGCTTAGCGCCGCTAAGCCGTTCTTGGCCCGCTCTTGGTTGACCAAAGTTAGTACATCATGCTTCCATTGTTCTACCGGCGGCGCAATCACCGTTACGGTAATTTTATCGTAGCGCTTACCATCATAAGTACCCGCAGTAATCGTAGTGGTACCCGTACCGGCAATTACCGGGTAGCGGCAACGATCAGCTGAATACCCTAGCCACGTCCGCGCCGTATTATAGAATTTTGAGATCACATTAGGATTATCCGACTGCCAATACATATCACCTAGGCCACTTAGCCCTCCGCCTACACAAAGGTCAATATCTGCCGTCTGATACATCGTGAGGGAAGTTTCGTTCCAAAGCTGCCCAGCCGGTACGCCACTTTGGTCGATGCCGCCAGAATTACCGCTTGTGTTACCCGGGACATAATCATTATTACTGCTAGAAGTGCTACCGCCAGTATTAGTCTGTGGCATAGTGGTGGTATGGCCGCCTACATTTACTGCCACCGAAGGCGGCTGCAACTCTTCTGCGCCTGGCGTCAGTAGACCAAGTTCTTCCAGATCGCCCGAAATCACATCCGAGCGTGCATCTACAACTTTTAGCTCAATCCCGCCGTTAAGGTTAATTGCCGAGAAAATCATCACGCCCACAATGATTACCGCCACCGCATTCAGCGACAACAAAATCATCACCTTGGTCTGATGCATCATTTTGGCTGCTGTCATATTTTACTATTCCTCGTCGTTTTTGCCATTCATTATTACTTATGCACGAATGTGTTTCTCGGAATCAATCACCGTTGCCACAAGATTAATAATCATTTCTAGCTGAATCAAATCGCGGCGCTCAAAAGTAGACTTGCCCAAAGGCTTTCCTACTACCAGCTGACCAAAAGTTTTGCCCTTAGCATTGCGTAGCTCTGCCACCGCTTTCAAACCCAATTCATCAAAAGTTTTCTGGACAGTTTTGTTTGGTACTTGCCAAACTTCGCGTGTGCTTGGCTTAAGATGAGTAATGCTGTTTAATTCTGCCGGGGAAATCGCTAGAGATTTTGACCCGTAAAGCCGACCATTAATAATAAACCCAATGTAGGCAAAGTGTAGATGGTCGGCTAAGAAACTAGCCAAATCACGCAGGTCGACATTCTTGGAAGCGATATGATTAAGCTTTTTAATCACATAAGCAATGTCAACTTGCCCCACTGAAATTAGGGAATTAATTGAAGCGCTAACTTCGCGAATCACCGGCATCAAAAGTAGTAGTATTACCACCATTAAGAAATTTAGTACCAAGATAGAACCAGAAGGGTTTGGCATCTTAAAGAGCGCCGTAAAGATAGTGTAGAAAATGAGCATGTAAATAATCGCGCCGCCAATCATCATCACGATCGATGAAAGTACTTTTAGGCTGACCGAAGAAACTGATACGGTGCGGAATTTCAGCAAAACATAATAGAAGATAATTGCCAGCATGCCTAGCGCTAACGGCCCAACCCAGATTAAATCATAGCGATACAACGGCAATACCATATTAAATACCGCTGCGATCAGCCCTGCTACGATCCAGCCAATCAAGAAAATCATATCACCTTGGCGCGTACGCTTTAGCCGCGCTTGACGAGCACTTTTCCAGACGAAGAATAACGCAATGAAAGTACAAAAACCGTAAAAAGCACTGTAACTCCAATAAGCCCAGCCTGGCACCAATTTAACGGAATTTCCCAAGCTAGCACTAAGCGTAAAGCTCTCAAACATCAAACTATGATCGTTAATAAGCAAAACCGTCATTGCAACTACATAGATCATCGCCAAAGCAAGAGCAACTTTGCCAATTGTTTTACGCCAAGCTCCGTAGCCTAAAAGCCCAATCATCATCAACGCGCCACCCAGATAGATGCCGCCAATCACGAATGGTGCAATATTCGTAGCGTCTTCTGGTAGCATCAAGTAAATCGCACACGAAGCCGCCCAAATTGAGCCAAAACCCATTGAGAAAAAATACCAAGCCATGTGTAAGCGTTCCGACTTGGCGGCACCGATTAACACCAGCAAGCTCGACAGAAATGCCAAGATCGCTACGGCCAAAACTAAAATTGATATTAAACTCACTTGACCTCCTTCAGTTCATGTAGTATACTTTGAATTATAGCATATACATTAAGAAAAGGTCAATAAAAATGCCGACAAAAAAATACAAACTCAAGTTAATGAAACATCGCATTTGCTCGGTGGCGCGGGTGGTAGCCTGTGCATCATTTTTGGTGCTAGCTATTATTGGCGTATCGTCATTGGTACGTGCGATGTCGCTAGAAAGCGTGGAAAACCAAAATGGCATTCCATCATCCTGGCAAGTGGCTTCCTTAGGTAGCCCCGAACAAATCACCGTTCCAATTACTTATTGGGACCAACGCCAAGACGATTGCAACGATCCGGATCGTCAGTTTGAGTGGTCACTTTGCCTACTCTATGCAAAGGGTATTATCCCTAATGTTGTCAAAGATCATCTTGGTAGTGATGGTTTGCCAATACCTACTTATAATAATAATGTAGATGCCTGGGCAGCTTATCATGATGCTTTCACTGCCAACGTAATTGGTAATGACCCAGTCCAAACCACCGACAACTTCTATCGTTGGTTCCACGAAGCTTACGACAAAAACGGCAAACAAGTTTCCAAGCAAATCGATGGCCGCAAAGTAACGTTCAATAAAGTCGCAGGCACTAAAAACTCTTACACTTACGGAAGCCATGGCGTCTTTCCAATTGACGACGTAGATTTTTCTAAAGACGATGAAGCCACTGGTACTGGGCATAACTTCCACTTTACGGCCCACATGCAGATTCCCATGAAAATTTCTGCTGATGGCACCGAACAGTTCTATTTCTTAGGTGACGACGATGTATGGGTATTCTTAAATGGCCAACTCGTTCTTGATCTAGGCGGCCTACACATGGAAACGGCAGGGTCTTTCACGATTGATAAAAATGGCAACGTGATTTCTACCGTCGAGAACACTAATGTCGATCAAGCTTGCCGTCAAAGCTTACCTAACCCACTAAAAATCGGCTATAGTATTTATAATAATCGGCTTGAGAACAGCTGTAAGCGTGATACTAAAGTCACTACAACCAATACCGGATTTAAGCCAGGCGACATTGTCAACCTCGACTTCTTCTATGCCGAACGCAGTACTTCGGAATCAAACACTACCATCACCATTACTAACATGAACTGGCCAATCTCTGCCGATAGTGATGTACAAGGCAAAATCGTTGGTAAGTTTGAAAATACCGAGAGCAACTTAGTCCAGTATGATACCTACGTAAAAAATCGCGACCCTAAAAATCCGCTCATTCTCAAGCGTTTAGCTAGCTATATTGAAGATCATGCTACCAGTACTGGTAGTGAAGGTCAGGAATCATCGCATGATAATACTGGTTTCATCCCACTAAGCGTAAAAAATCTCAAATACACTACCACGCCCGAAGATGAAAATAGCTGGACGCCTTTAGAGATTAGCGCACCGATGAACTCTACGGACGGCTTTACTCTGGCTAACCCCATTACCATGCAGCCTTCCGGTCAAGCTGGTGACACACTTTACTTCCGCTTCTTTGCTGAAACTTTTGAATACACTGGCAATATTAAAAACACTACTGCATATTACACTGAGTTAAACGGTGCCGCCGGTGTAACCTACGACCATGCAACTATTTCTTACACTGGTAAACCAACCGAGCCGGACAACCCGCCCGAGCAAACTTACACCGTTACGATCAACTACGAAGTCGATTATGGCGATGAAGAGCCAGACCCGATTATCGAGGCTCAAGTACCAGTGCCCTATGTGAAAGATGATTTGAAGCCCGGTGATACTTACAATGTTCCGACTCCAGCGCTAGATGGCTACACACCCGACCAAAGTGTCGTTACTGGTGAAATTACCGACAGCGATGTAACAATTACGGTGATTTACAAGAAAAAGCCTGAAGAGGAAAAGAAGGAGCAACATCGTGTACTCATTGAGTACTTGCATAGTGAAACTCGTGAGCCGGTGCAGCCACCTTACGATCAGCAGCACGAAGAAGGTGATAGCTTCGTGATCCGTCCAGAAGAAATCGAGGGCTTTACCAAAGATCGCGAAGAAGTGCCAATCACTGTAGGTAACACCGATATTCACGAAATCGTCCTCTACACCCCGAAGCCAGTCGATCCCGACCCAACAGATCCCGATGTGCCAACCCCGCCTTATCCTCCAGTAGACCCCGTTGGCCCGACCAATCCGACCGACCCCGATAGCCCAACTACGCCAGACACTCCAGAAACACCAAATAATCCTTTGCCAGAAATTCCGATTTTGCCGAACCAGAATGACGACAACCTAACTTTCGTAGCACCTTTGGGCGAAGTTGCCTACGTACCGAATACCGGTGTGGTGAGCGACTTTATCGCGCCGATCTTCGAACAATATTTCGCTGAAGTAGTACTGTCACAAGGGTTCGTCCTAGCTATGCTCTTAATCTTTGCCGGTTCATTTGCGACTTACTTCTCGCTACGCCGATACCTAGACTTAGCTATCGCTACTCGCAGCAACGTAACTATTAAAAAGATGCCAAAGTCAGTAGCTAATTCCAAAACTGCGCAAAATATGCGCAAAGCCGCTGCGAAGTCTACCCGTAAAAATACTAAAACTGCCATGAGTGCGAAGAAAGTTAGTAGTAAAACTTCCCGCAAAACTAAATAAAGTTTACTAATATAAAATCAAAACTCTTAACTATAAGTTAGGAGTTTTGATTTTGTATCAACCAAACAAGCCTGCACCATCAGTTCATTATAAAAAATCCCCACCCGAAGGTGGGGATATGAGTTTAGCTCACCGCTAAGCTCTTTTGCATAATAATATGCCAAAAGTGCTAGGAAGTTTTTGGCCAAATAGACGCCAGTAAGGCTTACTGCACCGACTTTTCTGCCAGTGTCACCACTCCTGCTGCCGCTTCTTGCGGCAGATCAGGATCTTCGGTCTTCTGCCACAACACCCGCAAACCAGAATTTGCACAGTACTGTTGCGCTACCAAGCGCGCGGCAGCTTCGCTGTCTTCGACATGCATGGTAGTAGGCCAACCCAGTACCAGTACGTCAAAAGCCAGCACCGGATGGTAGAACTGCAGGTCAAAAACCAGCTTACCACCCGGAGCCAGCAGCTTGTATACGCCATCAAACAATACTTCCGGCTGCGTCGAAAAGTACGCTGCTACCCCCAAGAGACAAACCAAGTCGTACTGGCCAAACTGCGATTGATCATACAGAACATTCTGGATGCTGTCCACTCGATATTCCACGTTCAGCGGATCCAGCGGGCCCACGATTTCTTCCAGGTAGCTCCGCATCTGCGGATCATTGTCGTAGAGGACAATCCGCTGGTCCAGCTCGCCCAGCGGATAACGCCGCGCGTAAAGTGCCGGATCGGCCCCGCCGCCCAAAAAGAGAATTCGCTTAGCTTTGTACATCTCGCCCTGCGCCAGTTTGGCCCTTAGCCGGAAGATCCCAAACGATGCATCGTGATAGAACGCAAAAGCGCCATCAGTCGGTGACAGCTCCACCAACTCATCCGTCACTGTATGGCCAATGCCATGGCCAAGCAACAACGAAACTCCTTGCGCACGCTGAATGTCGCAGAGAAATGTCGCCACAAATCGTGAGTGCACACCATATTCCAGCATCAGCTGCGCTGCTCCGGCGTTCTGCTTCAAGAGCGGCCGTACCGCCGGCCAGATGTCTTTTTCGAATGCTTCTTCCTGCTGCCAGAACTCTTCCACCGACTCAGCCGTAGCGCCCAAAAAATTGAGCTGCTGGTCATGAATGTGCTGCAGCAAGGCATCCGGAACTTCTTGACCAGACTTAGCCAGAGCGGAAAGCCGCTCATGCACGCAAGCCCGATTGAGATCCAGGAACCGCCCGCTCCGAGCATAGGCTTCGGCTTTCTCGATCACGTCCAGAGGGCGCTGCACGCTTGCCAGTTTCATAAGATCACCTTCCTATTTTCTAAAATTACAGATCAGCCCTCTAGGGAGCTTCTCCTATCAAAGATTATATCATACTCAAGGAGTTTGGACTATGTTTTAGCGTGGGTAGTGCTGCGTAATCATACAAACTCTCCAAAAACATGTTATAATATAGCAATGAAAGCTTCTCACCTGCATTTAGCTTATGGTACTAAAGTCATCTACGATGACTGTGAATTTCATCTCGAAGCTGGTGATAAAGTGGGCATTGTAGGCGTTAATGGCGCCGGCAAAACTACCCTCTTTCGCATTATTTTAGGCCAACAAGCCCTTGACGATGGCAAAATTGAGCTACCGAGCCTGCGTTTAGGTTATTTGCCACAAGAAATTACCATTCCGCCTGCCGATCATGATATTACCGTTTGGGAATATGTTGCGGCCGGGCGCCCAGTCGATACTTTACAAGAAAAACTTAACCTCGAATACGAAAAGTTAGCTAAGTACCCCGACAGCTCGGCAATTCTAGCCCGCATCAACGAATTACAAGATTTAATTGATTCTTATGATATCGCTAATTTTGATTACGAACTTCTGAAAATTCTTGAAAAAATGCACCTGGATAATCTCATGAACCGCAAAATGAGCGAACTTTCCGGTGGGCAAAAGTCCAAAGTAGCCTTTGCCCGAGTTTTATTTGAAAATGCCGGGCTATTGCTACTCGATGAGCCTACCAATCACCTCGATGCCAAAACTAAGCATTTCGTGGCTAATTATCTGCGTAATTATCGCGGTACCGTCCTCGTGATTTCTCACGACATTGAATTTCTTGATACTGTTACTAATAAAACTCTTTTTGTCAACAAAACTACCCACAAGATGAAAGTCTACAAAGGGAATTACACTGCTTTCCGCCGCCAATATGCCAAAGAAAAAGCTGCCGAAGATGCCCGTATTACCGAGCAAGAACGCGAAATTAAGCGCCTCAGCGAATTCGTGGCCCGCGCTCGCGCTGCTAAGCGTAGCAATACCGCTCTCATTGGCATGGGGCACCAGCGCGAAAAAGTCCTCGCCAAGAAGCTGGCCGAGCTAGAAACTCGCGAACAAGATTACGCCCGCGTCGCTATGAATATCACGCCCGCTAAGCCTAGTGGCAAAGTCCCGCTCGAAGTCCAAAACCTCAGTTTTCATTACCCAGATGGTCCGCAACTCTATGATGGCTTATCTTTTAGCCTCACGCGCGGAGAAAAATTCCTCATTGTGGGCGAAAACGGTGTCGGGAAGTCTACTTTACTCAAATTAATCGTAGGGGAATTAATCCCCGATCGCGGCTCGGTCATCCTCGGGCAAAACACCACTATTGCCTATTATGCCCAAGAGCTAGAAATCCTCGACCAGCGCCGCACCATTCTAGAAAACGTCACTAGCTACGATTTTACCGAAACCGAGCTGCGCGGCATCCTCTCCAATTTTCTCTTTTACGGTGATGATATTTACAAAAAAGTCAGTGTGCTCTCGCCGGGAGAAAAGGCTCGCGTGGCGCTTTGCAAAATCCTCCTGCAACGGGCTAATCTCGTAATTCTCGATGAGCCTACCAACCACTTTGACCCAGAAACCCAAAAGATCATCGGCGAAAATCTCAAAGATTACAGCGGCACTATCATCATGGTTAGTCACAACCCGGCCTTCGTGGAGCAAATCGGCATTACCCGGATGCTCATCGTTCCGCCGCACCATAACGACCAAAATACCACTAATCTGGCCGTCATTAAGAACTACTCCCGCGAGTTGCTAGAATATTACTATTATCTCAACTCGGATCTAGTATAGTCAGCATACTTTTTAAGCCAAAAAACTAGTTTTGCCGCTCCTTTTCAGAGGTAGACCCTGCCGTCTATTGACAAAAATAAGCATGTGTGCTATAATGGAAGGATAAGGATAAAAAGTCCTCGTAAATTAACAGGGAAAGGAGAAGATTATCGCAGCTAATTAGTGCTGTTTTTCAGTAGTATACCTATCATATTTTTGAGGAGGAAGAAGACATGAAGATTATCAAAAATGTCGACGGCATCTTTCTGGCCGGCACACTGGTATGTATCTGGTGGTTTGTTCTGCCCGAAAATACTAGCCCAGCAATAATGGCCCTGAAACTGGCCTTGAGCGCCTTAGTTATCCTGATTGACCACAAGGTCGGCATGGTGGAGTTACCCAAGTGGCTTTTTCGAGGCCTGCAGCACGCCTGCGACCTGTGGAAACTGGTGCCATATCTGCTCGGGGAGCGGATCTTCGACATTCAGCATGCCGATTTTGCGCTCCTGTGTATGAAGTCAAAGGCCATTCAGAGCAGTTTTGACCCTGAGGGGTCTGACAACACACAGCAGCGGCTCACCCAAGCTTGGCGTAACTTAGGTCATCAAGGGATCTGGGTCTATCTGGGACATGCAGTCCTTGCGGTCGTGTGCAGCTTACGCTTATGTAACTACCTCCACCTATTACCCATAGTATTACTTTGGGTAATAATCCTGGTGCCTTTTCTTTACCTGGCGGACCTTTTTGATGGTGGGACTGAGGACGTTGAGAAGCTGTTCGGCAGTGGTGCTACTACTGTTCAAGCGCTTTGTGGGCTAGTCATAGTCTTTGCACCCATAATTATCTTAGTTGCCCGTACGCTCGAGATACTCTTCAGTAACCCCACGATTAGCGATGGCTGGTGGTATACCACTCTCATCGTACTGGGAAGCGGTAGCCACAGATTGGCGCTTGATCCGAGTTTGATCGTCATTATCGCTAGCGTTGTCATAATATTGTTTGGCTACGCTCAGCTCTGCCAGGCGATACAAGAAGTAAAAAGGCTCTGGCCAGATATTATCACCGAAGAAGATCGCTACGAACTCTACCCGCTCTGCCCAGAGTGTGGCGGCTGGGACACAGAACGCAGCTGCCGCTGCCCGCGCTGCCATGGCGCTGGGCGGATCGACCGCAGTATGGAATTGACCAAAAAGCCGCCCATTGCTCAAGACGCTTCCGATGCCGAGCCTGAAGATAAGGCAGCCGCAGGAGAAGACGAAGAAGCTGATGCGACTTAATCGGTCTGCCCCTGCGGCATTGACTACGAGCTTTTCTCCAATCCCTGCACCCCCTCTCTAGCCAGAGGGGGCTTTTTTAAGCTTTATCTAAAACACTTTACCGAAATAACCACAAAGGCAGCCAAAAGCATCACACACTCGCTATCTTATGATACAATTAGCTTATAGAAAGGTGGTGAGTACATTGCCAATTTGTTACAGTGCAGGACCGGGGCTTTTCCCGCGCGATTTGCCGGATGGCCGTCGTGAAACCTGGGAAGAAGCCCAAGCCCGCGTCCGAGAGCTCAATAGCATCATTACCCAGCAACCCATGTTCCTCGCAATCACCCCGACCAACGCAGGACTGGAACGGTACGAAGAATCTTTCCAGGCACGTGCATGCCTGTACAAAGATCTCCTCTGTGCCGTCCAGTCCGACATCACTTTTGCGGATGTCACACCCTTCGGCGGTCGCGAGCCAGATGCCGGTACAGTGGTCGAAGCTACCGCTTGCGCCCTTTCCGGAGGCTTGCTGGTGCTCTGGGCCGATCCGCTAACGACTTTCGCCGAGAAATACGCCGATGCGGACGTCCACCCCGATTCCAGCCTAGATGAGCACTACAACCTCATGTTGGAACAGCTCTATCGCTGGAGCTGGCAGGCACATTTCGGCTTCTCGCGCCCGGTTTTCCAATCGCTGGCAGCTGCAGTTGCGGAAACTGCTACCCATGTGCACACCTACGGCCTGCAACGCACCCGCCTGCTGGGGTTGCTCGACCAAGTCGCGCCCATGACAAGCGAGGCTCTGGCCATTGAAGCTCTGTCCAGACTGTACCAATAGCCACACATCCCCACCTTCGGGTGGGGAATTTTTATGCTACATTATCTGTGTGCGTGGAGCTTCCAGCATCAGTTATCCTATCAATCCATGAAAAGCCCCTCTGAAGAGGGGCGCGAGGGCAGGTTGCAATGACGAAATCCAGGTTTCCGGAGCAAGGAAAGCTATGCTAGAATTCAAGCTTCCGGCTCAGGAGGCAGACCCAGCGAGACCATAAAATTCCGATAAATCCTATCGGACTTTTCGTTGCAACCAGCATCCGGCGGAATATCATACCGCATACTGCGGTACCAAGAAAACTGTTCCACTACCGCCAGCTGATAGCCCGGATGATAAAGCAAATACACAGTGGAGCGCGCCAAGCTGTCCGACAAATCACCCGCGCCGATCGAGCAGTGTCCCACCGCTTTCTTGACGTCCGCGCGCAAAGCAACCGGGAACCCTTCGCAGCGATCCTCATGCTCCATAGAGAATTGCGCCAGCGTCAAAGTCAGCGTTGCTGAGCTCGACTTATCCACTAGCAGACCATCCTTCATCTTTACCATCTCAGTAAGCTCAGCCTCAATGGTTTTCCGGTCATCGCAGACCAGCGGCAGCAGTTCTTCCAGAGAGGGCGCATTCTTCCACACCAAAATCCTCTTCTCAACCAACATTTCAACAACCTCCAAAGAACTCATGCTATTTGCATGTAGATTTAGGGTAAACTACCCCATACTTCCATTATAGCATACCTTAGCTAAAATGTCAATGGTTTTATCACATTTCTACTAATAAACCATCAAGATATCCTAAAAAGACTAGCGAGAGTTAGAGCTATGAAGCAAAAGACCAAACTAAGAGAGCAATTACGCCACCTACTAATATAAGTGAGATAATGAAACAAATCACAATCACAGCAAAAGCTCCATTGCTAACTTTTTGATTAGGATGTTTGGCAGCATCCTTACCCAGCTCGTAATACCACCGAGGGTCAAATGGCTGATTATTCGTCATAGCCCATTTCTTCCAGAGTGTCGCCGAGCACATCTTCCATCTCAATCCTGCCAAACCGGCTACTGTTCAAGACCTCGTCGTCATCAATGTCATCGCAACCCATCACATCCATAACATCGCCAAGCAGATCTTCAAGGCCAGTATAATATTTGTGCTCTTCATTGCTAATATTCATACCCTTATTATATCAGACTAGAAAGAAAATGCATTTAATCTTTTAAAATCTTAGCTAATTTTCACTCTAGCCGTAAATTATAGTATAATAATGAAAGAAGAGAGCGAAAACTATGCCGAAAAATAATAACTATCAGCCCGGTAATCCCGAATATGATTACTGGAACGACAAAAGTCTCTATCCCAGCTTGCAACATGATAATGACGCCTTACAACTGCCACGTCCTGCTAATGCCAAGGATGCAGAAATTAGCCTTGGCTCGGTTTTCCTCACAATATTTGTGTGGATTCTGGTTTTTGCACCTTTTGCATTCTTCTTAACCTGGGAAAATTGGATTTTGCAAGTAATATTTTGGGGCGGCCTAGCCATAACAGTGCTAGTTTTTCTGGCCTGGCTCTGCGGTGCCATAGAGGCAGAAAAGCAGCGGAAAAAGTAGTGGATGGCAAATAACGAACCCAATCTCTTCCAATACCTATCTTGCCCTACAAGAAAATAACTTTGACAGTGTGTCAAAGTTATTTTCTTGGCTGGGGATGAGGGATTCGAACCCCCGAATGCCGGGACCAGAACCCGGTGCCTTACCACTTGGCGAATCCCCAAGATACTGTCATTATACCACAGCTCCCAGCAAAAATCTAGGGCGAAATTCCATTTTATTTTGCCACTGAAAGCTCTTGCACTCTTTCTTAAACTTCGTTATAATAGAATTGTTCAGTCATTTATTTAATGTTTTACATAATAAATATTAGTTATTTAAGAAAACTTTCGATTATGTTTTTGAAGCATATCATTATTCACATGATGAGATGGCATCATAAGGCGCTTTCTTTAGTGTGAATAATGGACGAAAGTTTGTTATGTAAAACTAATAGATGGCTGAACAACCTTGTGATGCCATTTTTTGTGCTAAAATTGTAAAAGTTAGTCTATAAATTTTTGCGAATTAAGCTTTGTCATCCGAGGAATTAAACTAAACGGAGGGCATGATGCTAAAAATACGCAATAGCAAAGTTAAAATTTTTGGAGTAGCAACTTGTTGCTTACTTCTGGGTATAAGTTATATAGGGTTAAGTTTTTATTCCATTCCGGAAAAAGCAAACGCCGCCGAAGAATTCACCGAATGGCGTGACTTAACTAATATTACTTACATGCAAGAAATGACCATAGATATATGTAATAAATCTAAAGTAGGCGATAGTAAAGCACTAATTGATAACCGGGGTGGTGGGTATGATAATCAAGGCCGGCAAAATAGCTATGTAGTGCAGAAATTAGAGGATGGAAATTGCTGGATGGTACAAAACTTACGCTTGCTAGGTGGTACTATAATTACTACGGAAGATTCTGATCTTAATGCTGGTTCATTCGTAGCTAGTAGTAGCAATACAAGCGTAACATCGGGTACTACTTATACCCTACCCGCATCTAGTAAGAGCGGTTTTAGTGATAATACTGCACATAAGATGTATAATGGTGAAGAATCCGACCCCGATTTTGGCCATAAGTACGGCGCATATTATACATGGTGTGCCGCTACCGCCGGTTGTAAAACCAAAGATGGTGCTAACCCAACCACTAACACTCAAGAAGCTGGCTCTAGTATTTGCCCAAAGGGTTGGAAACTACCTACCTCTAAGAAAGCCATTACGGTAGATGGCAGCTTTAACAAACTAACTATAGACCCACTTACCGGTAATCCGTATGCCACCAGTGATGATGCTAATTATAAGGCTAACGCCTGGAAAACTGATCAAACCGATACTACCCTTGGCAATAGCTTTGGTATTACTACTGCCACTAACGGTGCGGTCTTTAGCGGTGGTTTCTTCCCGGCTGCCGGTTATGTCAACTATAACTCCTTCGGCCTTGTCGGCTCCTACGGCTATTACTGGTCTAGTACGGCCAGCAGTGGCACCAATGCTTACAACCTGCTCTTCAATGGCGGCAGTGTGAATCCGTCCGACGGCAACAGTCGCTACTTCGGCCACTCTGTGCGTTGTGTCGCTAACCCAGAGATTAAGTCTTCCGACCTCACTGATACTAGCTTTGGTAATATTGATGCGAATGTGAATGTTCAAGTTGGCCCGACTATCACCATCGATGCCGCTACGGGTATGAGTGGACAAGTAGATTATACTAAAATTCTAGAAGGTAATATCTCTGCTACTATTTCTAGCAACTTAAACTATAAGGTATTACTTTCTGCTAAAGAACCATCACTCATAAAATCTGGTGATAATGCTAGTACTATTACTCCAGTACTAAGTATGAATACAACATTAGAAAAAGGTACTACTGGATGGGGTATTTGGACTGGTAATGGTACTACTACCGAAACTAAAACTTATAATCCCATTACCACTACCGAACACGAATACTACAATACTACCACTCCCGCAGATGATGGCATTGGTACTGTACATACTTTTGGTGTAGGGATTGCGGTATCCCCAAGTATCCCGAATGGGACTTATTCTACGGTTGTTACCGTTACTGCAGCAAATGCGTAGATAACTAGCACAAAAATAGTATAGTCAACCATCAATTCTCGCTTTTCTCGTTAAAGAATCGTACAATATCAAGAGTACTAAAGCTTGGGCAGAGTTGCCCTAGAAGCCGCGTTTAACGAAAAAGTGGAATTGATGGTTTGCACTATAACTATAATTCTACCCCAGTGGATTTACTTTCCGCTCTATTTTGTTTTATTTACGCGATTTCACGTTTAAGCCTATGTAGAGCCGCTGTAACGAGTTTTACTCAAAACCTTGCTATGACGGCTCTTTTTGCAAAAATGCGTCAGAAAGCCTAAAAATGGCCTTAAAACACATGATTAAGAGGGCAACTTATCAGTCATCAAATCTGATTATAGATACATCTCGCCTTAAGATGATGACCGATAAGAACCTCCAGAATTTCTTAATTTCCGAAGTAAAAGCAATCAAGCAAATAAAACGCATGATTCTAATCACCAGGGGTGGCAAAATTATTGACATCTTCTCGCTACTTTGATATAATATAATTAAAGCAAGTCCCCGCAGGGCGCATTAAGTGCTTAGCGTAGGGGGCTTCTTTTTAAGATCACCTGAGTTTCTGAACATTAATATCCTATGCATGAAGTCGCTATGTTGCCTTTTTATCAAAATAGTGGTAAAATAGCTAGATAAGTTCATCCCAGTTATTTTCATTTACTTCGCACTTTACGATTTACAGAGGAGGGAATCTCATGTCTAAAAATTTACCAGAAATATGTAAATATCCTGACGTTTACGTTGTACATCGGCGCAACCCCAATCTTCCTGACGACATGCCCGAGTTGCAGCCCGGCATCGATACATCCTTTCGGCTCCAAAAATACCACTACCACGCAGAGCTCAGCAAATACCGCCCAGTGTTTCGGCGGATGGTGGCGCTCAATCTCCACATCGATGATTATCGGCTTGGCAGCGGGCATAATTATCAGCTGCCGATGATTATTGATGCCCACCCGCGCTATCCATTGCCCAGCCGTCTGGCTATGCCTGATCTCCATGACCCGCTGATTAATTCGCTGATCCCGGAATTTCGGATGCTGCTGCGCTACAACCCCGAAGAAGATTTTGGTTGCCTGGTGCATATTGGCATGAACTTCGTAGGGGTTGACGATACTCCGGTTGACTTACTTTGGATCAGCGCCGATCGCATCGAGCGCGCCGAACGCCGAGCCGAGCTCTCCGCTCCTCACACTACCTAGCCCCTCCCGCGAGGGGCTCTTTTCTCTAGAAAAATCCTTTACTTTTCACCCTTGACATGCTACAATACTATTGACAAGTCTGGTAACAGACTTTTTTTGAAGAGGGGAGCAAAATACACCCTCTGCAAGCAATAATTCTAGCCTCTAAGGCCGGAAAAATGCTATAATATTAATAAATCATCTAGGATTCAGAAAAATAGTCAGACGAGAAAGGAAACTACATGTCGAATCGGACCAAAAAAGCCAAGACCGACCAGCTCCGCGCTGCCACCGGCATCAAAAATGGGCAGCACATTACCAAAATCTCGGCTGGCTCTAGCCGCCGCAATGAAGCTAGCCCTTCTAACGCCGAAGCCCCGCAAGCAGCCACCAAAGATTCCCATATCAAGGCCGAGCTCAAAAAAGACGGCATCGAGCTTACTCCGATGGTGTCGGATACTGGCAAGGCCGAAATCCAGCCTACTAGCCAAGCCGATGCCAAGCTCAACACCCCCAAGAAGCTCACTCGCGCCGAGAAAAAGGCCCTCAAAGCCGCGCGCCGCAACGAAGAAGAGCGCCCCATTAAGACTTATTTCCTACTTTGGCGGCCGTTCGTAGCGTTGGGGCGGTATCTACGCGATTCTTGGCGGGAGATTCGCCAGGTACGCTGGCCTAATCGCAAAGCCACCTGGAAGCTTACTTTGGCTGTGCTTGTCTATGTGGCTATCTTTATGGCTTTTCTGACTTTGCTAGATGTATTCTTTACCTTTATATTTGATTTGTTATTTAAATAATGAGAAGGAGATAAAAATGGCAGTTAACCGTTATGAAAACACTAACCGCGCTTGGTACGCGATTAGTACCTACACCGGCTACGAAGATAAGGTAGCCAATAGTATCAAGGAACATGTCGACAGTGGGGAAGTCGAAGGCAAGATTTTTGACGCTATCGTACCTAAAGAAAAGCAAATCGAAATCAAAAACGGTAAGCGCAAGGTAGTGGATCGCAAAATTTTCCAGGGCTATGTCTTGATTGAAATGTGTCTCTCGGATGAGACTTGGTACATGGTGCGCAATACCCCAGGTGTGACCGGCTTCATTGGTAATGGCACCCAGCCTACTCCGGTCTCCGAAGCGGAGATCACCAAGATCAAGAAGCGCATGGGCGTAGAAGACCCGAAGTACAGCGTAAACTACGAAGTGGACGAAGTAATTTCCATCACCGATGGACCATTCAAAGGCTTTGAGGGTACAGTATCGGAAATCGACACCACCAAAGGCAAGCTCAAAGTGATGGTATCTATGTTTGGCCGAGAGACACCAGTGGAGCTAGACGCCCTACAGGTGCAGAAATTGCAATAGACTCAACTTTATCTGTATATTCTACAAAGCCGCATTATTAGGGCAGTTATGCGGCTTTTTTGTAAGAAGTCTTGACTTTTTCGCCAAAGTGTGCTACAATAGAAGGATAGGGGGGTGCACTTTTAAGCTTGATTAGTGATTTTTACCCCTCTAAAAACATTTTGGAGGTATTTTACCATGTCTATGCTGCAGAATGATCCTTTTATGGCAGTCAGTCTCGAAAACTTTCATCGTCACGTGGTCGACGCCGTACGTGCTGCGGCCAGCCAAATTGCCGACTTTAAAACCGGTGCGATTGCTGTCCGCTATGTGGCGCTGGACTCTGCCGCCGCAGCCTGGCTGGGTCGGCCGGAAGCCTACCTTCGGGAAGGAAAGGTCAATACCACCTTCATCGACAGCATCGTGAAAGGCGGCTCCACCACGCGGCCAGCTTGCTGGCGGGATGACCCCGAAAACGAAGAAGTGGATTGCGCCGGCTATGTGATGCTGAAGCTGGAAGGCTGTACCCGGGCTATCATTGGGAATTTTGGCTATTGTTCGGATGACCTACCCGACCAGTTTACGATCGAAGGCAGCGTGAATGGCCGCGGTGCGATGTGTTTTGAAATCGCACCCTCCATGTCTTCGTATGATTCGCCTCAGCTACGCATCTTCGTGGGCGTTTCCGGCGCCAGCGGTATTGAGGACAAATGGTGCGCTTTTCACGCCCTGGATGGCATTTCTTCCTGTCTGACCAACGACACATCGAAGGCGGTCATACGTCCCACCTTTAACCCGAATGCCGACGAAGTGATTTCGCAGCTGCGCCTGAAGGCATCTCAGACTAGTCACTAATCCGCGCACCGCCCCATCCGGGGCGGTTTTTCTTAAGTATTCTTATTCATTTTTAATTTCTAATGATCTTGCTCCATAAATATCATTTTTCTTGGAGACGTGTCGCTCAAGCCCGTCGATAGCACTTTTCTGGCAAGATTTTCTCCCCAAATCCCTTATTCTTTGCTATACTTAAAGTATGAAACTACCCAACTTTTTGAAAAACTTCAACAAACCTAAAGATAAACCCGAATCTGCTGCAATTACTTGGGACCAAACCAAAGACGTACCTTTTGCCGGTGAGTCCACCCCTGATGCCGCCACCGAGCGTCAAAAGCGCTTACAGCGCCAAGGTGATAATCTCATTCTGATGTATTATCAGGGCCCAGAAGCTGTCCATGGCAGCGCTAGCGTTTCTCCGGCCATGCGTGAAGATTTTTACGACCGCGTAGTGAGTCCTGAATTTACTAGTGCCGACGAAAGTCGCCTACTACGTAATATCGTGCCGCCCTTTGGTACACCAAACCGCCCTAATTATCAAGCCGTTTTTGATAACATTGACGATAAATACGGCCAAGCCATTCTTAGCCAAATGGCAGGCGTATCAGAAGCTGAGCTAAGCCCAGCAGTGCTGGCTAATTTCCTACAATCTGCGCCTACACCGGTAGAGTTTGACACCAAAGTACCAGAGTTTATGGAGGATTTGATGCAGCAAAACCTCGGCTACGAGATCACTAAGTACGAAGATCGCCTCGAAAGTTTCCAGCAGCAAGTTTATGGCAAACGTTATGAATACTACGAAGCTTTAAAAGCTCTCAAACAGAAAGGTTACGAACGCGGGCGCGCTCGCTCTAGCGTCGAGTCGGCCTTGGCTCAACAGCAGCGTTATGAGCAGCTGAGCCAGCCGGTAGAGCCAGAACGACTACAGCAGGCTTGGAGCGATCCGTCTTATGTCCCGCCAGAAGCACGAGGCGCCATTCCGCCTGAACAGCGCCAATAATCATTTGACATTTTTCGCTTTTTGCGCTACAATCAAGATGTTACGCACGATTATTAAAATTAATCGTTTCTGGGAGCTTCTAGCCCAGATAAAAGGAAATATTTATGGCAGGAAAGCAAGTTATCGGCAACCTCAAGTTGCGCATTCCTGGCGGTAAAGCTACCGCTGGGCCTCCAGTAGGTTCTACTCTTGGTCAATGGGGTCTCAATATGATGGACTTCATCAACCCCTTCAACGAAAAGACCAAAGAATTCGCTGGTAAGAACGTCATCGTTCATATCAAAGTTTACGACGACCGGACTTTTGACTGGACTTGTCTGGGGCAGCCCGTAGACGATCTGATCCGCGAAAAGATCAAGATCGAAAAAGGCTCCGGCAAACCCAACCTCGAGAAAGTCGGTAAGATTTCTCGCGCTGATTTGGAAGAAATCGCCAAAGTCAAGATGGGCCAGCTCAATGCCATCGATCTCGACGGCGCCGTCAAGGTAATTGCTGGTACCGCTCGCTCGATGGGCGTAGTTGTAGAAGATTAATTCTACCCGGCAACTCAAGTTTTCTTAATCCTTAGCCACCTCATGTCAAATGGGGTGGCTTTGTTAGGCTGACACTCGCAAAGCTCAAATTTAATTTAGCGATCATTTTGCCCCTTGAACAACCTCACACTTAGTGCTATGATAAAAATAAGTTTAAAAGTGGGTTAGTGATTTTTATGGCACGTCGATATATTCTCAGGTATGATATTTGGATTTGCTTACTATTTGGCTTCTTGGCGGGCTTAGGAGTAGAGCGTTTAGCTACCGGTATTCTGGCCAACCAATACGAAGACCACAAAGCCGAACATGTCGTAGCTAGTGGGGAGATCGGTGGAGCCGCTACTACGGAAACTTTTCGTGCGCAGAATGTTGAAGATCTGCTCACGCACGATACTTTTACAGTTATTTCACCCGGCATCGAATACCGCAACCGCGGCGGTGGCTATTATGGCGGCATGTATTTCCATGCCCTTACTCTGCCTTCTGGAGAAATTGTCGCCGCCCGCATTAATACCGATAGCACCACCAAAGTCAACCCTGATGATAGCTATTATACTGGGGATACAATTTTGCCGATAGGGCAGGTCGTCTACGAAGATCTCACGAGCAATCCAACTTTCCTCAGCCAAATTGAGTTTAAAGAACCGCTGAGCCGTCACGACTTTTACATTGATATGCTTGGAAACGGCGCCATTGCCAGCGAGGAATCCTTCATCGAAGGGCCAGCTTTGCTCTGGCAACTGGTTACTATCGTCGTAGTCTTCGCCGGGCTACATTATTTAGGGTCCAAAATCGGGATTTTCCCGGCTTTTTATACACGCAAAAAGCCTGAGGATAAGCAACTAAAGTCCGATTGGGATTAAAATTAAGAGCTATAAGGAGTAAAAATGCAAGAAAAAATTAAAAAACTCGATATTTGCTATTTGATAGCCTACATTTTAGCACCTATCGCCATCTGTGCGATTTGCTACACCATTTGCTATTTCTGTTTCCGCAAAGGTGGCACCGGGGCCGTTATGACTACCCTCGTACCAAGCATTTTAGCGATCGTCTGGTGGGTTTTTGGCGGCTCACTACTTTTCAAACGCAAAACCCGCGAACTCGAGAAAACTTTTGCCGAAGCCGGCTACAAACGCAACCACACCTTTTATGGTCGCGGTAAAACCGTAGTACTGGATATTGAGAAGGGTATGCTAGGAATTAGCTTCTTCTGGAATCCTTTTGATACTTACATCTTACCGGCCAGCCGCGTAGAGAAGGCTTGGACCGACGACGGCAAAATGGGTTCAGGCTTCATGGAGGGTAGTAGTATGGTACGTTTTATCTTCATTGTTGATGGCATCAAAATTGCCGTACCTACCTTTCAGTCTAACCAACGTTTCCGCATGGATGACAAACATATCCTCACCGGTATTTCTAAGGCTGATATGATGGTCCAGAGTATTGAAGAAGCTAAACGACACTCACTAGCCCAAGAATCTGACCAGCCTCATACCAAAGCCACCACTAAAAACACTGACCAATCTTCCGCAGAAACCAGCAAGACGGACGATACTAACGCCGACCAGGACGAAGATTAAGCATGGGGCTTTTCCAAAAAGCCAAAGCCTGGCTACGCGATGATTATTGCACTGGCTGCACCACCGAGATGCAGCTACTCAAGAAGCAGCTTTTCTACCTGCCGATGACCGTTGGTCATTATGTTGAACACGACGACCCCAATTATTACCAAACTAATTGTGTCAAAGTTGCCAAAAAGTCTGATATCCCTACTGGCTTTTACGCCTGCGGTGCCTATCTTTATCAGTGCCCTAAGTGTCAGAAAAAGGTCGTCAAGCTGACAATTTTCTTACCAGTGCGTGACCAGGAGCAAGTCGATGGTGTCGAGCTCTTTGAGCATGGGGAATTAGTCGATTTCCTGGAAAACTGCTAATTTCTCTAGCTAGAACAGTTATTTTGGCATTTTTGTAATTTTTTGAGCCCCACCGGATCACCCCTGCATCCGAGCATCTCTTCCTCTTGACTTTTTCAATAAAGTGTGCTACAATAGAGAGATGGGGTAGTTTTTGAGCGGTCTAGCTCAAAACGCCTTGGTTCTCTACAAGTTTCGCAGTCTCAGCCATCTCATTTCACCCCGCTACACCGCCCCTGAATTTCAGTCCAACCGCCCATTCCTCCACATCTCAGTACAAAGAAAGGTGAAAACATGAAAACACGCTTAAAAATCCTCTTTTGGACCTTGTCCGCCCTGGCTTTTAGCTTCTTCATGAGCTATTTTGTTATCTCTATTTCACTTAGCTTAACTACCTATACTTCACCAATACGGGCTAGGTTTATACCGGTAGATACTACAATGGTCACACCTCTGACCTGGCCCGAGCAAGACGATCAAGACTCTTCGTCTGAGCCAGTCGAAATCCCCCTCGACACCCTCCAAGCCGCCCCGATCCAGATCGCCAATAGCAAAAATACTATGACATATTTGATGCTATACCTGCCAGCCGATCAGCCCGAAGGCACTTACGCCCAGAAGTACGTCTGGTCGGATGGTACCGAACTATCTAACGGTGGGATGTTGCGCCTTTCCAGCGACCGTTATTTGCAGCTGGATTTCTTGGATATTATCAGACAAGTGCAAGATTGGCCGCAAGATATCCCTAAACAGGGGCTAAGCCTGGAGCTGGAATATCCGCGCGTACATATGTCTGGGCTGCAGCGGCAAATCTGCGCGGCGGTGTTTTCTCTTACCAAGAACCATACACCGATAAGCTACGCCATTACCTACTTAGCCATTCTCTGTGCAGCAGCTATATCAATGGTAGTTTTCGTATTATTGTGCGTACTCTTTCGGTACGAAGACACCGAAGATGCCGATGATGCTGACGCGAGCCGCGAAACTTGACTCCCCTACCCCTCTGGCCACAGAGGGGTTTCTCATCTCTTGCCAAACCTCTGAGAATTTGCTATAATACATATATTATTAACAATGTGGGAGAAGCCACGCAAAACTAGCAACTTCTTCTATAAGACATCGTCTCTCGGCTGGAGCGGGTCAAAATCACGACCCGAAGGGGTTCGATTTTGAGAGCTCCAC
>CAYMCF010000005.1:0-29031 GCA_964388975.1 uncultured Candidatus Saccharibacteria bacterium | reverse complement strand
ATTTCTCCATTCGATTTTAAGTCGAACGCGTATACCAATTCCGCCATTCGGGCAACCTCATAAAACTTACATAACAATATATTGCATGTATAGCTCTGAATTTATTATATCACAAAAGTTAAAGAGTTGAGCAGAAAAATCTAATTCTACGCAGTCATTGCGAGCGATATGGTTACATTATTGTGTAAAAGCTTTTGTGGGTTTACATTGCTCTTTCTCGTGACCTATGATGCTTTTTGAGCAAAGTTTATTTTTATGCTAAAATCAAACTATGATAGAGCGTAAAGAACTAAAAATAACCAGCCAACATGACGGGCTGGAATTGGGCGTCACGATTATTACGCCGGAGCGGCCGCGGGGGATTTTACAGATCGTGCATGGTATGGCTGAACATCGGCGACGATATTATGACTTCATGGAATATTGTGCCGAGCGGGGCTTTGTGACGATTATTCATGACCACCGCGGGCATGGTGATAGCTTGAAAGATCCGGATGATTTGGGCTATTTTTATGAAAATGGTGCGCAGGGCATGATTGAAGACGTGCATCAAATTACCGAATATATTCGCGCGTTGTATCCAACTTTGTCTTTAACTTTGTTAGGGCATAGTATGGGGTCGCTAGTAGTACGTTGTTCGCTCAAGCAATACGACCGAGCGATCGACAAGCTCATTGTGTGCGGCTCACCGAGCAAAAACTTAGCGGTGCGAGCGGGACGAGTGCTGGTGCGCGCTATGACGAAAGTTAAAGGTGGGCATTTTCGCAGTAAATTCGTGGGGAACTTACTAAATCGTAATTTTAGCAAACGCTTTCCAAATGAAGGCAGTGAGAATGCCTGGATTGTCAGTGACCCGGCGGTAGTAGCGGCATATGATGCGGACGCGAAAAGTGGTTTTATTTTTACGCTCAATGGTTACGAGGCCCTCTTGACTTTATCATTGGAAACTTATAGTAAAAAAGGCTGGCAGGTGCAGCATCCAGAGTTACCGATTTTCTTTATTGCAGGCGCGGAAGATCCATGTATTATTAGCCAAAAAGATTTTGATAAAGCGGTGAATTTCTTACGGGGGCGCGGATACGAACAGGTGCAAAGTAAACTTTACCCCGGGATGCGACATGAGATTTTGAATGAAAAAGGTAAGCTAGAAGTGTGGCAAGATGTAGTGGGGTGGATAGGATAAAGTAGATGCGCATTGTTACATAATACACTTTTTTCTCGAGGCGCGTTCTCGGCGCCCGTCGTTACGGGGCCGAGCCGCTAGTCCTCGTCGTGACTCCGTCCAGCCGTAGGAGACGAGAGAAGAAAAGTTTTTAACTTTTCTTCCGAGACGACGCCCGGCTGAGAGTGGCGTCAGCCATAATCCTCTTCGAAAAAGGTATTGATGCAACAACTACATTTTCCGCTAGACTTTTTCTCAATTTCCCTTATAATTAAATTATCATGGCTGATTTTTATAACCAGACGAGTAAGGAGGTGCTGGAGCAGTTTAAGACTGATCCAGAAAAAGGCTTAAGCAGCAAAGAAGTTTTGCAGCGTCAAGCCAAGTACGGCAAGAATACTTTGCAGATGGCGGAGACACCTTGGTGGAAGCGCTTGTTGGCACCTTTCATGGATGTTTTCATGATTATTTTAGTGGTGGCTATGGTGCTATCCTTGCTACAACGAAACTGGCTGGAAGCGATTACGATCTTGGTGATTATTGCGCTGGATGCGGTAATTTATTATGTGCAACAATTTTCTACTGAGCGAATCTTAAAAAGTCTCAAGCGCAGCACACTGCATTCGGTCATGGTCTTGCGAGATGGTAGTGAGCAGGCGGTAGAAGCTACCGAGCTGGTGCCAGGAGATATTGTGGTACTGAATGAGGGAGATCGTATCCCAGCGGATGGCCGCGTGATTAAGGAGTCGGGTTTATTAACAAACGAATCAATGCTAACTGGTGAGTCGGATGCGATTGCGAAAGATGCCAAAGCGATTTCTGGCACCAAAAAAGTTTATGAGCAGCGCAATATGGTCTTCTCGGGGTCATTTGTGATTACTGGTACGGGTAGATATGTGGTGACGGCTACTGGTAACGATACAGAATATGGGCGGATTGCGTCACTGGCTTCGTCGCTGGGTGAAGAAAGCCCGATTAAGCAAAAAATGGATAAGCTAGTGGGGCAAATTGCCATTGTAGTGATTATTTTGGCGGTGATTATTCTGATAATTCAGCTAGCGGATGGAATACCATTGTTGCAGGCGCTGGAGTTTACCTTGGCTATGGCGGTTTCGGCGGTGCCGGAGGGCTTGCCAATTGCAATTTCGATCATCTTGGCGCTGTGTGCGGCGCGAATGGCCAAGAAGCAAGCTTTGATTAAGGAACTGCGTGCCATTGAATCGATTGGGATTGTAACTACGATTGCTAGTGATAAAACTGGTACTTTGACCGAGAATCGTTTGGAGCTGAAAGAAGTTTGGTCGCCAGAGCTATCAGCTAAAGATTTTCGGGACCGTTTGTCTTGTGCGGCGTTAGGGATCTCGGCACTAGTAGAGGGGAATCGTGATGGTGCGGCGATTGACCCGCTTGATACTTGTATTACCGATTACATGACGGAGAATAATTACAAGAAGTGCCCTATGGAACCGATTAAATCTTACGCTTTTGACCAAAGTCTAAAGATGTCAGGTAATCTTTTCCGAGAAGAAGATGGCAGTTTACTTTTGCAGGTAAAAGGTGCGCCAGAAGTACTACTAGCGCGCTCGAAATTGAGCGCCAAGCAACGTGCCGAGGCTGAAGATAAGCTTACCGAGCTGGCCGGCAAAGGTTATAAAGTGATTGCGGTGGCGCATGGTAAAATTGCTAGAGAGATTAATGAACTTTATCGTTTGGACAAGGATGATATTTTTGAGTTTGACGGATTTATGGCGGTGGCGGATGCTTTGCGCAAAGCGGTGCCAGCAGCGATCAAACAAGCTGCGCGCATGGGTGTAAAGACCAAAATGGTGACTGGCGATCACGCCGGTACGGCTTTTGCGATCGGGCGCGAAGCCGGTTTGGCAGAAGATTTTTCGCAAGTGCTAGATTGCTCTAATCTTAGTAATATTAACGATAACGATCTCGCAGATGCAGTGCGGGAAATCACGATTTTTGCGCGCGTCACTCCCGAAGATAAATATCGGATTCTCTCTGCGATTAAGCAAACGGAGATTTGCGCGATGACTGGCGACGGTGTGAATGACGTGCCGGCGTTAGTGGGTGCGCACGTAGGGATTGCGATGGGTGATAGTCCCTCGATCGTGCAAGACGCGGGTGATATTGTACTGCTAGATAATAATTTTCGCAATATTACCGAGGCTATCAAGGAAAGCCGGACGGTGCTGGCTAATATCCGGCGGATGCTGGGTTACCTACTAGCGACTAATGCCGGTGAAGTGCTAACCATGCTAGGTGCGTTGATTGTCTCGGGCGGGCAGCTGCTCACGCCGATTCAAATTTTGTGGATTAACTTGGTGACGGATTCCTTGATGGTGATACCGGTAGGGCTAGAGCCGCCAGAGCAAAAAGTCTTGCGCCAGAAGCCCGAGCGCAAGAATGCGCCAATCTTGCCGCTACATATGGTGGGGCGAATGGCGATCGTAGCCTGTGTGATGGCGGTAGGCACGACGGCGACTTATTTTGCGGCTGAAGCAATCCTGCATGATAGCGCGCAAGCTAATACGCTAGCTTTTACGGCGTTAGTAATTATGCAGTGGAGCAATGCTTTCTCGGCGCGCGGTGTGTATGAAACAGCTTGGCAGCGGCTAAAGGTCCCACATCGCTCTTTCCATTTGGCGATGGGCGCGGCAATTATCTTGCAGCTGCTGGCATTATTTAGTCCGCTAGCACGCTTGGTGAATGTGGTGCCAGTGCCACTCCTAGCTTTGCTGATTGTAGCGGTCTTGGCGTTCTTTGTGCCGTTAGCGATCTTTGAAGGCTATAAGGTTCTGAAGCAGAAACGGAAGTAAAATAAGCTTGAGCGTATAGTTTGTATGCTGGGGCTTAAGGCTTAGATTACATTTGTCAAATAAATCTTAAGGTTATTTTAAGATATTTATGGAGCTATGGTTAAGTCGGCTGATTTGCTGGTATTTTTTGCTCAGTTGTGGAAATCAGCTGAGTTTTACAAAAAGTGTGAGAAAAAGCCAAAAATTTACACAAGCTAAAAGAAGTGTGATATAATAAAAGTGCATTAAACTTAGATTTCAATTATTGGTAATTGTATCCAATATCGACAAAGATGGCGCCATGAGGGCCCGAGTCGATAGTAATACAATTACTTGAAAACTAGGTTTAATGCACCCCTCGTGGTGCCATTTTTGTTATGGTAAAAAGCGAGAAACTGGCATGTTTTTGCGTATTTTTGAATGTGCAAGTTTTTTGTTAGCTTGTTGATAACATAAAATGGCTCCTTCGAGGTAATTATTCTAAACGGAGGGCAATGATGCTAAAAGTATGTAAAAGTAAAGTTAAATTATTTGGGATCATAAGTCTATCTTTGGGATTGGGGATAAGTTATATAGGATTGAGTTTTTATTCCATCCCCAGAAAAGCCCATGCCGCCGAAATGGAAGAGTGGCGCAGCTTAACTAACATAACTTATATGCAAGAAATGACTGCGGAAATCTGTAACAATTCTAAAACCGGGGAAAGCAAAGCCTTGATTGATAGACGTGGAGCTGGATACACAAATGATGGTATAGAGAATAGTTATATTGTGAAGAAGCTTTCTGACAAGAAATGCTGGATGACGCAGAATATGAACCTTACGAATAAGGTTTTATCCAACGAAGACTCCAATACAAGCAAAACATACACTATACCTTTATCATCAGAACCCTGGAACGGAAATACAGACATGGAGGATAGAGTATATTATCAATACACACTTAATCCCGCAGAAGATTCAAACTGGCTCGGCGCAAGTTACACCTGGTATATAGCTACCGCTGGAGCCGGCGTCAGTTCAATAACAGCAGGAGAGATAAAAAATAGTATTTGTCCTACCGGTTGGCATTTACCCACAGGCAACGCTAACGGTGAATTCGACGTGCTATATAGAAATGGCATTATAAAAGAAGGGGATTTTACACAAAAATCAATATCTGGTTATAAATTTGGCGGAAATTTTAACGATGATATAGGAATTGCTCTCTTTCCGGCTGCTGGGTACATACTCAATGAATCGCATAGCGGTGTTGGAACTAACGGTGGTTATTGGTCAAGTACGGCTTTTAACAATGGAACTGCTTATCTATTGGCGTTTAGTGGTAATGGAGTTGATACTCGTGCATATCCTTATCGCTATGGCGGTTATTCCGTACGCTGCATTTCTAACCAAGATGTACATTCTATTATTATTCCACCTAGAGAAAAAATTGAAACCGACATATCCGTTCAAGTTGGCCCCACTCTCACTATCGACGCCGCCGAAGGTATGAGCGGAGAGGTGGATTATACTAAAGTCTTAGAAGGTAATATTAAGGCTACTATTTCTAGCAACCTTAACTATGATGTAATGCTCTCTGCTGCTCAACCGGCTCTGACTAAGTCTGATGATAGTACTAAAACTATTCCACCAGTTACCGCTATTGCACCATTGCAGAAGGGTGTAAGTGGTTGGGGTGTCTGGACCGGAGAAGGGGATACTACAGAAACTAGAACCTATGAACCGATCAATAATTCTCCACAACCTTATTACAACACCAGTGCTCCTGCCGCCGATGGTATTGGTACCGTACATACTTTTGGTGTAGGGATTGCAGTATCCCCGAGTATTCCGAATGGGACTTATTCTACGGTAGTGACAGTTACTGCGGCGAATGCGTAAAACTTATAATTAGCAAATAATCATAGTAAACCATCAATTCTTGCTTTTTTCGTTAAACTAAAAGAACCGCACAATATCAAGAATAATAGAGATTAGACAGAATTTTTCTAAAAGCCGCGTTTAACGAAAAAGTGGAATTGATGGTTTTGCGCATCATGCCCATCAAAAGCTTAACGTATCTTTCCTTGCTGATTTCCTGAGATTTTGGACCCCAATGGGTTTACTTTCCGCTCTATTTAGATAATAAGTGGCAATAATTACTGCCACTATTTTCGTAGTATGATAGCGGAGTACATATTAATAGACTAAAACTAAGGCAGATTTAACTTCCACTAGACTTTTCCACAATTTTAGCTCAAAATCTCCAGAGGCGGTACTCTGTAGGCATATTGTGCAAAAAACATAATATTTTTGTGTTGACACGCTATATATAGTGTCTTAAAATGGTTATAGAACACTAGATATGGTGGTAAACCTAAAAAGACTAGTGTAGCAGAGATTAAATAATTGAGAATTAAGATAGAAGGAAGCATTTGAGAAGAAGTAAAGACAAGGACTGGCCTGCAAAGCCTAATTAACAAAAATATTTAGCAAAATAAAAGCGTAAGTAAGAGAGGTATATTTTTTATGTTCAAAAAAGTTGTGAAGCGTGACGGTAGTATCGTAAACTTCGAGCCGGAGAAGATTACAGAAGCAATTGCCAAGGCTGGCTTAGCTACCGAAGAGTTTAAGTACGACCGCGCCAAGCAAATTTCCGAAAAAGTCATGAAGCGCCTGCAGGAAACTATTAAGCAGCGCACGCCGAATGTAGAGCAGATTCAGGACGTGGTAGAGCAGGTTTTGATGGAATCGGCTTTTAAGCGCACTGCGAAGGAATATATCACCTATCGTCAGGAGCGCAATCGCATTCGCGAGGCTAAGAGCAACTTGATGAACATTTACAAAACTATTGCAGTGGCGGATGCTTCCGAAGATTCTGATGTAAAGCGCGGCAATGCTAATGTTGATGGTAACTCCGCCATGGGCAAGATGTTGCAATTTGGCGCGGAGGGTGCAAAGATTTTTGCCAAAACTATCCTAATGAAGCCGGAGTTTGCTGCAGCGCATGATAATGGCGAGATTCATATTCACGACCTTGATTTTTACGCTACTGGTACGCTCACTTGCTGCCAGACTGATCCGCTGCAATTATTTGAGAATGGTGGGTTTAATACTGGGCATGGCCATCTCCGTACGCCAAATTCGATTGGCAGCTATGGAGCTTTAGCAGCAATTATCTTACAGGCAAACCAGAATGAACAGCATGGTGGCCAGTCTATTCCAAACTTTGACTATGCTATGGCGCCAGGTGTAAACAAGAGTTTCCGCAAAGCTTTGCGGCAAAATCTCAAGAAATACAATGATTTTACTGGTAACGATTTGCAGATTGAGCTACCCGAGACGGTAGAATACAAGCAAGACGAAGCTAAGCTCCGCGAGATGGGCGTGCCGGAAGGCGTGATTAAAGATTCCAACGAAGATGTAGAGAAGCAGACTTTCCAGGCAATGGAGGGGTTCATTCACAACCTCAATACCATGCACTCGCGCGCAGGTGCGCAGGTACCGTTTACTTCGATCAACTTTGGTACCGATACTTCCGAAGCTGGGCGCTTAGTCTCGAAGGCTTTATTGGATGCGACCGAAGCAGGTTTGGGCCATGGTGAGACGCCGATTTTCCCAATCTCGATTTTCAAGGTAAAGGAAGGCCTCAACTACAACCCGGGCGACCCTAACTATGACCTCTTTAAGCGTAGTATGGAAGTTTCTGCGAAGCGACTTTTCCCGAACTTCGTCTTTATTGATGCGCCGTTCAATCTCAAAAACTATGTGCCGGGTGATTATCGCACTGAGATTGCTACTATGGGCTGCCGTACTCGTGTCTACAGTAGCGTATTTAAAGAGTCGGACGGTATTACTACTGGCCGCGGTAACTGTAGCTTTACTACAGTTAACTTGGTGCGCTTGGGTATTAAACATGGCATTTGTTTGGGTGAGCGCAAAGAAGCTGATTGGTCAGGCTTTTACAAAGAATTAGACGAGAAGATGGATTTGGTGGCGGATGAGCTGCTGGAGCGTTTTGAGTTCCAGGCTAACCAACATGTACGCAATTTCCCATTCTTGATGGGTCAGGGCAACTGGTTTGGCAGCGCTAAGCTAGGGCCAAACGATACTCTGCGTGATGTGATCAAGCATGGTACGCTCAGTATTGGTTTTATCGGCCTAGCGGAATCGTTAGTGGCAATGACTGGCAAACATCATGGCGAGGACGAGGAGTCGCGCGAGCTAGGTTTAGATATTATTACGCATATGCGCGAGCGTTGTGATGAATATGCCAAGAAATACCATCTGAACTTCTCGCTTTTGGCCACTCCAGCTGAAGGTATTGCTGGCCGCTTCACTAAAATTGATAAGAAGGAATATGGCGTGATCCCGGGTGTAACTGATCGTGAGTATTACACTAACTCTTTCCATGTACCAGTTTACTATCCGATTTCTGCTTTTGATAAAATCGAGATCGAAGCTCCTTATCATGCGCTTTGCAATGCTGGGCATATTACTTACATTGAGCTAGATGGTGACCCGACTCAGAATATCGAAGCTTTCGAAGCAGTAATTCGCAAAATGAAAGAGTCTGGCATTGGTTACGGCTCGGTCAATCATCCAGTAGACCGCGACCCAGTCTGTGGCTTCTCTGGTATTATCAAGGGCGAACGCTGTCCAGCTTGTGGCCGGATTGAAGGCGATGTACCATTTGAGCGTCTCCGCCGCATTACCGGATACTTGGTCGGCTCCTTGGAACGCTGGAATGATGGCAAGAAGGCTGAGGAGCGTGACCGCGTGAAGCACAACGTAGATTGCCACGATTGTGCGGCGCATAATCTCGCCGGCGTCTACACTACTGAAGAAAAAGATGCGCGCGAAGCTGCCAAAAGCGAACAAGCTGCTATGACTGGCAAAATGTAGTATAATAGTTATATAACACAGTAAACCAATAACGGAGCCGGTGGGATACCACTGGCTCCGAGGGTCTAAAAGGGAGGAAAATATGCAAATTCGTCTGTCTGGTCCACTTGAGCATGATAATATCGTTAATGGTTACGGCTTGCGCGCAGTGCTCTGGACACAAGGTTGCCCCAACCATTGCCCAGGCTGCCAAAATCCGGAAACTTGGGGTTTTGATGGTGGAATTTTAGTGGATGTGGAAGAAGTGAAAGAACGGCTACGTGGCTTCAAGGGGCAGTCAGGAATTACTTTTTGTGGAGGTGAACCGTTCGTGCAGCCGGAAGCTTGCAAAGCCATTGCCGACTGGTGCCGTCAAGAGCTAAACTGGAATATTTGGTCGTTTTCGGGTTTTACTTATGAAGAAATTATGGCACAAGGTGGGGCGGCGGTAGAATTTCTAAAAAGCTTAGACGCTTTAATTGATGGGCGGTTTGTCTTGGCGGAGCGCGATCTTACGCTCAAGTTCCGCGGTTCGCGCAATCAAAGGCTATTACACTTGCAGCCTGGCACTGGGAAAATTCTGAAGATTGAATAACAAAGGAAGAATCAATGGAAAATTTAGCGATGATTGCTTGCGTAAGTCGGGATATGGGGCTAGGGCAAGCCGGAAAACTACTCTGGCGCATACCGGAGGATATGCAGTTTTTTAAGCAAACTACTATGGGCGGCGTAGTAGTGATGGGGCGAAAGACTTTTGCCTCGATTGGTAATCCTTTGCCGGGGCGGATTAATGTAGTGCTGTCGCGGCAATCTTTGGACGCTCCGGGGGTAGACTGGTGCACTACGCCGGCAGAGTTAGATGAATATCTTACACGTCAAACAAAACCAATTTTTATTATCGGTGGGGCTTCGCTTTATGAAATGTATATTGATCGAGTATGGAGGATATATATGACGGAAGTAGATTCTGTACGGCCAGCTGATACCTTTTTCCCAAAGTTTGATAAAAGTCAATTTACGCGACAAGTTTTACAGACGGGAACCAGCGACGGTATTAATTACGAAATTGTTGAATATCAGAGGAAAGTATGATTTATTTTGACCATGCCGCCACTTCACCATTATTGCCAGAAGTGCGCGAGAAAATGAAAGCATTGCTCGATTTAGATCTTGGCAATGCTTCGGCTCTACATGCAGCGGGGCGGCAGGCACAGTGGTTTATCGAAGAAGCTCGCGAGGAAGTGGCCAAACTAATTAATGCCAAGCCAGAAGAAATTATTTTTACCTCAGGCGGTAGCGAAAGTAATAATACGGTAATCAATGTCTTTGATGGTAAATTTATGGCGGTAAGCAGTATTGAGCATCCATCCATTCTCGAGGCCGCCAAGGCGCATGCAAAGCGCTTAGATATTTTGCGCGTTGACCGCTGGGGACGAGTGGCACCAGAGCGCATTCCAACTAATGTCGACTTAGTGTCAGTGATGCTAGCGAACAATGAGCTTGGTACGTTGGAGCCAATCAAAGATATTGCAGCACGATATAAAATTGTAAACCCCGGTGGTAAGTCAGCTAAAAAGCAGCGCAAAACATACGTACATACCGATGCGACGCAAGCTCTAGGCAAAATTGCTATTGATGTCAAAAATCTTGGTGTGGAGTATATGACAATTAGCGCACACAAAATTGGCGGGCCACTTGGAGTGGGGGCGCTCTACGTGAAGAAAGGCGCACCATTTAAGCCGCTAATTTATGGTGGTCATCAGGAGAACAAGCGCCGAGCTGGCACTAGCAATGTGCTAGGGATTGCTGGATTTGGCGCGGCGGCTAAATATGTGCGCGAACACAAGACGTATCGGCAGTATTTTGAGAAGATTCATCCTTTGCGTAACGAGCTAAAATGGCGGATTCTCCAGGAAGTACCACATAGTAGCATTAATAGCCCTGACGAAGGTACGCTATTTAATATTTTGAATATGAGTTTTATGGCGGCAGAAGGTGAATCTATTCAGCTTTATCTAGATGAAGCTGGTATTGAAGTATCAACCGGCTCGGCTTGTGCAGCGGGGGATATCCAGCCTAGCCATGTCATTATGGCTACCAAAAATGATGCCGAAGTAGCTCACAGTAGCATTCGCTTTTCGCTGGGGTTAGATGCAACTTTGGCGGATGTAGATAAAGTTTTGCAGGTATTGCCAGGTATTATTACGAAGTTGCAGGGCATTAGTACGATCAAAGTCAGTGAGCCGGTGCAAACTAAGAAACCAAAATCTCAGATAAAAGCCAAGGCTCCAGCTCAGCCTGCTGCAAAAGTCAAGACTACAGTAAAGACCCAGTCTAAATCAGGAGTAAAAAATGTCAAAAGTTGATTCAACTAGTCAGAATAGTCAGCCCTGGATCTATTCAGAAACGGTGAAGGAGCATTTCTTGAATCCGCGTAACTTTTTGATGGGTGACGAGACTAAATATCCGCATGATGCCGAGGGGATCGTGGGGAACCCAGTCTGTGGTGATCAGATGAAAATGTTTTTACAAATCAAAGATGGTAAGATTATAGACGTAAAATGGAAAACTTACGGTTGTGCTAGTGCGATTGCTTCGACTTCAGCTTTGTCTGAACTAGTGAAAGGCAAAACTTTAGCCGATGCTCTGAAAGTTGACGCCGAAGAAATCGAACAATATCTTGGCGGTTTACCGAAACATAAATTTCACTGCTCGGTGTTAGGACACGAAGCTTTGGCAGCGGCAATTAAAGATTATCAGAAAACTTTGCGGTAGAGTTTTTTAGCACCTCGCTTAAAGTTGCTATTTTGTGGCAAAAGCATTATAATAGAACTATGTACATCAAACGCAAGCCTTTGGCGGCATTCTACAAACTATTAGTGGGGGCACTGGCGCTGGTGACGGAATGGTTTATTCTAGGTGAATATGGTTTAGAAGCCCTGCGTCTATTTCCGACTTGGATATTGTTTATTGGCGCAATTTACTTTTTGAGTTCGGCTTTACTTTTAGCGCTGAGTCATGGTAAAGAATCTGGCAAGAACCCTTGCCCTATGCTAGAAGGAATGGTGATTATGAGCTTCTTACTAATTAGCGGTGTAGGTATTGTGACGGGTGGCAGTTATCTGAGTATACTATTACTGCAACCCTGGATGGGATGGGTGGTGAGCGTAGCTTTGCCAATTTTGGTATTTTTAGATTGGGCTTTGTTTGTAAAGAAGGGGCGTTGGAAACCGATGTATCCGTTTTATTGGTTGGCTTTGCCAGTTTTTTATATGGCAATGATGATGTTTACGGCGGAGTTTTTGCCGGAGTCAGCGATGTTGCGTTATCCATTGAGCTTTTTTAACTATCGAGAATTTGGCTTGGACCAGTTGTTTATCTATACGCTTTTAATTTTGGTGATTATGCTGTCAGTGGGGTATATATTATATCTCTTTGATTTTGCTTTGAGCGGGAAATTGGGCAAGAAAATCGTGATGCCGCACTTGCAGACGGTGATCGTTGATGAAAATGGTCGCGAAATCGCTCGCGAGCCGGTATTTGAGCCAGAGCCAGAAGTGGAAAATGAAGGTTTGGAGCCTGAAGATTCAGCGGTGGAGCCGAAGGATGAACCCGACTTGGAGTCGGAAGTAGAAGCAAGGGATGAAAAAGCCTCTGCCGATGATCTTCAGGAACAAAATATTACTTCTCCGGTAGAAGTTATTAACATGTCAGTTGAAACGGAAACCGTAGAAGCGGGAATAGATTCACTAGAAACTAAGTCAAAGAGAACTTCTAAATCTAAGCCATCCAAAAGTAAATCCGATTCGGCGGAAACAAACAAGTCAAACCGTCATACCGGCAAGCCTTCTCCAAAATCTAAACAAAACTCTAAAGCTCGGCGTCAATCCCATCGTTATACAAAAGCCAAAAAGCGCTCTACATAAGTTCTCAATAAAAACTCCCCAGCAATGAGCCGGGGAGTAGGTTTGGAGGAGGATAGTACAGGAAGGCTAGGGCTTGCATATTAGCGCCAGGCCTCTTTGGCCAGTCGTTTCAGCAGGGCATAGATCGTGTATAGATTGCCATGTTTCACTTGAAAAACACGTTCGCGACTATTTATTAGCCGCTGTGCGCGCGGAGTTTGGTTTAGCGGCCACATCGGTACGATGTTATGCTGCGCCCTGGACTTAGCGATATTATAGGGGCTATCATCGACAAAGGCAAAAACACTTTCGTCGATCTCTTTGTATAGGGTAGTCACTTGGTCTACCACATTGAGAATAATGTGGTCGCGTGGCATTGTGGGGAGCTTAGCCTGGATTTGCGGCAGTTTGATTTCGGGAATGACTGTGCCGCAACAATTGGACTTAATAAAAGGGTCCAGCCCAAATTGACGCAGCTTCATCATATCCTCGAAGCCAGGATAGAAGTCGATATCTTGGAAAACTTGCGGATTTTGATAAGCCGCCCATAGTGCCTGCTTTTCCTCGTCAGTCAACAATTCGTTTTCCGTCACATGAAACTCAATCAGCTTCTCTAAAGGTACACCGACAAATCGAGTCGCGCGAGGATTTAGTCCCCAGCAGACATCATCTAGGTCAAATACTACGGGTAACAATTCTTTAGGCATAAACTTTACCCTCCTTTACGAGAAATTCGGTAACATCGTAAGCAAGTTGGGTCATTTCCTGCAAATCATGACAAGATCGCACGTATTTATGCTGTTGCCGATATTGCGCTACCACGCTAGGATGATTGCTCCACAGCATTTTGCTTGGGACACCGTTGAGGATAGCCTCAGACAGCAAGATATTGTGCGGCCCATCATCATAGAAAATGGTAGTTTGGGGCTGCAAGGGCTTACGATCAGAAGTGCTGTGGTTGATGATGTTCATGCGAATTTGCTCGGGGCGCAAATTTGGCACAGCAGCTAAAAGCTGCTCGGTTTTAAGATCGGCGATAGGCTGGTTAAAAGAGTTGCTGTTAATTTCCAGCTTCGCTCCCAGCTCCACGACACGAGTAATATCTTCGATGCCGGGATAGAACTGGATATCTTGGAAAAAACTTGGCTCAGCGAAAGCCGCAATGATGGCTTCTTGCTCGGCGCGTGTAAGCAGATGATTGTCGTAGATTCGGAAAACCTGTGTGGCGCGTCGATGGTTGATGCCTAAACGAGCGCAAACACGTTTCATCAGGGGCCAGAGTAAGTCGTCGTAGTCGTATACTATTAGAATCTCAGTGAAGCCACGACGGATAAACTCTTGTAACACATAAAGCAACAACGAATAATCCGCTACGCAGTTCGTCAACTTCCTTCACCTCCAAATTGTTAAGGTATGCAGAGCATGCAGCCCTGCAAAATGTGCGAGTTAAAAAGCAATGCTAGAAACCGTACCTGTAACTAATATTCCTCCAACTTGTACCTCTATTATCAGCGATAGGCTAATTTTTGTCAAGAGAAAACTAACAGAGGCGTCTATGAATCAGTTGAGCCCAGTCCGCCAGTTCGTAGTGTTCCAGGCTGGTCGTCATCAGTGACTAAAAACTTTTGGAAAATTACTTGTGCAATACGTTCACCCTTTTTAATCTGTAAAGGTTGGTTTGATAGGTTATAAACAATTATCTGAAAATGCCCGTCATTGGTGGCATTATTATAATAATCCGCATCAATTACACCTACTCCATTGGCTAGCATTAAGCCGCGTTTAGGCCCGGAACTACGATTAAAGACTAAATACATTTCGTCGGGTTGGCAATACGCTTTGAGCCCAGTAGGGATGAGAGTTGGCTTGATTCCGGGCGTAAAGGCTGGAATTGTTACATCGGCTGCGGCTTCAATATCATAGCCGGCGGCATGAGCAGTACTGCGCTTGGGCAAATGAATATTTTGGTCTTCCCAACCTTTAGCAACTTCAAAACCACGAGTTTTCATAACTTAATTATAGCGTATTTTTTATCAAAAAAGTAAAAGTATGATATGATAAAAGTAACAAGAAGTGGAGGCATAAAGTGGAGGCAGCGAAAGTTTATTTTACGACCGAGATTACTCCGGAGGCATTAGTTAAAATTTACGAAGCTTTGGATGTAGCAGTGGATGGCAAAGTAGGAGTGAAGCTTTCTTTTGGCGAGCCGGGCAATCCGAATTATCTTAAACCAGAATTGATCCGCAAATTAGTAGAAAAAGTGCATGGTACTTTTATAGAAAGCAATACAGCCTATGGTGGCGGGCGGGGTGATACAGCTTCGCATCGTGCGGTAGCAGCTGAGCATGGTTTTACGGAGATTGCACCAGTCGATATTTTGGATGAAGACGGTGAAATGGAATTACCAATCAAAGATGGTAAGAATATTGCTGTAGATATTGTTGGTAAGAACTTAGCTAATTATGATTATATTATTAATCTGGCACATTTTAAGGGACATGGCGTGGCTGGGTTTGGCGGAGTTTTGAAAAACCAATCAATTGGTATTGCTTCGGTTGCCGGCAAGGCTTATATTCATACCGCTGGCATTACGCGTGATGCGGAAAAAATGATGCTGTGCTGGAGCCCTACTCCGCCCGAAGATATTGATATTGTAGCGATTCAGGACAACTTTTTGGAGTCGATGGCGGAAGCAGCAAAGGCGGTCTCGGATTACATGGTAGGGCATACTGGTCATGCACACCCGATTCTATACATTAATGTAATGAACAACTTATCGCGCGATTGTGACTGTGATGCTGAGCCGGAAGCGGTACAAATGGCAGATTTAGGTATGATGGCTTCGCTTGATCCAGTGGCGCTTGATCAAGCCAGTGTGGACAAAGTTTACCAAGCCGATGACCCGGGACGTGATGCTTTTGTGGAGCAGATGGAAGCACAAAATGCTTTGCACCTTCTTGAGCATGCCGAGCAACTTGGCTTGGGCACGCGTAAATATGAAATCGTGGAGGTAAAATAATGGCAGCAACAACTCAAAAAGTCTCAAAAACCCCAGAAACTGCTGAAACGGCATTTCCAGGCACTAAAGGCGACATCTATACCAAAGAAATTATTCAGCGAATTCTAGACGAAGGTTGTCTGGACAAGTGGCCTAGTTCTAAATATGCCGACGGCGCACCAGCACACACTTTGAGCATCAATCATGTAATGACCACTTATGATCTTACTAAGGGCGAATCTCCACTAATTACTTTGCGCCCGATTGCGGTACGTTATGCGATTGGTGAGTTGCTATGGATTTATCAAGATCAGTCGAACAACCTCGATCTTTTGAAAGAGAAATACGGTATTACTTGGTGGGACGAATGGGATATTGGTGATCGCACCATTGGTGCCGTTTATGGTGAAACTAACCGGCGGCATCATTTGGTAGAAGATTTAATTGAAGATATTGAAAAGAATCCCGACGGGCGGCGACATATCATTAATATGTGGCAAGTCGATGATTACAAGGATAAACATGGCTTGAAACCTTGCGCCTATCAAACGGCCTGGAATGTGCGACATGGTAAAGATGGTGTGGATTATCTTGATATGTGTCTGTATCAGCGCTCAAGCGATTTTATGGCCGCAGGTTGTATTAACCAAGTGCAATATTTGGTTTTCTTGCATCTTTTGGCGCGGCATTTTGGCTATACGCCAGGGCGGTTCTCGTGGTTCGTACAGAATGTTCAGATTTACGACCGTCATGTAGATTTAGCGAAAGAGCTAATTGCTCGTCAGCCGGTGGCTTGCCATCCCACAATTTGGCTCAATCCTGATAAGAAGAATTTCTTTGATTTTACAGTGAAGGATATTAAGATTAAAGGCTATCCGCGTAAGAAAATTGCTGAGCAAAACCCGCAGATGAATTTTGACATTGGTCATGAGAATGTTGATACTGAAGGTTTTGACTTGGCGGAGTTTTTGGCGGAGTAACTTTTCGGAATTAGCTAGCTATGACACCGGAAGAACTACGCGAGAACTTACTGGAACGTGAAGACGTAGCTTATCGGGAGTTTCATCTTAAGACCTGCCCGCAGGCGCAACATGTGATTGGTGTGCGGATGCCGGAGCAGCGTAAACTAGCCAAGCAGCTAGTGCGTGGTGATTATTGGCAGTTTTTGGATGGTTATGAGCCATATTATTATGAAGAAGTTTTAATTACCGGCATTGTGATTGCTACGGCGCCCATGGGCTTGGCGGAGCGGCTAGATTATACGGCTTGGTTTGTGCCAAAGATTAATAATTGGGCAATTTGTGATTGTTTCTGTGCGAGTTTTAAGTTCCAGGAAAACGATTTACCAAAAGTTTGGGATTTTATTACTGCCTATCAAACTAGCACACAAGAATATGATTTGCGTTTTATGTTTGTAATGATTTTAGATCATTTCTTGCGCACAGAATATTTAGAACGGATTTTTCAGCTTTTGGACGCGATTAAGTCTGAGCAATATTATGTGCAAATGGCGCAGGCTTGGTTAGTAGCGGAATTATTTACGAAGTTTCGTGAGGAAACTTTAGAGTATTTAACGCATGACCAATTAGCAGTCTTTGTACACAACAAAGCTATCCAGAAAGCTTGTGAATCGCGGCGTATTTCTGATACCGACAAACAAACTTTGCGGGGATTAAAGCTTTAGTTACAAATACGACCTATCTCATAAATACCATTTTTCTTGGAGACGTGTCGCTCGAACCCGTCGTTACGGGTCTCGCGCACTTAATCCTCGGTCGTAACCTCCGGACACTCCAAGAAAAAGATATTTATGAGATAAAGCTATGATATAATTAGAGGTATGAAACATCAGCACTGTCATTGTCACTTACGGGAGCATCTCCGGGATCTGAAGGCTGGTAAATTAGGCTTGCTAGGTGGGGTCTTAATTATCGGGCATTTGCTTTTTCATGTAGCAGAATGTTTAGTTTTGCCGGCAATTTTTATGGCGGCGAACAGTAATGCTAGCGAGAGTGCTGCGGAAAGCTTAGAATTAACTACGGCCGAAATACACGAAACTCATACGCACGATTTGTTTTCAGCATTTAACTTAAGCGGGCGAGATTTAACGGCGCTAACAAAATTTACTAATCATAGTCTGAGCTCGGAATAATTTATGCGGTTATATTGGTACGGACTTTTGATGTTAATCAAAAAGTTTTGCTTGCGGCAAAATACTGGCAAGGTGGTTTGTGAGTTTGCAGAGCAGATGGGTGTGGTATATATAAAAGTTGCACAGATTTTGGCTATGCAAAATATTGGGCAAGTTTTTACCGAAGCTGACCGGCAAAAGCTAGCGCAGATTTGTGATCATTGTAATCCGATTAAGTTTGCGCAAGTTGAGAAAATTCTGGTGCAGGAATATGGGCCAAATTATCGGCAAAAGTTTCGGAGTATTGATGAACGGCCTTTAGGCTCGGCTTCAATCTCACAAGTGCATCGTGCAGTTTTGCAGGATGGTACAGAAGTAGTGCTAAAAATTAAGCGTCAAGATGTGACGCGCCATATCGAAAAAGATATTTGGCGTATTCACAGAATCATCCATCGGTTCGGTAAGTTTGCTCAATTTAAAAACTTTTTTGGTAGCGACCAAGCTTTAGAATATTATATGAATTGGATATTCCAAGAAACTGATTTCGCTAATGAGCGTCACAATATTGAGCGTTATCAAAAGTTTGCAAAGAGTGTAAATGGTAAAATCCCACAAGTGCAGACCGAGATTGTTTTACCGCAACTTTTTCCAGAATTATGTACGGATAATATCATTGTCATGGAATATATTTGTCACCCAACTATTAATCAGCTTCCGATGACGCCAGAGAATCAACGTCGAGTGGCGCAAGCCGAGAATGATTATATTAAATTATCTTTTTATGCACTTTTCCATGGCATGCCGGTAGTTTTTCATGGTGATCCGCATGGTGGTAATTTATACCTGGACGCGCAAAATCGTTTAGGATTCTTAGACCTTGGTCTTATCTTTGAGTTTACAGTTGAAGAAGCACAAATGACTCGACAACTTTTCTTGGATGCTTATACTGGAAAAGTGGAGAAAATCGTGGAGCTTTTGTTTGCAAAGAGCCAGTTTGAGCGGGTTGATCGTGAGCAATTAACCGCCGACATGAAAGCAAAAGTACAAGAACTTCATCAAATTCCGGTACCGCAATTCTTTGTGGAAATGATGCTGATCTTTACGCAGCACGATATTGCGCCGCCGGAATTTTTGTTTAAGATGGCAAAGGCTTTTTTGGCTCTATATGGTTTGGGGACCATTATGGAAAATCGAACTGGCACAGAGACTTTACTGGCACAACAAGTCATAGATTATTACATTCAGCGTACTGGTGATGATATACGCGGGCTTTGCTACTCCGGCTTGCAGCTTGTGCCGAACTTTTTCAAAACTAGTTTACAACAAGGTTTTCAAGCGGGGATCGTTGAACAATTTACAAGTTTTATCGAAATTAGTAATCTTTGTCAAACAACTTTACAGAATTGCCATGAAGTAGTGGAGCTTTTTCAAAGCCGGTGGCGCGGTTGAGAAACTAAAGTATGATTTATGAAGTAACCGTAAAGCCTAATTCTAAGAAGGGCCCGCTAGTAGTAGCCGAGGGGCAACGATTGACTGTATACTTGCGCGAGAAGCCAGTGGATGGAGCGGCTAATGCGGCTTTGATTAAACTCTTGGCTAATCATTTTACGGTAGCTAAAAGTTGCGTAATGATTAAATCGGGTGCGCGTGGCCGCAAAAAGCTCATCGAAATCAGCGCAAACTAATCAAAGTATGCTATGATAGTAGTAATAGTGAGGTAAATTCACGCAGCAAGGGAGGCTAAGTGAAAATCAAAAGTATTTATATTGGTGGATGGTTTCAACGTACCATGCTGCAGTTATCGGAAATTTATGATTTTTTGCGCGATGGCACTTCGCAGCTCAATCTCAAACCGGAGAAATTACAAGCTTTACGTGACAACTTACGGATCGAAAGTATCGAATATGGCGTAGCGAACGAAGAGTTCGTGGGTTTTGTAACGGAAAATAAAATTCGAGTGAAGCTTTATGAAGATGGCTTGATTATGGTCAGCAACGAGCAAGTAGCCGAAGATAGTATGATGGCAGACGTAGAGGGTTTGCGTACTTATTATGAAGAACAATTGTCTCCAGCTATAAATTATCTTTTTAGCACTGGCGCACCGGTTTTCAAAGAACTGGCGCGAGTGGAAAATATTTATCCGTATTTCGTAGTCTGTGATAATGCTTCACCAGAAAAGCTAACTGAGCTTTTAGCTAAAACTGAGCGGCAGAAGTATTTTGAGTTTGATAATAAAAATTACAGTGTGCTCAGGGGAGATAAGTTTTATTTTGTTAATATTAAGAAAGCCGCGAGTGATAATATCGAACGTTATATTGAAGAGCAGATTTTTATTCGTGAGTTTAAAGGGCAGCTGCACCGCTATCTAAATTTGCATCGTGCGATTTGGGGAAAGATCGATCGCATTAAAAAGCAAGATTATCTAGATGATGAGCTTTTGCTAGCTGATACTGCAGAGCTAGAACGCTACGAGAAAACTAGCGTACTGGTTAAAGGGCGGCTTGAGCAAATGGCAACTTACTTGCAAGTGCGTGCAGAAGCAGCGCGGGATGATGTTGAGCTAGCGGAGTTTTTGGCGTTTTCGGGATACCGCTATCCGGCGTTAAGCGGCACTCTGAGCTACATGCAATCGCTATGGGAAACTACGCGTGACTATGCTAAGACTGCGCGTGGGTTTTTGTTGAGAGCGGAGCAGGAGCGGGTGCTAGGGCGGCTCTCAACTATCATGCTGCTGTTAGGAATATTAGTAGTGGTTGGGATTTTGGGTTTACTTTTCGGTACGGTGCTAAAATTTAGCGTTGACACTATAATATATGGTGCGATTTTAGTAGTTGCCAGTATTGTGGTGGGGCAAATTTTACATAGTTTACAAAAACATAAGCAATATTTCATGAACAATGAGGAAAGGAATAATCATGAAGCTTAGAATATTTTTGGGGGTGGTATTGGCAGCGTTAATGGGTGCAAATGTAGCTGTGCCGACTTTTGCCACCAGCGCGCCAGCAGAGACGCTGGGAATCTTTAGCTTTGAGGAATCAGAAACTGAAGAAGATGCCGCAATGCGGATGGGGCAGAACTTGTTCTTATTTGGAGATAACCTTGAGGATGATGCACGCATAAATGGTCTATTATTTGCTTTTGGCAATCAAACCACTTTAGCTAATCATAGTGATTATGGTTTTGTGGCGGGAAATATTATTACCTACAAAGGCAAAACGGTTAAAGATTTGTTCGTAGCAGGCAATTCTATTACTATCAATGAGGATGCTGAGATTGGTCGTGATGTTTTTGCGGCTGGAAATTCGGTCGTGGTGGAAACGGATTTGCCAAGCAACTTGGCGGTTGCAGCTAGCCGCGTGGAGCTACACGATGTTAAAATTGCTGGTGATGTAGACTTGTCGGTAGGGCATGCCATTTTCTCTGGTCAAGTTGAAATTGCCGGGAAGTTGATTATTAACTCTGATGCAGATATCACTGGCTGGGGCAACTTAACTTATAGTGAAATTGAGAAATATGAAGTACAAGAATACGAACCCACTGTGACCGAAATCTTGGTTGCAAAACTAATTTCGATTGTCAGCTTGTTTGTGGCCATGGTAATTATTTTGGCTATGTTCCCGGGCGCTAACCAAAAAGTTGCCAAGCAACTAAGCTTGGAAGGTTTTGGCAAAAGTTTGCTGGTGGGAATTTGTACATTAGTGGCGGTACCAGTCATTTCACTTTTCTTAATCATGTCGTTCGTGGGTGCGCCAGCCGGAATTATCTTGTTAGTAGTATATATTATATTACTTTATCTTGCGCAAGGCTTTAGTGGGCTATATATTGGCAAAGCGATTTTAGAGAAAGGCTTTGGCCGCGAAATGAATCGCTTTTTGGAAATGTTGCTGGGCATAATTATTATTGGTTTCTTGACTTTGCTGCCAAGTGTAGGCGGATTGATGATGATGCTGTCGCTTTCACTAGGCTTTGGCTTGTTCATGCAATGCATTAACCCGCGTAGCAAGAACCAAACTCCAGCAGCACCAAAAGCTCAAAAATCTTCAACCAAAACAACTGCCAAGAAAACTATTGCAGCAGAAGTAGCTGAGCCAGACGATGCGGCTGAAACTGAGAATAAAAAGCCTGCAGCCGATGTAACGAAGCCTAACAAAAAGTCGGAAACTGATGCTGAAGTAACTGAGGAAGAATAAAATGCACGAGAGCTGGAAACCGTTTTTGCAGTCAGAGTTTGCTAAACCGTACTTTCAGGGGTTAAGTCAGTTTCTGCATGAAGCTTACGCCACGAAACGGATTTTTCCAGCCAAGGCGCAGGTTTTTCGGGCGTTTAGCAGCGACCTTAATCAAGTAAAAGTAGTGATTCTGGGGCAAGACCCTTATCATACGCCCGGTGCAGCGCATGGTTTGGCTTTTTCGGTACCTGATTCACAGCCGATTCCGCCTTCGCTAGTAAATATCTACAAAGAAATCGATCAAGAGTATGGCCAGCATCTTAATAATACCGGTAATCTCAAAGCTTGGCAGGAACAAGGTGTGTTGCTTTTGAATAATGTCCTAACGGTAGAAGCGCATAAAGCCGGTTCGCACCGCGGCAAGGGTTGGGAGATCTTTACGGAAGCAACCGTAAAATACTTGAATACTGAGCGGCCGCATTTGGTTTTTATGCTCTGGGGGCGAGATGCGCGCAGTAAGAAAAATTTGATTGACACTAGTAAACATTTGGTGTTAGAATCAGCGCACCCTTCACCGCTTTCGGCTTTTCATGGTTTCTTTGGTAATGGGCATTTCCAAAAGTGTAATGAGTTTTTGCAAGAACACCAGTTGGCGGAGATTAAGTGGTAAAAATAATAGTAAAGTTGTTATCATAATAATATGTTATAATATTACTTTTCCTATTTTCTTCAGAATAAGTTTATGCTAAGTTTTGCAAAACTAAAACCTCTAAATAAAAAACTATTGCTAAAATCAAAAGTTCTATTGCTTGCTCAAAAGAAGCAGAAAATGCCGTAAAAAGTTAATTTAGGACTTTTAGTCATGCTAGTGCTTGTTATTTTTGGGAAAATTTTGTTATACTCCTCGCAAATAAACTTAACTGCGGAGGAACTATGCAGAAAAGAAAATACAAGCTATGTCAATTAGCGATTGGCCTAGTTTTAGCAATAGCAACGGCGGCTGAAAACTTTACGCAACCAGTGGTTGCGGCTGAGGATGCCTGTGATGATGTACAATTTATCTTCGCTCGCGGATCGGGTGAGCATTTGGAGGATATCAGTTTTCGGGCCTGGCGGGATAATATTATCAATGTACTAGAGGGCACCAAATTAAAATATTCGTTTTATGAACTGGGAACGAGTAATTACGGTGGATATCAATATCCTGCGGTAACGGTATCGGATGGATTTTGGGGCGGAGTGAATTTAGTCTCGGCATACTTTACGGGTGGAGATGCTTGGGAGTTTGGCAAAAGCGTGGCGCAGGGCATGGGTGAATTGAAAGCTTACATTCGGCAAACTTCAGCAAGTTGTAAGCGGATGGAATATGTGCTAGGTGGGTATTCGCAAGGTGCTATGGTAATGACCCAGACTTTGCCGGAGCTAGATGCGTACAAAATTGTGTATGTGACCACTTTTGGCGACCCAAAGTTGTATTTGCCAGAAGGAAAGCATAATGGCTGGGAAGCTTTTAAGCCGGTTGCGGCTTGCCGGGGGCTGAATTTATCTCCATATCGAGCTTACGTACCGGATTGTTATGCTTATGAAGGCGTCTTAGGTAGCCAGCGCCCATATCAGCCGCCATTTTATGATGGCAAAATTGGTACTTGGTGTAATCAATCGGATATCATGTGTAGCTCGGGTATGAGTATTGATGACCACACTAAATATATTCAGCAAGGTTTGTATGGTGATGCAGCACAATATATTCGCAACAAGTTGCGTAAAGCTTTCCCAGTACAAACTGGCGTAACTGAAAGTAGCGGCTTCCGGGTGCGCCACGATGTGGCTTTTCTGTTTGACTTAACTGGCTCAATGAAGTCGCGGCTCGAACAATACAAAGACGAAGCACGTAAATTAGCGGCAGCAGTCTGGGAAAAAGGCGGCAGGGTGGCGTTGTATGGCTACCGCGATCTGGCAGAACCTAATCCACTAGCCAAAATCTGTGATCTCGGTTGTTCGCCGCAAGAATTTGAAGAACATTTGTCGCAGATGCGGGTAGTGAAGGGCGCTGGTGGTGATGCGCCAGAATCACTTTTGTATGCTAGCTATCAGGTGATGAGCTTGTTGAGCTGGAGGCTGGGCGCTACGAAGTCACTCGTGATTTTAACGGATGCGGAATACCACTCACCAGATCTGGACGGTACGACTTTGGCAGATGTGGTGAAATTAAGTTTAGCGATTGACCCGGTGAACTTTTATGTGATTGCTCCAGCCTATACGCGGGAATATTACACTGAGCTAACTCAGCAAACTAACGGACGTTTCTTTAATATTGATACTGATTTGGCTTTTTCTACAACGGTGATTTTGGGGCGGCCGGTGGCTATTTTGAGCTTGCCAGAATATACTGGTGTAGTAGGGGATGAATTTGAGTTTGATGCTGGTGCATCCTACGGCTTCGGTACAGCGGATTTAACTTATGACTGGGATCTCGATGGTGATGGAGAGTTTGAGCTAGTGAATGCTGGAGCAAAAGTGCAGAAAAAGTATACTACGACTTTTAATGGTTTCGTGCAGGTGCGCCTGAGCGATGATGCTGGTAGTAGTACGATGTCGGCAGCAGTAAAAGTGAATGCAGCGGTGGCTCCAGAAGCACTTGCGCAAGTAAAAATTGTGGAAGCCAAAAAACTTGATACTCAAACGGAGATTAAGCTGAGTAGCGTGAGTGCTGCCAAAGTTTTACTGACAATGGATGATGCTGTTATGGGTTTTGTCGATTTGGAGCAGGGCAAATTCCAGCTTGATAATCTAAAGAAAGATACAATGATCACGTTAACGGCCTACTCAGAAACGGGGCGGCGTGGTACGTCGGACAGCATGATGATCACGCAAGATGGGGAAGTGAAAACGGAGGAAACGGAAGAAGGGTCCGGAACGACAACCATGGCACCATCGACTTCAGGAAACGTAAATGTTACAAAAACTCCAGAAGCCATCCTTCCAAAAGCCCCCGAAACTACAGTAATTCCTAAAGCTCCGGATACGGGTACTAAAGCTAAATAACTTAAGCTGAGTTACGGCGGCGCGAGCTCAGATGCCAATGGTCACCATATTCACATTTGTATACGCTAAGTGGCGGTGCGTCGTGATCGTATTGAGCAACTAGGGCAGCCACCTCGGCTTCCTCGCGCGTGGCATAACAAACTTTCTGCTGTTCACCAACCCAGCACTTTTTCGGAACATGTTCGTGATAGCTTAAGTTTTTCATCGTCTATATTATACCAGATTTAGTCTTAAAACGCAATTAAAAAAGTACTAGTTGTGCAGAAAAATCTGTGCTATAATAATCATAAGTAAAATAATAGGTGGGTTGGGTGAGCAAACTAGCAGAATATTTAAATCGGCACATCATTGGCAATGTTTTTGACAGACCTTCGATTTTGGAAGCCTATTCTACTGATCGTTCAATTCTAAAGATCATGCCACGCTTAGTAGCGATTCCAGAAAGTACCGATGATATTCGTAAGTTATTGCGTTTTGCCGATCAGCTAGCGGTGCGAGATTTTGCTTTGCCAGTAACGGTACGCGGTACGGGGATGGACAAAACCGGTGCCAGCATTGGTGATGGTTTAGTGGTCTCGATGGAGAAGTTTAATCATATCGAAGAAATCGATGTGCGTGGGCGACTAGTGCGGGTGCAGCCGGGAATGACTTTGGGTGCTTTGAATGAAGCTCTACGCCTACAGGGGGTATGGCTACCGATTTCTTACAATCCGCAATTAACTATCGGCGGCATGATTGCTAACTGCACTAACGATGACATGTCGAGCCGCTACGGTGGTATTTTCCAGTACGTTGAGCGCGTGGAAGTGGTTTTGGCGAATGGAGAATTGGTTCAGCTTTTGCCGCTGAGCTTGCACGCCGCGGAAGCTAAAGCCGGCGAGGACACGCCAGAAGGTATCCTGTATCGCAAGATTAGCAAAGTTTTGGATAAATACGACGATATGATTCTTGATCGCTCGATGCGTCCGTTTGATGGGATGGGTTATGCCAACATCGTGAAAGTGCGTGAGCAGCATAGCGTGAATCTATTGCCGTTGTTGTTTGCTTCGCAAGGCACATTAGGGATTATTTCGGACGTAATTTTGCGAGTGGAGCCGGTACCGCCCGAATCGCGGCGATTGTTGGTATCTTTCCATGATCTCAAGGCGGCGCAGCGTTTTCTGAATTTTGTTTGTGATCTGGAACCAGCTACGGTGCAGATTTGCGATTTGCGTATTATCGAGAATGCTTCTGACCATGGTAAGAAACCAGATTTGTTTGTGCGTAAGATTGGCCGGGGAATGGCCGTAGTGATTGATTTTGGCTATGGCCGCTGGCGCATGAGCAAGCGCTTGCGTAAATGTTTGGAAGTTTTGCCGCCAGGGACTTTTTACGTTGAAGAAACTCCAGAGAATGCCGCGGCATTTCAGTGTATAGATAATGCGTTGATGGCTTACCTAAATGAAGATACCCTAGGCGAGCGAGCGCCGGTGTTGGATGATGTATTTGTGCCGAGCATGCATTTTAGTGATTTTCTCGAGGGCCTAAAAACCGTAGAGGAAACTCTAGGCTTAGAGTTGCCGTTATTTGGTTCGTTCGCAACTTCTAATTATTATGTGCGGCCCAATCTTGACTGCCGCACCATGGAAGACCGCAAGAAAATGGTGGACTTTATTCGGCTCTATACGCAGCTGGTGGAGTCTTGCCATGGTTCGTTGACTGGGAATGGTCCAGAGGGGCGGGTGAAGGCACTGATGACTACGCGCGGCCTCGGGGTGGGCGAACGCCAGCTGTACGCTAGCATCAAGGAGGCTTTTGACCCGCGCAATATTCTTAATCCTAAGGTAAAACTGGGTGCGGATATGAAAGATACGATTCGACATTTGCGTACGCAAGAGTATGGTGGAGTGATTGGCGCGCATTAGCTATGGCAAAATTAAGAGGAAAGTGATACAATATAAGATATGAAAACTACAACGAAGAAATTATCTGATACGAGGGTGGAAGTAAAAGTGGCGCTGGACGCAGGCGATTTGCAGGCGGCGCGCGAGAAATCTCTGCAGCGTTTGGCGGCTGGCTTGAAGGTGCAGGGTTTCCGCGAGGGCAAAGCTCCGGTGGAATATGTCGAAAAGAATCTTTCTGAAAATGAGATCAATAATGATGTTATCGACGTAGCAGTGCGTTTAACGATGCCGAAGGCTTTTGAGCAGGCTAAGCAAGCTCCGATTGCGATTGAGAAAGTTAATGTCGATAAGTACGTTCCGGGCGAAAGTGCCGAATACACTGCGACTGCGCAGATTCTACCGGAAATCAAGCTGGGCGATTTTAGGAAGCTGAAAGCCAAGATGAAGGCGACTGAGCCTACCGAGGCTGATGTTCAGGAAATCGTAGATAATATTTTGAATGCTTACAGTGAAAAAGTTGTAGTAAAGCGGGCTGCCAAGGATGGAGATGAGGTAATTATTGATTTTACCGGCAAGCGCGATGGCAAAGAATTTGATGGCGGCAAGGCTAAAGATTACCATCTGGTACTCGGCTCGAAGCAGTTTATTCCTGGTTTTGAAGAGGGTATTGTGGGTCATGAAGCTGGCGATAAGTTTGATCTAGAAGTGACTTTCCCGAAAGATTATCCAGAGAAGTCATTGGCTGGCCAGAAGGCAGTCTTTGAGGTCTTAGTCAAGCAGGTTAATGAGATCCAGAAGCCAAAAGAAGATGACGAGCTAGCCAAAAAGTGCGGTAATTTCCAGACCATGGCAGACTTGCGTGCTGATATCAAAAAGAACCTCGAGACCCAGAACCGTCATCGCGCCATTGAGCAATACCGGGAAGAATTGGTGGCGGAGCTAGTAAAGGCTTCTAAGGTAGCAGCGCCAGAGATTCTGATAGAAGATCAGTTGCGCTTTATCAAGGATGATATGCGCCGGAATGCCGCTAGCTATAATTTGAAGCTGGAAGAATATATTGAGAAAGCCGGTCAGAAGTTTGAAGATTGGGAGAAAGAAGCTCGACAAGTAGCAGAGCAGCGGGTAAAATCTTCCTTGGTATTGCAGATTCTGGCACGCGAGCAAAATATCGACGTCACCGATAAAGAGGTGGCCGCGAAGGTTGCGGAGCTGAAAGATCTCTATCGTAAGTCGAAGGAAGCCTTGGAAAGTCTGAAAAAGCCGGAAGTACGCCAGGATATTAAAAATCGCTTGATTATTGATAAAACGCTAGATTTCTTGGTTAATTCTAACGAAAATCCCGAAAAAGCGGCGGCCAATATGGCTACTAGTAAGAAGTCGGCTACTAAAAAAGCCGCTAAACCGGCGAAAAAGGCTACAGAATAGGTATTTCTGCATACAAACAACTGCCCCAGGCATGAATCTTGGGGCAGTTTTGCAATAGAAGTGATTAAATTGGAATTTTTAGCCGTTTTGGTGTGATTTTTGGCTGATTTCGGTAATGATTTTGCATTCTAAGGCCATTTTCCGGCTCTCTGGTGCATTTTTGCAAAAAGAGCCGTTATAGTAAGGTTTTACGTAAAACTCGCTACAGCAGCTCTAAATAGGCTTAAACGTGAAATTACATAAATAGAGCGGAAAGTAAACCCTCTGAAGTAAATTATGATCATAGCCCAAAACCATCAATTCCACTTTTTCGTTAAACGCGGCTTTTAGAAAAATTCTGTCCAATTTCTATGATTCTTGATATTGTACGGTTCTTTTAGTTTAACGAGAAAAGTGAGAATTGATGGTTGACTATGGCTTTTTACTAATCACTAGTTATTTTATGCATTCGCGGCGGTAACGGTGACTACCGTAGAATAAGTACCATTGGGGATACTAGGAGATACGGCTATACCGAAACCAAAAGTATGGATAGTAGATAACTTATCTTCTGTAGACGTAGTAGTATTATAGTAAACTTTTGGTGTAGTAGTAATAGCTTTGTAGAGTTTAGTAGTATTATCACTATCTAAACCATTATA
>CAYMCF010000004.1:0-29506 GCA_964388975.1 uncultured Candidatus Saccharibacteria bacterium | reverse complement strand
TTTGCATACTATAACTATAACACTACTTTTTTGATGGTGTTATGCAACAAGACCGAAAAAACGGAAAAGTTCTTGCCAAAGCGTAAAAAGTTCGATACAATAAAAGTGCAAGAACTAATTTATTTCAGAATTAAAGCAAATGTTGTTATATTTGTTGATTCAGCATTTTTGAAGGCACTATAAGGTGAATCTTTTGATGCTGAGTTAACACTTTGCTAAATAAATGGTTCTTGCCCCTTATGGTGCCTTTTTTGTTGCCAAACTTAAGTAAGAACAAACTTTTGCACTCAATAAGGGTATTAAAAGTACGCCAAAGGAGGGCATGATGCTAAAAATACGCAAAAGCAAAGTTAAAATTTTTGGAGCAGTAACTTGTTGTCTACTTCTGGGCATAAGTTATGTGGGATTAAGTTTTTATTCCATTCCCGAGAAAGCTAATGCTGCCGAAGAATTTACCGAATGGCGTGACTTAACTAATATCACCTATATGCAGGAAATGACAATTGATATTTGTAATAAATCTAAAGTAGGTGATAGAAAAGCTTTAATTGATAATCGTGGTGGTGGGTATGATAATCAAGGCCGGCAAAATAGCTATGTGGTGCAGAAATTAGAGGATGGGAATTGCTGGATGGTACAGAATATGAATCTAACAAATAAAGAAATCTCTTCTAACGATTCCAATATTCCAAAAGATGGTGATAATGTGCGTACTTATACTATCCCAGCTTCATCCTCTCCTTGGTCAACTAGCTCCGGTACTTCCGTAACGACCGATAAGGTACACTATCCTAATGCATCTAATCCCGATGGAGATACACATAAATACGGTGCTTACTATACTTGGTATACTGCTACAGCTGGTACTGGTGGCAGCTCGGTGACTTCCGGTGATGTGAATGGAAGTATTTGTCCCAAAGGCTGGAAGCTGCCAACATCCAATAAAGCTATTACGGTAGATGGCAGCTTTAACAAACTAACTATAGACCCACTTACTGGTAAACCGTATGCCACCAGTAATGATGTTAATTATAAGGCTAATGCTTGGAAAGCTAATCAAACCGATACTACTTTAGGCAATAGCTTTGGTATTACTGCTGCTACTAATGGTGCGGTCTTTAGCGCTGGTTTCTTCCCGGCTGCCGGTCGTGTCTACGATGCTTCCCTCGACCTTGTCGGCTCCAACGGCATCTACTGGTCTAGTACGGCCTACAATAGCACCAATGCTTACTTCCTGGCCTTCTATAGCGGCGGCGTGAATCCGTCCGATATCTGGTATCGCTACGGCGGCTACTCTGTGCGCTGTGTCGCTAACCTTGCTATCAAATCTTCCGATCTCGCTGATACCACTTTTGGTACTATTGATGCCAATGTCAACGTCCACGTTGGCCCCACCATTACGATTGACGCCGCCACTGGTATGAGCGGGCAAGTAGATTATACGAAAGTACTAGAAGGGGATATCTCTGCTACTATTTCTAGTAATCTAAACTATAAGGTATTACTTTCCGCTAAAGAACCATCTCTCATAAAATCTGGTGATAATACTAGTACCATTACTCCAGTACTAAGTATGAATACCGTGTTAGAAAAAGGTACTACTGGCTGGGGTATTTGGACTGGTAATGGTACTACTATAGAAACCAAAACTTATAATCCCATCACCACTACAGAACAAGAATACTACAATACTACTTCTCCCGCTGCAGACGGTATCGGTACTGTACATACTTTTGGTGTAGGCATAGCCGTATCTCCTAGTATCCCAAATGGTACTTATTCTACGGTAGTGACAGTTACCGCTGCGAATGCGTAGATAATTAATATAAGCGTATCTACATAAGCAAACCATCAATTCTATCTAATTAGAGTTGGTGGTTTTACTTTGTTTTTGTGATGTTCTAAATTTTGTCGCACAAGATTTATTTTTGTGCTATAATAGTATTGTTCAATTCTATACAAGATAATTATGCTTACGGAAGGTATTTTCTACGTGAGAATGACACCGTAAGACACAAGTACAATGCGGAAGTATCTACTGAAGCTAGTCTTGTATAGGATTGAACACCCTCTTGCGGTGTCATTTTTGTTATGATGCATAGTACGCTATTGCTTATTCATAGCAAGATTGCTTATAAATGCTCCGCCGGAGGTCCAATCAACATACCTAAAGAGGAGGGCATGATGCACCAACATAAGAAAATATTAGTTTTTGATAAGTTGTGGAAGCGACTTAGATATAAGCAAAGTACAGAACTTAAATATCATAGTATTCCTAAAAGTGATTTAAGTTCTAAAAAGAGTTCTAAGTATTCCAGACTTATTAAATTAAGTAATCACAACTTACGATATATTTCTTATAGTATTCCTCTACTGTGCATCATGCTGCTTCTAGCACTTGGAGTAATAAGTTTTAACCCGGCAGTAAATGAGCGGACTTTTGCTTTAGGAAATGACCAAGATGAAGCTCGAGCCGATTTACCCTCGGAAGCTGCCGCGGAGGCTGAAGCCGAATCGCTTTCAGAAGAAAACTCGACTGATGAGGAGAATAGTTTAGACGTAAATACCGCAGAGGATCATGATGATTTGATCGCGCCGCAATCTGTTGATTCGGCCATTAATTTAACTATTACGAACCAAAATATGGCAGCTACTCAAGTACCAACTAGTGGTATCGCTTATCGTAGCCATCAAGTTTCAGTGAATGCTACCGACATTAGCAGCTATAGCCTTACTATTTCTTATGCTGAAGAGGATGGCGCTATGCGATTGGAGCAGGATCAAAATACGACACTTAAGGATGCTACTGGTACAGATATGGCCAGTATGTCTGAGGATAGCTGGGGATGGGCTTGGAGTGATAGCTTAGACAGTGACGAAGCTGGCCTAAGGTATTATGCTATGCCTCAATTAAGTACGCATGCTTCTAGCCTTAAAACCGGCTTATTAGAAAATGCATCTGCAACCAATTATAATGCCAGTTTTACTAAAAGACTGGTTTTTGGTGTGAAATTTAGCAAGAAGGCTCTTGCTGGTGCTTATCACACTAGTGCGATCTTATCGCTTGCCGCAGCACCGAAATTAACAATGGGCTATTGGCATTTGCCGGACGGTATGGAAAAGCCATCTAATATTTTGACAATGCAAGGTATGAGTGCTGATATATGCAACCAAGTAGAGACTCCAGACGAAGGTGCTACGACTATACCCATGTTGACTCTTAGGGATACACGAGGCGGTGGGTACACTAATGATGAGAACGAAAATAGTTATATTATAGGCAAGCTCAGTGACGGTAATTGTTGGATGTTACAAAACTTAAGTCTAACGGTAGAGGATTTAAAAGCGGCTACTAATTCCACGTATTTAACTAGCGCAAACTCTGACGTTATGTCGAGTTTTAACTTGAGCGGGTCAACTGTGGCGTCTTTGACCTCTAGTAATTTTAGTGAGGCCAATGTTGCTAAAGCCGAAATTCATAATCCTAGCAGTAACTATTTAGGTCGGGCTAAGGGGTACGGTGCATACTATAATTGGTACGCCGCTACGGCTGGCACTGGCAATTCGTCTCTTGCATCAGGTAAAGCCTCTGCTAGCATTTGCCCAAAAGGTTGGAAGCTGCCTGCTGCAAATATAACAGATACAAGCAACCAAGAATATAAGTACAGCTTCGAATGGTTAGTAACTGATCCGACTACAGGCGATCCTATTGCTCAAGATAAACCATGGAGCGTATATACTAATGCAGAATTAGGCCTGAACGGGATAGGCGGCGCGATATTCCGTAGCGGCTTCTTCCCGGTTGCTGGCCGTATTGCTGGTGGCAGCTGGGAATATGCGCATGGCTCCATGAATCGCGCTGTTGTAGTTACAAATTCCATTAACTCAACTGGGCGTTACTGGTCTAGTGCAACCAACGCCGCAGGTACTGCTTATTCGCTTGATTTTCAATCGGATGGTTTTAGGATAACTAAATATAATCGTTACGAAGGCTTCTCTGTGCGCTGTGTCGCGCCGGCCAGCTAGGTTGTAAATTGAATAACAAATCTCACTGCGTCATATATAATATGACGTGGTGGGATTTTTGGTGACGCGGAATGCAGCTCTATTCATGGTATAAATAATATCGAAATGACGACGGGGTTGGCATTTTTTAAGCTTTCATGCTATAATATCCACAAATGTCACGAATTTTGATTATTGAAGACGAACAAGTAATGCGGCAAGGGCTGGCGGATTTGTTGCGTAGCAATGGCTACGAGCCGCAAATCTTAGCGGATGAGCTTTTGCGAAACGCAGCGGAGAATCTTACTAGCCTAATTGATGCGATTATCGCGCTGCAGCCGAAATTGATTTTGTTAGATATTAACCTCCCGGGAGTAAATGGGGAATTATTGCTCAAAAGTTTGCGGGCCAAGTGCGATGCGCCGGTAATCATGCTAACTTCTAGCAGCTCAGAAATGGACGAAGTGCTTTCGATGAGCTATGGTGCGGATGATTTTATTACCAAGCCGTACAACCCACAGATTCTGCTGCTGCGGATTGCGGCGGTTTTGAAACGTTTAGAGGGTAATAGCAATAGCCCAATTAAATATCATGATTTGGAAATTGATCTGACTCGCGGCGCAGTACAAAGCCCCACGAAACGTATCCTGCTCACGAAAAACGAGATGATTATCTTGAGTCATTTGCTAAACCATCAGGGTGAAATTGTCACGCGCGATGCACTGATGACTGATCTTTGGAATAATCACGAATATATTAATGATAACGCTCTTACCGTTAATGTAAGTCGAGTGCGCGCCAAGCTCAACGCTTTGGGCCAAGGCGAGGCGATCGCTACGCGCAAAGGCTTGGGGTATATTCTAGCATGAGCTTGCGGTCGCGGGCTGAGCAATTAATTAGTGCACGTAGTTTTTTGCGGGACAAAATCGGTTTTTTGATACTTGCATTAGGACTGCTAGGAGTACTGATATTATTTTTGTGGGCATTTCATATTTCTTGGGAAATTATTTTGACAGTAGGGTTCTTTTGGCTGGTTTTTGTAGCGGTGGCTTTGTTGGTAGAATATTGGCGGCGGAAAAAATTTTATCACGATTTAGCAGCTAATATTAGTAACCTTGACCAAGCTTATTTAGTCTTAGAAACTTTAGAAATGCCGAAGTTTTATGATGGGCAGATTTTGTATGAGTTGCTTTATGAACTTAATAAGTCGATGGTTGAGAATGTGAAAAAATATAGCCTGCAATCCCGCGAATTTCAGGAATATGTAGAAATGTGGATTCATGAGGTAAAAACGCCGTTAGCCACTATGAGTTTACTTACCAAAGACCCTAAAATTAATCAGCAAATTAAACAACTAGATGATTATGTAGAGCAAGTGCTTTACGTAGTGCGAGCCGAGAATGCTGAACGTGATTATTTAGTGAATGATGTGCAGTTAGCAAATGTAGTAGGAGTGGTAGCGAACCGTAATCGCGAGATTTTGCTGGCCAAGAAAATTGATTTTGTGGCAGAAGACCTAGATTATAAAGTTTGTACGGATGGTAAATGGTTAGAGTTTATTCTCAATCAAATTATCACTAATAGCATTAAATATCAAAGCAGCAAAATAACCATCGTCTCGAAAGAAACGCCGCAAGAGATAATTTTGACAGTGCGAGATAATGGCTTGGGTATTTCTGAAAAAGATTTGCCGCGGGTGTTTGATAAATCTTTTACCGGTAGTAACGGTCGCACTGGTAAGCAATCTACTGGTATGGGGCTCTATATTGCTAAAACTTTATGCGAGAAACTCGGACACCAAATCACCATTGATTCCCAGCTTGGCAAATACACTGAAGTAAAAATTACTTTTGCGAAGAATAATTATTACAAAAATGTAATTTAGCTGTAAGGTTTAAAGGACGACATTTTTGTTGAAGTCTATTATAATCTAGATTAAGCTATGAATCAGTTTTTTATGATAAGACATCGTAACTATAAGGCTGAGCCGGGTCAAAATCACGACCCGAAGGGGTTCGATTTTGAGAGGCTCACCTGATGTCGTTCATAAAAAATGATTCAAAACACAATAGGTTAGGAGATTAAATGAAAACAATTCTCGAGCTAGAAAAAGTCGAAAAATATTACGGCAGCCGATCATCACTCACGAAGGCCATTGATAATATTTCTTTCAAAGTGGATGAGGGCGAATTCGTAGCCATTATGGGTTCGAGCGGTAGCGGTAAAACTACTTTGCTAAATATTATTTCTACGATCGACCGCGTTACTTCTGGACATATTTATGTGAATGGCGAAGATATTACTGAGCTGCGTGGCGAAGAGTTAAATCGTTTCCGACGGGAAGAATTAGGGTTTATTTTCCAAGATTTCAACTTGCTGGATTCGTTGACGGCTTACGAAAATATTGCCCTAGCTTTGTCGATCCAGAATTGTGATGTACACGAAATTGATGGCCGCGTGCAAGAAATTGCCAAAGAACTCAATATTCAAAATGTGCTGGAAAAGTTTCCCTACCAAATGAGTGGTGGCCAAAAGCAACGTGTAGCTTCGGCGCGAGCGATTATTACTAAGCCAAAGTTAGTTTTGGCGGACGAACCAACTGGCGCACTTGATTCTAAATCATCGCGGATGTTGCTGGAACAATTTGAAATGCTTAATCACAACCTCAAAGCTACGATTCTGATGGTGACGCACGATGCGTTTGCAGCCTCGTATGCTTCGCGGGTGATTTTTATCAAAGACGGTAAAATCTTTAATGAATTGCGCAAAGGCAACGACACGCGTAAAAAGTTCTTTGATGAAATTATTGATGTAATTACTTTGCTAGGCGGAGATTTGAATGATGCCTTGTAAAAATATTTTGCAAAACTCCGCAGAAAAATCATTTTCTGACGCTAAAATTAAATTAACAAAAATTTATCAAGTAATTTTGCTTGTCAAAAACCAATCAAAATCATTATTAAAAAATAAACAAATTTATTTACAAGTAACAAAGGTTAATTTAAGAAGGCACTTTGGAAAAACTTTTAATAAAAATTTATTTTTTACTAGACAAAACAATTTTGTAGATAATATTTGGAATTATGCGGCATATTTTTGGAAAAATCTTTTTGTAGTGAGAAAGGAGACGGCAGATGTTTGCTAAATTAGCTTTTAAAAATATCAAACGTAGTATTAAAGATTACGCGGTGTACTTTTTTACATTAGTATTGGCGGTGGCGATTTTCTACGTCTTTAATTCATTGGAAAGCCAGTCGGTAATGCTAGATGTAACCGAGCGCGTGCGCAGTATGCTCGATTTATTGAATGTGATTCTGGGTATCGTGAGTGTGTTTGTGTCGTTTATTTTGGGCGCATTAATTATTTACGCCTCGCGGTTTTTAATTAAACGACGCGGTAAAGAATTTGGTATCTATCTCACACTTGGTATGAGCAAACGTAAAATTTCTTTGATTCTGCTGCTCGAAACTTTGTTGATTGGTTTGTTTTCTTTGGCGGTAGGCTTAGTGTTAGGTGTATTAGCATCGCAGCTCATGAGTGTGCTAGTAGCGAATATGTTTGATGCAAATTTAACCGAATTCCATTTCGTTTTCTCGATGTCGGCCTTTCTCAAGACTTTGCTGTATTTCGGGATTATTTATGTGATTGTAATGCTCTTCAATACGATCAATGTGAGCCGGCAGAAATTAATTAATCTACTTTCTAGTAGCAAACGTAATGAAAAGATTAAAAATAAAAACTTGTGGGTTTGTACAGTTGTCTTTATTATCGCGGCAGTGTTTTTAGGAATTGCTTACTATTTGGTGACAGATGGGCTAACTACGCTCATGCAAGACGCGGACGGCCCGAACGCTTTGCTGATTCCAATCATCATGGGAATCGTGGCGACTTTTATGCTGTTTTGGTCGTTGTCGGGAATTATGTTGCGCATCGCAATGAGTTTCAAGCGCGTATATTACAACAAACTTAATTCGTTTATCTTGCGGCAATTTAGTAGTAAAATTAACACCACAGTAGTATCGATGGGTTTGATCTGTTTGATGTTGTTTGTGACGATTTGTATTCTTGGCTCGGCACTATCGATTAATAAAACTCTGCATGCCCGGATCGAAGCGTCTTTGCCAGTGGACGTAGAGGTGACTAGTGTTGGCAGGAATGCTTGGTCGATTCGCGAGGCTTATGAACGCGAGAATGTAGTTTTGGAAGATTTTCTGAAAGATATCGTAGTTTACAATAACTATCTTTTGTCTAACTATGAAGTGACTACGGACGGCGAAGTAATTATGAATGAGAGCGTAGCTGAGTCTCCGACGAATGAAACTTATATCATGAATGAGTTTGTAAATCTCAGCGATTATAATCGCGCGGCGAAAGTTTTTAACTTACCAGAGTTAGAGTTAAATAATAATGAGTATGTGATTTTGGCTAATTATCCGCAAGCGGTAGAAGTTTACAATAAGAATTTGGCGGCTGGCAAAACGATCGTGGTGGCCGGAACAAAATTATCTTCTAAATATGATCACTGTATCGAAGGCAGTATTGAGCTAGAAATGACCAACTTAAACGATGGTATCTTCATTGTGCCAGATACAATTAATTTTGGTAAAATTGAAGAGGCTTACAAGCGCGAACATCTCGTGGCTAATTATAAAGATGCTAATAAAACTGATAGTAATGATTTTGATACGGATGTAAAAATTAATTCGCTTAACAATCGTTTCTTTAGAGAAGATTCTGAAGATGATTTAGGTGAAATTTATTATTACAATGTTGAAACTAAACAAGCGGTGATTGATAACAACGTAGGGACTTCGGCTTTGGTGACTTTTGTCGGCTTGTATTTGGGCATTATCTTCTTAATTTCGAGCGCGGCGATTTTGGCTCTAAAGGAACTTTCCGAAAGTAGTGACAACCGCGATAAGTATACAATTTTGCGTAAAATTGGTGCCAGTAATGGTATGCTAAACCGCGCACTATTCTGGCAGATCTTTATCTTCTTCCTCTTTCCACTAGTAATTGCCATTCTACATGCGGTGTTTGGCCTGAAATTCTGTGCCTTCTTACTATCTACGTTAGGCGGGTTTGATATCTTAGGATCAATTCCTTGGGTAGCTTTAATTCTGTTGGGAATTTATGGTGGATATTTCTTGATTACTTATTTCTGCAGCCGTAATATTATTCGTGAACATAGGAATTAGCTAGGCGAATATATGCCATCCCATAAATACCATTTTTCTTGGAGACGTGTCGCTCGAGCCCGTCGTTACGGGTCTCGCGCACTTAATCCTCGGTCGTAACCTCCGGACACTCCAAGAAAAAGATATTTATGGGATGTAATAAAGCCAACACTTAAATATTTTCCGATGTTATCCCAAACCGAAAAACATATGATATAATTGAGCTATGGAATTAACAATTATCGGTTTGTTGTTGATAATAATTGGCTTATTGGTTGTGGTTGTGTTGCGCAAACCGCAACCGCCGGTAGTAGACACCACAAAATTAGAGGAAAGATTGATTCGGGTAGAAAGCGAGCTGGATAAAATCACTCCGAAGATTGCTGATGAATTTCGTGAAAATCGTAAAGAGATTAGCGACAACTTGCAGGGTAGTCGTAAGGAAATTTCCGATAATTTACAGAATATTCAAAAAACTGTCGATGCACGAGTTAAGAGTCTGCAAGATGAAAACTCCCGCAAGCTTGACCAAATGCGCGAAACTGTAGACGAAAAATTGCAAAAATCAGTTGAGCAAAGATTCAACGCCAGCTTCAAGCAAATCTCTGGGCAGTTGACGCAAGTTTATCAAGGCTTGGGGGAAATGAAAACTCTGGCAAACGGCGTGGGTGACTTGAAAAAAGTTATGGAAGGCGTGAAAACGCGGGGGATTTATGGTGAGGTGCAGTTGGGAAATATTATTTCTGATTGTATGGCTAAGGAACAATACGAAGAAAATATTGCCACTAAAAAAGGCAGTAATGACCGCGTAGAATTTGCAATTAAAATGCCGGGTAAGGATGACGTGACGGTTTATTTGCCAATAGATTCAAAATTTCCGGTTGAAAATTATAGCCGCTTGATCGAAGCCTATAATAACGGTAGTAAAACTGATATCGAGCTGCTACGCAAAGCTTTAGCTAATGATGTAAAAGAACAAGCCAAGAAGATTTCTACGAAATATCTTGATCCACCGCTAACGACTGATTTTGGCGTGATGTTTGTGCCAACTGAAAGTTTGTACGCGGAAATTTTGCGGATTCCAGGCTTGTCGGACGAGATTCGGCAAAAGTACCAAATTAGCATTGTTTCACCGTCCACTTTGCCGGCACTGCTTTCTAGCTTAACTATGGGCTTCCGGAGTGTGGCCATCGAAAAACGTTCGGCAGAAGTTTGGCAGACCTTGGGCGCAGTAAAAACTCAATTTGGTAAGTTTGGTGATTTGCTAGCCGCGACTAAGAAGAAATTAGAAGAAACTGCCAACAAAATTGGTAGTGCCGAAACTACTTCGCGGCAGATTGAACGCAAGCTCAAATCAGTCGAATCTTTGCCAGAAAGTGAGAGTGTTAAAATGATTGGTGACATTGAGGTATAAAATATGCATACGATCAAAGGCTACAAAGATGAATGGCGTATTCAAGAATATTTGTTGCTAACCTTTTTTATTAGTTGGCTGAGCTGGGGTTTTCTGATTTTGCTCACAGCCTTGAACGTAATTGCGTTCCAAAGTGTATTAGGAATTATTTTGTTTACCATTGGTGGGTTTGGCCCAACTTTTGCGGCGATTATTTGCATGGAAGGCAAATTAACTTTCAAGAAATTAGTAAAATTTATCTTTGGTGGCAAAAAGAAAACTTGGGGCTACTTTGTACTATTTGCAGTAGCGGAGGTGCTAATTATCGGCTTATCGTCTATGGAAACGAATCCTAGTATGCCTTGGTATGTGCTACCGGTGGTGTTTTTGATTTGTACAATATTTGGCGGCGGCAATGAAGAGCTAGGTTGGCGGGGGACTTTGCAACCGATTTTGATGCGTGCGTTGGATAAAAAGTTGAAACATCCACTAGCGAACTTTGTGGTCTCCATGCTAATAATCGGCGCAGTTTGGGCAGTATGGCATTTACCGCTTTGGTTTGTGGCCGGTAGCACTCAACAAGGCATACCCTTCCATTGGTTTGCAGTTAGCACAATTCTATTAGCCTTTTGGCTAGGCTGCCTATATGTCAAAACTCAATCGGTCGTGTTTTGTATGATGCTGCATGGATTAAGTAATGTTTTAATGTCGTTCTTCGTAATTAAGATTAATTGGATCTTGGTATTAGGCTTTGTAGTCTTAACTGCGCTTTCGGTTGGAATTGTGGCTTGCGGTAAACCTACGTCCAGGCAACTCCGTCAAAAGGAATAAACAATAAATGGTGGTAGCAGGTAGAATTGCAACTTGGTGTTTGATCTTTGCTACTTATGCTTTTGTGGGGTGGGGCACAGAAGTTTTGCTGGGCGCCTTTATGCGGCGTAAAGTAGTGAATCGCGGTTTTTTGATTGGACCAATCTGTCCGATTTATGGCTTTGGGGCGTTATTGATGACTTTGGCGGCTGGGTGTGGTGAGAATATCTTAGAAGTCTTCTTGCTGTCATTCTTAGCGGGAGCAATTTTAGAATATTCAACAAGTTATGTAATGGAAAAATTGTTCCGAGTACGCTGGTGGGATTATCGGCACGAAAAGTTTAATATTAATGGGCGCATTTGCTTGAAGTATTTGATTTGTTTTGGTATAGGTGGAGTTTTGGTGGTAAAAGTTTTTAACCCAATTCTCTTAGGGATAGTTAATGGCATTGACGATGTGCCGCGAGTAGCTTTGGCAATTATTGTAATTGGTATGATGTTGGTAGACTTAGTAGTTTCCCTGCGGCTCATTATTAATTGTCGCGTGACGGTTGGCACTACTCAGCCTGATGCTACTGAAGAAATTACTGAGCATGTACGGGAAGTGATGATGGAAAAAGGTAAATTAAACCGCCGTTTGACTAAAGCTTTCCCGACTATGCACGTTGATAAAAAACAAGCTGCACGCGCTAAGATTCAGACTCAAGCCAAAGCACAAGTTAAAGTAATCAAAAATAACGCTAAAGTGCAAACTCGAGCAATTAAGAAACGTGCTAAGGCGGATAAAAAAGCTGTAGGAAAAAGTGCTATAAAACGCCACTAGGACATTTCAACTCCTGACAATTGCGTAAACATGTTATAATAGATAATATGTATGAAAAGTTTGTAAAATTTTTAGATGGCAAGAAACGGATTTGTATTATTCAGGCGGAAAATCCTGATGGTGATTCTTTAGGCTCGGCGATTGCTCTAGATTATATTTTAACTGGTACGGAAAACTCTCTGTATTGCCCGGTAGACATTCCGAAATATTTGCATTATTTTCCGGATTGGTCGCGAGTAGAAATTGATTTTGATTACCGAGCTGATGGGTATATTATTGTGGATACGGCTTCGGAAGTTTTGCTTTCTAAGCTTTTAGACGATACGGCAATCAAGAATTGCTTGTATAATAAGCCAGTTTTGGTGATTGACCATCATGAGAGTGAAGACGATTTAAACTTCCCACACGAAGCAATTATCGAGCCTTTGCCTGCTTGTGCGGACTTAATTTACAAAATTGCCGTCGCAAATAAACTGCCGGTTAGTAAACCTGCCGCCTGCGCGATTTATTGGGCGATTTGTTCGGACACTTTAGGCTTAGTAAGCTCGGGCGTAAGTGCTGATACGATGCGCACCATGGCTGATCTTATCGAGCTAGGGGCCGATCCGGCTCGGCTAGAAGAAGAGCGCCGCGAGTATATGAAAAAATCACAGCGAATCTTGGCTTATAAGGCTGAGCTGATTAATCGCGTGGACTATTCGCTGGATGGTAAGTTGGCTACGGTGCATATTCCGTTTGAAGAAATTCAAGAATATTCTGATGAATATAATCCGAATGTATTGATTCTAGAAGAGCTGCGGATGGTAGAGGGTGTGTTGGTGGCGATTGCGGTGAAAACTTATCCAGATGGTAAAGTGACGGGTAAAGTTCGTAGTAGTGTACCGATTGCGGAGCAAGTCGCAGGATACTTTGGCGGTGGCGGTCACCCGTACGCGGCCGGTTTTCGGACTTATGATACGAATTATTCGGACGTAGTAGCGGATGTCGTAGGGATCTTGCCGGGATTATTAGCTGAATGTGAGCAAAATGGCGAACAAAATCTATAATGTTCTGACTTGGTTTTGGCATCGGGTTTTGCGAGTGCCGATTACCATGCGCAAGGTGCAAGATATTGGCAATAAGAAAGCAAAACTTACCGTAGTTTTCTTGCATGGTATTAGTGCTACTTCGCAAACTTGGCGCACTACTATCAAGCAGTTTCAGGAAGATAAATCCTTAGCAGATGTACGTTATGTAGCGCTAGATTTATTAGGTTTTGGTGAATCATTAAAAGCGGACTGGCTGAACTATGATGAGCAAGATTATAATCGCGCGCTTGACCGGTCGTTGCGTAAGTTAAAACCAAAGGGAACGTTGGTGATTGTCGGACATTCGATGGGGTCGTTGATTGCCGCGGACTATGTGGCAAATTACGAAAAAGCTTTGCCGGTGCGGGAACTGATTTTGGTTTCTCCGCCAGTTTTGATGGCGGATGAATTAGCAAAGTTGCCAGACAAAATTTACACGAAATCTTACGGTGCTTTACATCAGTTTGCTAGTGAAGTGCCGGCGGCAGAAGTGATAGCCAAGCTGATCCAAAGATTTAGTAGTTTCCGGAGTGATTATTTGAAGACTGCGGCTTTTGAAAAGTCGATGGAGAAGATTATTCTTAATCCCAAAAATTATCAGACTTTTGTGAAACTACATGTGCCAACTTTAATCATTCATGGACATTTTGATCCGCTAGTGATGAGCTCCAATCTCAAGCGCGCCGTAAAACGCAACCCGCACTATCTAAAATATGTCAGCGTCATTGGACATCATGATATTTCAGTAGGAAAGCGTGCTAAAATATTAGTAGAGTTAAAGAAAGTTCTAAAGGAAGAGTCCCGCAATGAAACTATATAACGCATTATCACGAAAAGTAGAAGCTTTTAAACCCTTTAATCCTGAGCGGGTGAAAATTTACACTTGTGGGCCAACGGTGTATAGTACGCCGCACGTTGGGAATTTTGCGGCCTATGTCTACTGGGACTTACTGGTGCGAACTTTACAGGCAAATCATTATCAAGTTGACCGCGTAATCAATCTGACTGATGTTGGGCATTTAACTTCGGATGGCGATGAAGGTGAAGATAAGCTCGAAAAAGGTGCGCGACAACTCAAACAGAGTGTCTGGGCGGTGGCAGAAAAGTATATTAATGAGTTTCAGCAAAGTTTTGCGCAGCTTAACTTACTTCCGCCAACCACATGGGCGCGGGCTACAGATTATATTGCGCAGGATATGGCTTTGGTAGATTTACTTACCGCCAAAGGTTATACTTACGAAACTCAGGACGGCATTTATTTCGATACGAGTAAGTTTGCTGGTTATGCAGATTTTGCGCGACTAGATTTAGACAACCTCAAGGCCGGTGCGCGCGTAGCTTATTCGAGCGAGAAAAAGCATCCCTCGGACTTTGCAGTTTGGAAATTTATTCAGCCAGGAGAGAATCACGCTATGCGCTGGGACTATTTGGGGCGGCCGGGCTATCCGGGCTGGCACCTAGAGTGCTCAACGATCATCCATGATGAGCTAGGCGAAACGATTGATATTCATTGTGGCGGGATTGATCACATTCCGGTGCATCATACTAACGAAATTGCCCAGAGCGAGGCGGCTTTCGAGAAAAAGCTAGCGAAGTTCTGGCTGCATTGCAATTTCTTAACTGTCGATAAGCAAAAGATTTCTAAATCTTTAGGCAATATCTGGACGCTAGAAGATTTAGCACAAAAAGGCTATGCGCCGATGGACTTTAAGATGTGGGTATTGCAAGGGCATTATCAATCAGAGCGCGATTTCAACTTTGAAAATCTCGAAGCCGCCCGCTTGCGCAAACTAAATTGGCGTAATCGTATTGCCGAATATTACCAGGATCCAACCTCAGTGCAAAATAGCGATCAGGCTTGGCGAAAAATTTTAGCGGCGGTAGATGATAATCTGAATTCGCCACTCGCTTTTTCGATTATCGATCAAATAGCAAAGCCAGATTTAGAGTTCTGGGCAAAAGTAGACCAGCTCTTTGGCTTGCAGCTTTTAGCTGACTCTCCGGACATCAACACTGAAACACGAGCGATTTTGCAGGAGAGAGCAGATGCGCGTTTCCAAAAAGATTTCAAAAGATCAGATGAATTAAGGGAAATTTTAGCTCAACGTGGTATGATGGTGAAAGATACCGCCGACGGGCAAGTCTGGCAGTATGCGCGATAAATTATATATGGTACAATAAGAAAATGAATAAAGTTATTGAAGTTAAAGATTTGGTGAAAGTTTACGGTAAAAAGTCCACCGCTTTTGAGGCCTTGAAGGGTATTAACTTAGATATTTATGAGGGCGAGTCGGTAGCAATTGTTGGGAAGTCTGGCTCAGGCAAATCTACTTTGATGCACTTATTGGCACTGCTTGATAAACCTACCGCTGGCACTATCAAAATTGACGGGATTGATTCAACCAAGCTCAGTAATCACGAATTAAATAAGCTACGCAACCGTACTTTTGGTTTTGTGTTTCAGCAGTTTTTCATGAACCCCAATGATACGGTAGTAGAAAATGTGGTGTTGCCGCTGAAAATTGCGGGCGTGGGCCGGCATGAACGGCGCAATTTGGCGGAGAAGGCTTTAGAGATTGTCGATCTAAGTGAACGTAAGCGTAATAAAGCGACTGATCTTTCTGGCGGCCAGAAGCAGCGGGTTTGCATTGCGCGGGCAATCGTGAATAATCCTAAGATCATCTTTGCGGATGAGCCAACTGGCAATCTCGACTCCGCCACCGGCGACAAAGTTATTAAACTTTTGTTCGATTTCAACAAGGAAAAAGGCGCTACTCTGATTATCGTGACGCACGATGAAGATTTGGCCAAGCTTTGTGGCCGGCAAATTCGAATCGCAGATGGCCGCATTGCTGAAGGTCTGGAAGATGCACCGAAAGGCGAGTGGGTAGATGGTAAATGGAAAATGAAGGTACCAGCGGAGGAATAAGCGATGGGAATTTTAGAAATTATTGCGACTGCAAATCATAACTTACTACGAAATAAGGCGCGGACTTTCTTGACGGTCTTAGCAATCTTTATTGGCAGCTTTACGATTGTCCTTAACGCGGCCATTAATGCTGGCGTGAATGCTTTTATTGACGACCAAACTGAAAGTCTAGGCGGAAAAGATTACATTGCGATTTTGCCGGAAGGCTCAGTGAACGCAATGAGCAGCATGATGGGCGGTCGTAGTGGTGAGCCGGTAGAATACAATCCAGATCAGAAAGTAGCCGCTTTCACTAATGAGCAGATTGAGAAACTCAAGCAAATTGATGGCATTGATGGCGATGATTTGTATAGTGCGCGACAGCTCAATGTAGAATACATTACTAGTGCCGAAACTAATAAGAAATATATTATTTCGGTTGGGGCGATGCCGCCAGGCGATTTTAAGATTGCCACCACAGCGGGAGGCCTGCCTAGTCAAGATACTAAAGAGTATGAAATTACTCTCGAGCCGGGCTATCCGAAGGCTTTAGGCTTTAGCTCGGACGAAGATGCGATTGGCAAAACTGTAGAATTAGTGATCAAAAATCAGCTTTCCGAAAAGGAGACTACTTTTCAGGCTAAAGTAGTGGGCGTACAGGCTAAAGGCGTAGTAGCAGTAAACGGCGCGATCATTAGTCGCGCGTTAGAGGATGCAATGGCTGATGCGGCGATGGCTGGCTATCCGGCCGAAGCGCAGAGTTCGTCCTATATGATTCAGACCCGTTTTGACATTAATAAATATACCGAAGATGAGATTAAGGAAATTCTCAAAGAAAATGGTTTCTATGGCGCTACGGTGAGCGACATGATGGGCACGATTCGTTCGTTCTTTGATGTAATTATGGTGGTGTTTACGATTTTCGGCGGTATCGCTTTGCTGGCGGCGGCAATTGGCATCGTAAATACTTTACTCATGTCGGTAGAGGAGCGCACGCGTGAGATTGGCTTGGATAAGGCACTAGGGATGTCTTCGGGCAAAATCTTCTTCAGCTTTTCTTGTGAGGCGATTGCGCTGGGATTTTGGGGGTCAGCCTTTGGTGTGGCTGTGGCCATGATTATCGGTAATATTGTGAACTTTGCCGTCCATCAGCCTGGTGGCTTCCTAGAAGTCTTCCCGACTTTTGATTTGTTTAAGTTTACACCGGCAGGGATTATCCCAATTATCGTGATCGTGATGCTTATTGCTTTCGTAGCTGGTACGGTACCGGCTTGGAAGGCGGCGCATAAGAATCCAATTGATGCTTTGCGCTATGAATAATATATCACCAGATGAATAATATTTGAGGAAATACAGGAATATAGGCCACAGAATGCGTAGCTCTTCACCAAAATATATCATGGATGATATAAAGATTGAGAAATTGATTCCCGGCGGGCAGGCCCTGGGTACACTGGCAGATGGCAAGAAAGTCATGCTTTGGGGAGCTTTGCCAGGAGAAGTTGTTTCTGAATGGCAAATGACTAAGAATAAGTCTAGCTACGCCGAAGGGATTGCTATGAAGATTGCCCACCCCTCTCCGGAGCGAATCGATCCAGAAGATGAATGTTACTTAGCTACTTCACCATGGCAAATTCTAAACTACGACTATGAGCTGGCGCAAAAACAAGCGCTTTTGCAGGAAATCTTGCGTCAACAGAAAATTGAAACTCCTAATTTGGAGCTCAAACCAGTCCAAACTGACGGCAAAGCACTGCATTATCGCAACAAAATGGAGTATGCGCTTTATTATGATAATGACAAGGAGCAGATTTTTCCGGCTTTTCGAGCGCGCGGCTCGCATCGTAAAGTAGCAGTGCTGCAGTCGAGCTTGGAACTGCCAGCAATTTGGCAGCGTGCGCATGAGATTATTCAAGAAATGAATCAGACCGGAGCAGAAGCGCGTAATTATCAGTCGCTCCTCTTGCGCAGTAATCAGCAGGGGCAAGTGAGTGGTGGGCTATTGGTGAACCGTCAGCCGCATCCGCATTTTCCGCAGCTTAGTGACGAGATATTAGGATATCGCTATAGTTATTCACCGAATGGTTTCTTCCAAATTAACCTGCCGGTCTACGAGATAGTCCTGCGGGAGATTCAGCAGCAGATTAATACGGAACGAGTTTTAGACTTGTATGCTGGGGTGGGTACGATTGGCTTGTCGGTAGCGCGTGATCGGGAATTGACTCTGGTAGAATGTGATCGGTCGGCTTATCGGGAGATGGAGAAAAACTGCCAGGGTACGGCAGCGCGGCCGGTACTAGCCAAGTCAGAAGACGCACTCGACTACGTGCAAGCTGAGCAGACGGTGATTGTAGACCCGCCGCGGGCTGGATGCTTGCCAGAAGTAATCGAAAAGTTTTTAGAGGTGTTGCCAGAGAAGATTATTTATCTCTCATGCAACCCCGTTACCCAAGCGCGTGATGTGGCGGGTTTGTTGGAGAAATATCAAATTAAGCTAATTCAGGCATATAATTTCTTCCCGCGCACGCCGCATTTAGAAAATTTAATGATTTTGGAGCGTAAGCATGGGCTTAAATAAAGAACAGCAAGCGGCTGTAGAATATCTAGATGGGCCACTTTTGGTTTTGGCTGGCCCAGGTACCGGCAAGACTCAGCTACTATCGGCAAAAGTGGCTTATATTTTGAAACAAGCGGCGGTAAACCCTGAGAATATTCTTTGTCTGACTTTTACGGAAGCTGGCGCCCAAAACATGCGCGATCGTTTGCAGAGCATGATTGGCGGCGCGGCACTAGATGTAAATATCTATACTTATCACGCCTTCGGCTCGGACATTCTGGGGCGCTACAAAAACTATGCAGAAAACTTTGATCGCAAGCTAGACGCAGTTATTGACGGTACGGTGCAATACAAAATGATTTGCGAAATTCAGAAAAGTTTGCCAGTGACGGATATTCTGCGCGATGCTGAGCCGGCGCAGCTAATTGAAGTGATTAGCAAGGCTAAGTCCGCGCGCTTGACTGCGGAAGATTTACGTAAAACTGCTGAGCAAAATATCGAGGATAGCCGAGCTATGAGCGAGGAGATTTCACCTTTGCTTTTAGCGCTGAAGTCACGACCGAAGTTTGACCAAGCCATCCATGATACTTATGGACCGATTTTGGAAATTCTTTTGCGTTACAGTAGTCCCGAGCCAATTACGGCAAATATCGAACGAGTGGGTAATATTATGGCCAAGGAACTAAATCAATTGATTGAGCGGCTGAGTGCCATGGAAAAGCCAACGGTAGGGGATTTGCGCAAATGGCGCGATAGCTATTTTGAGAAAGCTTTGCAAGACCCGCGTGACCCTGATTCGCTGTGTTGGCGGCTGAAGGACCATATTCGCAATAAAAAGTTATATTCGCTGGCCAACATCATGCAAAAATACGAAGCCAAGTTGCAAGAAAGTGGGCTGTATGATTTTAGCGATATGATTGAATGCGCCATTAAATCCCTGAAGGAAGATCGCGGCTTCCAGATGCAGATGTCGGAGCTTTTTCAGTATATTTTGCTCGACGAGTTCCAGGATACTAATACCTCGCAGTTTGAGCTGATTAAATTATTGACCGATTATGAGAACCCTATGATTATGGCAGTAGGGGATGATGACCAAGCGATTTACGAGTTTCAGGGTGCGAACTATTCCAACTTGCGTGATTTTCAAGAATACTATCATGCTAAAGTGATTACTTTGCTAGATAATTATCGTAGTACCGGCGAAGTTTTGAATTTATCCCAAAAACTGGCGGAGCAAATCGAAGATAGTTTTGCCAAGAACTACAATATTAATAAGAAGCTCCGCAGCATGAAGGATGTCTTTGCAGGTGAAAAGGTTAGTCCGGCTCAAGTCTGCCGGCATGAGTTCCCGGGTGCGGTGGCGGAATATTATTGGGTGGCCAAACAAATTCGTGAGTTATTAGATAATGGCGTCGATGCGGCCGATATCGCGATTATTGCGCCGCAGCATAAATATCTGCTGGCGATTTTGCCATATCTCAAAGCTCAAGGTATTGATGTGACTTACGAGAAGCGCGACAACCTCTTGCAAGACGAAAAAATGCAGATGATTATTACGCTCGCAAAGTTTATCCAGCGTATGGCGTGGCAAGAACAGCCCGTAGAAAAGTTGTTGGAGATTCTAGCTTTTCCGTTTTGGCAAATTCCGCCGGAAGTGGCCTTGCGCAATGTGCAGCGCGAACGCGGTAAGGACAAAACTGTATTAGAGTATCTTTCGGGCGATCCGCAGTTGGAAGAAATTGGCAAATTCTTTGCGCAACTGGTGGTTGCGGCCACTAATGTGCCATTAGAACTGTGGCTGGACTATTTAATTGGCGCAGCGCCACTAGAGAATTATACCTCACCGTTTTTGGCATATTATCGCAAGCAAAGTAACGATGCTGAACTTTTGGAATTTTACGAAAACTTAGCTAGTTTCCGGCAAAAAGTTTTGGCACACGCGAAGAATTTGCAGCCTAATAATGCTGATTTTATTCCAAAACTAGCCGATTTTGTAACGACCATTGAGGATTACGAGATGGCGCGCACGCCAATCATGCGTAATAGCATCTATCGGGATAGCGGCAAAGCGATTCAGGTGATGACAGCACACAAAAGTAAGGGCTTAGAGTTTAAATATGTTTTCTTGACGGCGGTAGATGATAAAGCTTGGGGCAAAGCCGAAGGGAATAATAACACATTAACTTTGCCGAAAAACGTGGCGCACATTCGGCATACCGGTATTACCGACGATGAGCATTTGCGGCTATTCTTTGTGGCAGTGACGCGCGCTAAGGAAGTCTTAATCATGACGAACTCTAGGGCTAAGGAAGATGGCGGTAATATCGCCCGGCTGCGCTATCTGGCTGAGAGCACTCGTGAAGAGCCAGAGCAAGTTTCACCATATTTGGCAGAGGCGGAACGCGGAATTCATAGCCATGACGACGATTTGAACGATTTGGAGAAAATCGAAACTATGCGTACCGCTTGGGTGTCGGCTTACCAAAAGCTGGAGCCGGATACAATGTCACTTTTGCGTGAACGTACCAAGGATTATCGTTTAAGCCCTTCGGATGTAACTAGTTTTATTAATTTGAGTTTTGCTGGGCCGCAAAGTGTTTACCAAACTCGGATTTTGCAGGCGCCGGCGGAGCCAGTTAGCTTTTCGCAGTGCTATGGTAATGTTTTGCATAAAGTTTTTGAGCAAGTGACTAATCAAGGCATTAGCGATGAAGAAGCGTTGATCCTATTCCGGGCTGAGGCTAATCATTCTGTGCTTAGCATAGAGGACAAAAAAGATTTGCTAGAAAAAGGGGAGCGGAGCCTAAAAATCGCTCTAGCAAAATTTAATGATCAGCTGCGTCACCCGGGTGCAAAGGCAGAGGTGGACTTCTACGTGGAGAAATTAAACTTCCAGGGTATCCCACTGAATGGTAAAATCGACCACATCGAAATTGATCATACTGCGAAAACTATCGAAGTTTATGACTATAAGACTGGAGCCTATCATGACGATAAATGGAATTCGCTGATGAGCTTATATCTCTATCGGTTGCAGCTTGGGTTTTACAAAATTCTGCTCAATCTTTCACCGAATTATCGTAATTACCAAGTGACGCGTGGACATATTCTGTTCGTTACGCCGGATACGGATGATCAAGTTTATGATAAGGTTTACGAGTTCAATCAGCCAGAAGAGGAGGAATTGAAACAACTGATGCGGGCAGTTTACTACCAAATTACTAGTTTGGACTTTTTGACCGACCCGGAGCTCTTTATCCCGGCCGATTCTAATACTTCCCGCAAGCAAAACTTAGAATTTATCGCCAAATTATTAGAGAAAACTCCGCAAAATCCCCAAATTAGCTAGAATAAAGCGCCTATGCTTGCAAATTTTAGCGGGTTGTAGTAGACTAAGGGAGTTAGGTAAATTTTTGTATGCCTAGCATCGTACCTTCTCACTATGTGTAGCCATCTATAGAAAGGATGTGATTATGGATGGCAGTTACTTTCGCTGGCAAGGGTGGCAACCCCTATCTGACCGAGGAAGCAGCGCGGCTGAGCTTCTGCGATAGCTCGGCTACCGGCAATGTTACCTACACCGACCCCGTTACGGGACAGTCTTTCCTCTCCCAGCGCGAGATGGAACAGGCCCGGATTGAGCGCGAGAAGCGCGGCTGGTAACAGTAAAAGCATAAAACACCATTCAGCACAGGGCGGCCACTATGGTCGCCCCTTTTCAAGCGTGAAAAATGACCGTTGGTCATAAGTGTTTTACAGATAAGATATAGCATAATTCTCTGCAAAACTGACCGTTGGTCATTTTTTGTTAATTAGATTCCAAAAAAGCCCCAAACTCGTCTCGCTTAGGACTTCTCGGTGCTATTTTGTGCTTACTTTGCAGAAACTTCAACAGATTCGGTGGCTTTGGCAGCCTTTTTCTCGGCTTCCTTTTCAGCTTTCTTAGCTTTGTTACCAAGCGCCGAACGCAACTTGGCAGCCCGCTCAGCACGAGCCTTGAAGCGGTCTACTCGACCCTCGGTATCGATAATCTTCTCTTCACCGGTGAAGAACGGATGTGAAGCTGAAGAAATCTGTACCTTGATCAAAGGATATTCCTTGCCATCTTCCCACTTGATAGTTTCTTCGCTCTGCGCGGTAGAACGAGTCAAAAACGAATAATTCGCTGCCTCATCCATAAAAACAACATAGCGATAATCTTGCGGTTGTGAAACTTTATTACTCATAACTTCCCTTAGTTTACCACACTTCTCTGCAAAAGTAAACTATGATTTACGCGAAACGTTGGGTGAGCCCCATTCAGATGCGCGAAGTGCCTTTTTCGAAGAGGAACCGAGCTCTTATCTGGAAAATCTATTTGACATTTTCTCTGGCATAGATTATAATTAAAGGGTAAATTATTTAACGAAACAACTGTGGGAGGTTTCCTGATTTACTGGTGCATTAATAGCGTTTGATATCTAAATGCTAGCCTTGCATCAATAATCAACCCCGCAGCAAAGAGAAAGGATAACCATAATGACTGTCGATCCAAAAAATATCGATATGAAAGCTTTGCTAGAAGCTGGTGCGCATTTTGGGCACAAAACTAGCCGTTGGCACCCCAAGATGGCGCCATACATTCACAGCAAGCGCCAGGGCGGCCACATTATTAACCTTGAGAAGACCGCCGAAGCTCTCGAGAAAGCTTTGCCAGAGTTAACGAAAATTTCGGCGAGCGGCAAGAAGATCTTGTTTGTAGGCACTAAGAAGCAGCTGAAGGAAGCTACCAAGGCGGCGGCCGAATCAGTCAATATGCCTTACGTAACGGTACGCTGGGTGGGCGGTATCTTGACGAATGTTGAGACTGTTAATAAGCAGATTAAGAAATTAAAGGATCTCGAGCGCCGGATGGCTTCAGGCGAGCTAGAAGCGCGCTATTCGAAGCTAGAAGTACAGCGCTATCAGGAAGAAATTGATTTGCTGAACGAGCGTTATGGTGGCATTAAGGAAATGACCGAGCAGCCAGCAGCATTGATTGTAGTAGACGCTTGCCAGGATAAGAACGCCATTAAGGAAGCAAATACCTTGCACATTCCGGTCTTCGCAATTACTGATACTAATGTCGACCCAACTAACATTGACTATGTGATCCCGGCTAATGACGATGCTATTAAGTCGGTGCAATTATTGCTTGATTACTTTGTCGCGGCGATCAAAGCCGGCGAAGGCAAGCAAGAAGCTTAAGCATCTTGGGAATTGTGAAAGTAGGGAGCTTTTGCAATTATTCGATGATTAAATAGCAAATAGTAAAATAAAGGAGGAATATGAGCAAAGAGGAACTAAAGGAGAAAGCTGGCGAAGTGAAGGCTATTTCCATCGAGCTAATTAAGAAACTCAAAGAGCTTTCTGGCGTAGGCTTAACCGACGCCAAGCAGGCTTTGGTAGAGGCAAAGGGTGATTTTGACAAGGCTCTCGATGCTATGCGCAAAAAAGGTATGACTAAAGCTGAGAAGCGCGGTGATCGCGAAACTCGCGAAGGTATTATCGAAACTTACGTACATGATGGCCGTTTGGGGGCAATCGTGGAAGTAAACTGTGAAACTAGCTTCGTGGCTAAGACCGAGGAGTTTAAAGAACTGGCACACAAAATTGCGATGCAGGTTGCTTCGATGAACCCACTTTATGTTTCGATTGAAGACGTACCAGAAGATATTTTGAACAAGAAAAAAGCTGAGTTTGAGGAAAAGTTTAAAGGTCCAGAAAATATGAAAGACCAAATTATCAATGGTCAGATCAAGAAAGCTTTTTCCGAACAAGTTTTGATGGAACAGCCATACATCTTGGATGACAACATGACGGTAGCACAGTTCATCAAGGAAGCGATTGCCAAAACTGGCGAGAATATCACCGTACGGCAGTTCAAACGCTTAGAGCTGGGCGTAACTGAGTAAAATATATAGCCGATGCTAGGGCGCCAAAGTCCTAGCATCTTTGATTAAACCTAAAGGAGGTAAAATGTTTGACGATACTGAATATCGTAAAGCGATGGACGCGGCGGTGACGCGTTTTAATGAAGAGATGAAAAAAGTCCGCACTGGTCGCGCGCATCCAGATATGCTGGCTAATGTTAAGGTAGAAGTATATGGGCAATTTTCTCCGCTTAATCAAGTTGCTAATATTACCGCAGCCGATGCTACGCTTTTGCAAGTGACACCGTTTGACCCAAGCACAATCCAAGCGATTGCCGCGGCGATCCGCAATGATGCAACCTTAGGGCTAAACCCAGCTGATGATGGCCGGGTAGTGCGGGTGCCGGTGCCACCACTTACCGAAGAGCGTCGCAAAGAAATCGTCAAAATGGCTTCGAGCAAAGTAGAAGATGCTAAAGTAGCGATTCGCAATGTGCGCGAAGACGCTCGCAAAGAGCTAAAAAACGCCGAGCTACCGGAAGATGTCAAAAAGCGTGCTGAAAAAAGCGTTGACGAGCTGACGAAGACTTTTACCGACAAGATTGATGAGGCCTTTAAAGTAAAGTCAGCAGAGATTATGTCAATTTAATAGATTTAGCGCTTAAGCTAAAATAATTCTTAAAAGGTGCCGCGGGGAGCGCCTTTTTTGAGAAAACTCCGCCACATATATTATATATGTGCTAAAATAAAACTATGAACGTATTATTTGGGTTAACGACTTTTGCAACTTTTGCAGAATTTTGGGTGGGGCTAAGCAAGATTTTGCCAGGAATTATTATTGGTTTGATTATTCTAATGCTACTAGTGGTAGCGCATGAGTTTGGTCATTTTATTATGTCGCGTCGCAATGGCGTAAAGGTAAATGAGTTTGGTATCGGCTTTCCGCCACGTGCGATTGCGTGGGTGAAAAAAGAAGTAGAAGTTAACGGCGAGAAAAAGCTGAAGTGGGTACGTATCCCGAAAGAAGAATGGGAGAAACCGCAAAAAACTTTAATTTTTAGCATTAACTGGCTGCCAATTGGTGGGTTCTGCTCAATGGATGGAGAATCAGCCGCTGATAAGCGCAAGGGGACTTTTGGTGCGGCAAGCTTTTGGAGCAAAACCAAGATTCTGTTTGGTGGCGTGGTGATGAACTGGCTAGTAGCGTTTGTGCTTTTAACGGTTTTGGCTTGGGCAGGGATGCCGCAGTTTTTGCCGAATCAATTCTATTTGCATAATGATGCCAAGACGGAGTTTGTAGACCGCGAAGTAGTAGTCGGCGAAGTAATGGAAGATTCTCCAGCTGAGCGCGCCGGATTTAAAACTGGCGATGTGATTTTGGCGGTAGGGGATGACCAAAAAGTCACTAACGCAGCGGAAATTACCGATTACGGCTTAGCGCACGCTGGCCAGGAAGGCAAATATTTAGTGCGGCGTGGCGAAGAAGAAAAATCCTTAACCGCTGAGCTAAACCCAGAAGGTTCAAAATACACTTTGGGTGTGAGTATGCAACAGTATGGCCAAGAATTTGTGCGGTCTACTTGGTCAGCACCAATCGTAGGAGCGGGGCTAACAGTGCAACTGACCGGCGAGACCTTCAAAGGCTTGGGCGAGCTGGTTTGGAATTTAATTTCGGGCGTGGCGCGGCAGTTTAGCCCCAATAACGAAGTGCGCGAAGAAGGCCGCCAAGACATCGGTGTAGCGGGAGATTCGGTTTCCGGGCCGGTGGGTATCGTAGGCGTGATTTTCCCGCAGTTTGCGAGTGCGGGGCCAGCTAATTTGACCTTTCTAGCGGCATTGATTTCTGTATCATTGGCCTGTATGAATGTTTTACCTATTCCTGCACTAGATGGTGGGCGGTGGTTACTAATTGCGATTTACAAATTACGACGCAAAGAACTCACTAAAGAGACTGAAGAAAGAGTGGTTTCGCGGGCATTTATGGTGCTTTTGGCCTTGATTGTATTAGTAACGGTACTAGATATCTTTAAGTTCTTTTAGGGAATAATATGACAGAAAAAGAAACTCAAGCCAAGAAAAAGTCTTCTGCAACAAATAAAAAAGTTGCTACTAAAAATTCTCCATCTATTGCAGAGTTAGCTTCTGAGCCTACTGCCAAAACTTCTTCAAAACCTCAACACAAACACAAAGTTACACATAAAACTTCTGCTACAGAAAAGTTTACGACCAAACAGAAAGTTTGCCTCACGATTTTCTACGTAGCGTGGACGCTCTTAGTAATATATGGTGGACAGTACATTGTAGCCGGGCCCATGGTGGCGTTGTTAGGTGAAAAAGTCACTCAGCCAGGCTTTATGCTGGTTTATTATCTCTTGACTTATAGTGTTACTTTGTTCTTGCTCATTATTGTGCCGCCACAGCTAATTAAAATTTACCGGCGGCAGCGAGCAGTGCGCGAGAGCGCTAATTCGGAACCAAATATAACCAAAATCAAAGCTGCGGATACGGCGGCAGCCGAGTTAGAAGAAGATCTTACTTCTACACCTGAGAGTATGGGCGTGCAGCGCTGGCCGTCTTTTGTGGATATCGGCCTGGCACCGGTAGGCTATGTAGTTTATTTGGTATTAGCTAATACGTTGGCTAGTATTATGTCGGCTTTTAGTTGGTTCCAGGTAGATCAGGAGCAAGATATCGGCTTTGGCTATTTTGTCACTAGTGCCGATCGTATTTTGGCTATGATCTCGGTAGTTTTGATTGCGCCAATTGCGGAAGAGTTAATTATGCGCGGTTGGCTGTATGGCAAGTTGCGCAGCAAGTGGGGAATTGTGATTGCAATGTTCTTAACTTCGATAGCGTTTGGTTTCATGCATGGGCAATGGAATGTAGCGGTGACGACTTTTGCGATGAGCATCATTTTATGTGGTTTGCGTGAGATTACTGGCACAATTTGGAGCGGGATGTTGCTACATATTCTGTCGAATGCGATTGCGTTCTACTTGTTGTATGTGGCTATCTAGAATTCAATTATAGTTTGAGTTTTATGGTATAATAAATCTATTATGCGTTTCAGTAAAACTTTTGTAAAAACTCTGCGTACCGCTCCAAAAGACGAAACCGCTCGCGGTGCGCAATATCTGAGCCGAGCTGGTTTTGTGCACAAAGAGCTGGCGGGAGTGTACGATTATCTACCTTTGGGGCTAAAAGTTCTCGATAATATCAAGCGGATCATTCGTGATGAGCTAGACCGGATTGGTTGTCAAGAAATTTTACTTTCTACCCTGCAGAACCCCGAGCCTTGGCAAAAGACTGACCGTTGGGATATTAAAAAGATGGACATTTGGTTCAAAACTAATTTAGCCGCCGGTGGTGAATTAGGTTTGGCACCCACTCACGAGGAGCCGGTTACTGAGCTAATGAAAACTTATATTTCTAGCTACAAAGATTTACCGGTAGCGGTATATCAGATCCAAACTAAGTTTCGCAACGAGTTGCGTGCTAAGTCGGGCATCATGCGTACGCGTGAGTTTATTATGAAAGACCTCTATAGCTTTGCGAAGAATCAAACGGAGCATGACGAATTTTATCACAAAGTCGAGCAAGCTTACCAAAAGATTTATCAGCGTCTCGGCATTGGTAACGACACTTATCAAACTTTTGCTAGTGGCGGCGTCTTTTCTAAATATAGCCACGAGTTTCAGACTATTACCGAAGTTGGTGAAGATACGATTTATTTCAACCAAGACAAAAGTGTGGTACTAAACGAAGAAGTTTTGAACGATGAAGTTTTGGCGGAGCTGGGCGTGAAGCGTGAAGAACTCACTTCTGCGAAAGCCGCCGAAGTAGGTAATATCTTTACCCTCAAAACGAAATATTCTCAGCCGCTGGGACTGCAGTATACTAATGCTGATGGTCAGCGCGAAACAGTGCTAATGGGCTGCTATGGTATTGGCGTATCGCGCTTGATGGGCGTAATTGCCGAGAAGCTGGCCGACGATAAAGGCTTGAACTGGCCAGAGGAAGTAGCACCATATCAATATTATTTGGTAGGGATTGGCGACAAAGGTATGCAGCTGGCCAATGACCTTTATCATGGTGAGGAAGCAAATACTTTGTTTGATGACCGTGACGTACGTCCAGGCGAAAAATTTGCGGATAGCGAACTAATTGGCCTGCCTTATCGCGTGGTAGTATCTGATCGCGGCTTAGAAAAAAACGAGATTGAAGTAGTCAAGCGTGCTACCGGCGAAACACGCACCTATAATGCCGAGAGCTTCAGCTTACGCAATATTAAGTTCTAGCTTAAAACTTAATGAATATCTCGCAAAAGTTGTGAGAAATCATTGACTTTTCCAAAAAACTATAATAAACTGTGTACAGTTATGAAAAAGACGATAAACCTCACTAAGGCTGGTAAAGCCGATTTAGAAAAAGAACTAGCCGAGCTGAAGGCGCAACGCCCAGCAATTGCCGAGCGAATTGCGACGGCGCGAGCATTTGGTGATTTGTCGGAAAATCAGGAATATACCGATGCGCGGGCCGAGCAAAAAAATGTCGAGAATCGCATTCTTGAAATTGAAGAAACTTTGAAAAATGCTAAACTAATCCAAACCAAGAAAAGTGATAAAGTAATTATCGGCGCAACGGTAATTATCACTATGGGCGGTAAAGAATTTACCTATGCGGTAGTGGGGCCGGTCGAAGCGAACCCGTTGGAAGGCAAAATCTCTCACGAATCTCCATTGGGCAAGGAATTGCTGGGCCGTAAGGCTGGTGAAGAATTCGACTTTAACGGTAAAAAAGTCAAAATCAAAAGTATTGAATAAAATTAAACAGGCTTTGGGTACCACATATATAATATATGTGGTATTTTTAGTC
>CAYMCF010000003.1:0-31013 GCA_964388975.1 uncultured Candidatus Saccharibacteria bacterium | reverse complement strand
AGATCGTCGTCACCGAAGTTGATCGTGCGCACGGCAATAAATATGATATTTCTGCGGCTATGGAGATCCCGGGCGGCAAAGTTATCACTGCCAAAGACGAATGTTCAAATGTTTTTGCCGGTATCGACATTCTCGAAGCTAAGCTAAAAGGGCAAGTCCGGCGCTACAAGCTTGAAAGTACCCCGCATTTGAGCAAAAAAGGCCTCAAAAGTCTCTTCGTAAAGAAATCTTAGATAAAATATTTGCCAAAAACTATTGATCTTCTTCCAGATTAAATAACATAAAGTATTTTTCTAGAAGAAAGCTCTAAAGTTTTTGCGGGTTGAAGACTTTTTTCAGAAAAGTGGCTCAAACTATGATATAATAAGGGGATAAAATTGTGGAGAAAAGATAATGGCTACCAGCACACCAGAAAAGGCTGACTCAGACAAAGCGGTAAAGCAAGAAATTGCCAAACCAGCCAGAGTTGAGCCTGCCAAGAAACCAAGCAAACCAGCAAAAGCAGTCAAAGAAAAGAAACCAACAGACAAATTAGCTGATAAAACTTTGTTGACGCGGATTTTGCAGGGGATTTTTGGTGATGCTCAGAAAAAGACGCTCCGCCGTATGTACAAAAAAGTCATGGAGATTGGCAAGCTGGAGCCAAAATACGCCGCCATGAGTGATGAAGAGCTCCAGAAGCAAACCGAGGTCCTCAAGTCTAAGCTCAAAGACGGCTCAGAAAAGGAGCTTAATGAGATTTTGGCGGATGCTTTTGCCGTAGAGCGCGAAGCTGCCAAGCGCATTCTAGAGATGCGGCCATTTGACGTCCAGCTAATTGGCGGAATTGCTCTGCATGAAGGTAATGTAGCCGAGCTGAAAACCGGTGAAGGCAAAACCTTGGTAGCGCTAGCACCAGCTTATCTCAATGCGCTAACGGAGCGCGGTGTGCATGTTGTCACCGTCAACGATTATCTAGCCCAGCGCGACGCTGGCTGGAATGCGCCAGTTTATCATTTCTTAGGCCTCAGCGTAGGCGTCATTATCAATCAAGCTTCCTACATCTATGATCCAGAATACGAGAATGAGGATCACGAAGATGAGCGTTTTCATCACCTGAAACCTTGCACGCGCAAAGAAGCCTACAATGCTGATGTCACTTATGGCACTAATAATGAATTTGGTTTTGATTATCTACGCGACAACATGGTTAGCGAGCCACAGTTCTTACGTCAGCGCGAGCTGAACTACGCTATTATCGACGAAGCTGACTCCATCCTCATCGACGAAGCCCGCACACCGCTAATTATCTCCGCTCCAGCTGGCGATAATCCAGACGCTTATTATCAATTCGCTAAGATTGCTGCGCAGCTAACGCCAGATGATTATGTCTTTGACGAGAAGCGTCGCAGTGTAGCACTCACTGACCAAGGTGTCGAAAAAGTCCAAGGGATCTTGGGAGTGAAGAACTTATACTCTACCAAGCACACCCGTTTAGTGTATCACCTCGAGCAGGCTTTGCGCGCACAGGTAGTATTTAAGCGCGATAAAGATTATGTTGTCACCAATAGTGGGGAAGTAGTAATTGTCGATGAGCATACCGGCCGTCTAATGCAAGGGCGCCGCTACAACGAAGGTCTACATCAAGCTATCGAAGCCAAAGAAGGCGTAGTGGTTAAGCAAGAATCCATGACCCTGGCTACGATTTCTTTCCAGAACTTTTTCCGGCTTTATCGCAAGCTTTCTGGTATGACTGGTACCGCCTTTACCGAAGCGGAAGAATTCCAGCAGATCTACTCGCTAGACGTAATTCAAATTCCGCCCAACCGCCCAATTCAGCGTATCGACAAAGACGATTTGATCTATCGCACCGAGGCTGGCAAGCTCAAAGCCATTGCCGCAGAAATTAAAAAGTATCACGACCGCGGTCAGCCGGTGCTAGTTGGTTCGGCCAGTATCGAGAAAAACGAGCTAATTGCCCGCTATCTTGATTCACAAGGTATCAAATATGAGCTTCTAAACGCTAAGAACAACGAGCGCGAAGCTGCCATCGTAGAACGCGCCGGCGAGAAAGGCGCCGTTACTCTGGCTACCAACCTAGCTGGGCGCGGTACCGATATTAAGCTCGGTGAAGGCGTAAAAGAGCTTGGCGGCCTAGTAGTGATTGGCTCCGAACGCCACGATAGTCGTCGCGTGGACAACCAGCTCCGCGGGCGCGGCGGGCGCCAAGGCGATCCTGGCACTACCCAGTTCTTCGTGAGCTGCGAGGACGATTTGATGCGCATCTTCCAGGGCGAGCGTATTGCTGTCTTGATGCAGCGCCTCGGCCTCGATGAAGATGTGCCGATTCAGAACAAATCCGTTTCCAAAACTCTCGAATCGGCTCAGAAGCGCATTGAAGGCTTCAACTTTGATTCCCGCAAAAATGTCGTACAGTATGATAACGTCATTAACCGTCATCGTAAAGTAGTTTATGGCATGCGTCGCAAAATTCTTGATGGTGAAAATATCCATGACGAGATTCAGCGCTTGATGAAAGCTACCGCCGAAGATCTTACGCGCGATAGTTCGCGTGTCAATCCTAAGTTTACTGAAGATTTCTTGGAAGTTTTCCCCGACACCGACAAGGCCTTAGTCGAGGAAATCGGCAAAAAGCGCAAGGAAAAAGATCGCGTAAAAGCTGCTCTCGAAGAAATTAAGCGTCAGTATCAAGACAAGGAAGAAGAATTTGGCGAAGAAATCATGCGCAAAATCGAGCGCGAAGTTTATCTAAAAGTTTTGGATACTTTGTGGATGCAACATTTGGAAAATATGCAGCATCTACGCGAGGGGATTCATTGGCGCAGCATTGGTCAGCGCGACCCATTAGTAGAGTATCGTAGCGAATCGCAAAAACTCTTTGACGGCCTGGAGAAGAACTTGCGCGAAGAAGTTTTGAAGATTTTGCTCAGCCTCACCCGTCAAGAAGCTCACGCCGATAATCTCACTGATGGTGAAGAATACGAATCTGAGCTCACCAAGATGGCGAATAGCGCTACCGAAAAAGGCGTCAACGAAATCAGCGCCGGCGAGAAAAACTTAGATAATGAGTTTAAGGAAGGTGGCAGCAGCAAGCCTGACGCACCAGTTTCTTACAATCAAAAGCACAATCAAGCCAAACAAAATCGTAAACGTGAACGCCAAAACAAGAAGAAAGGGAAACAGCGATAAAACACTCAGCTGACGAGATTGTTTTGGCCTCCGGCGCGAAAGGTCTGTTGATTGATGTGCCTGGCGCTAGCGTAATGAACACAAAATTCCAATTTCGGGCAGGGATGCGCTACGCCAAGCGGCCAGAAGTTTACGAGATTGCTCACGTAGTAGAGCATCTGGCTTTTGGTGCCAATGCCGAGTTTGCTAGCGAGCAAAAGTTTGAGTCTGACTTTACTAAAAATGGCGCCTATCATAACGCTTGGACTTCTGACTTTTCGGTCTGCTATGAAAGCGAATGTGCGGATTTTGAGTGGGAACGGATTATCCATCTACAACAAGTTGCGATTGCTCAGCCACGTTTTAACGACGCCGAGCTGCAAAGCGAGAAAGGCAATGTCAAAGCCGAGCTAACTGGCTATATGAATGATTATTGCCGCTTGCTCTGGCCGCGTCTGCAACAAATGTTAGGCGAAAATGTCCCCGACTTGCAAGAGCGGCTCAAGACTATCAATAATATCGAGCTCAAAGACATTCGCGAGCATTACCGCCGCACTCATACTGCGCACAACTTGCGGTTTATCATTGCCGGAAATTTGCGTGGCCGCAAACACAAAATCATGCGTATTCTCAACCAATGGGACCTCAAGCCCGGTGAACGTTTTGCCATTCCTAACGACGATCTACATCCTTCTGCACCGGTGCTGATCCGGCGCAAAGATGCTTCTAATATCACTTTTGCTTTCACCTGGATGCTGCCGCGCAAACTAGAACCCTCCGAAGTCTATGCTATGAACTGTCTTAATCACATCCTTAACGGCACCATGAGTAGCAAGATTCTTGGCCAGGCCCGGCGCTACGGCTTAGTCTATGGTATGGGTAGTGATATTAGCAATGGCTGGCATAATGTGTCTTGGGATTTTGACGGGGAAGTAAACGCAGAGAATGCTGTCAAGCTTTTTGACCTTATCCATCGCGAGCTAGCAAAAGTTTTAGCTGGTGAGCTTAGCGACGAAGATCTTGCCAATGCCAAATCTTACGCCAATGGCCGCTACCAAATCGGCGCGCAAACGGTGGGGCAAATTTCTGATTATTATGCTGATGCTTATTTTACCAACGGTACTTTTGAAAAATATTCCCATATGCCCACACTAATTAAAAATATTCGCAAAGAAGAAATCGTCAACCTTGCTCGCGAATTTCTTACTAGCGAAGTAAATGCCATGGTGGCAGTTAGCTCCGTAGAAAAAGCTTTGATTAACGAGCTGGCAGAGAAGTTGAAGTTTAACTAAGTTTTCTGAAGATCACTTACATATAATATATCAGCCCCGAGAGTGGAGCTGATATATTATGTCATTCAATCTAATTACCGGGAACAATACAACGAACTGAGTGCCCATCCCTACGAGACAGATAATCATACAGGGAGACGCCATTAGTACCAAAGATTAAGCCATAAGCACTATATCCTTCGTATTCAGTATTCGTCCAATAACTGCCGCTAGTTCCGACATATTTAAGGGACGCGCTATCACCATAAACCGATCCAGCAGCAGGGAAGAAAGCTCCGCCAATAGCATCGGCTGTATTCCCGCCGAACCAATAGCCTGAATAGGAATTCTCCGCAAAAGTCCCCACCTTTTTAAAACCTTTTCCGTACAGAGTTCCAATCTCCCCTCCGGTCGATCCTCCAGTCGGCAAACGCCATCCTTTGGGGCAAATGCTAGCATAATTGCCAGAACTTCCAGCTGTAGCAGCATACCAAGTATAATACGCACCATATCTATTATCATCGTTGTTTAAATACGGGTAATAGACCTTATTGGTCGTCGTAGAAATGTCAGACCAAGGCAAAGAGGAATCTGGAATAATATAGTCACTCCCGACGTTAGAATCGATAGCAGTAATCGTCTTGTTTATTAGATTCAAATTCTGCACCATCCAACAATTACCATCAGATAACTTTTTCACGATGTAACTATTTGCCTTACCATCGTTCATGTATCCGCCTCCACGTATGTCAGTGAGCGCCTTAGTAGTCCCAATATTAATCTCACCACAAATTTGCGAGGTCATTTCTTGCATAGTAGAAATGTACGCAAGTTCCCGCTCGGCAACACAGCGAACGGATTGACCCATAGAACGACCATTAGAAGTAGTAAGATTTACATTGCCAGTATTAAGCTTCATCATGTATATACTGGCACTATTATCAGCCGTAGTAGACCAATAGTAGCCACTAGTACCAGCACCGCTAACGGAGCCGTTACTGCCAATATTTCCGGCAAGCTGAAAATTATATGGCGCCCCCTGTAACTTAGTAGAACCCGCAGCATCATCAGTAACATGAGACACATTTATCAACTTATTATAGCTATAATTATAGCCAGTAGCAAGATTGGAAGTTTTATGCAGCGTAGGTAAGCGCCAACCACTAGGACAAATACTGCTAGTAGCCTCTTGATTATATGTCGTCGCGGGAGTCCCAGCCGTAGCGGCATATGCAGAATAATAAGCCCCGTAAGCAGAGTTCTTTGAAGCTAGGGTAGCATTGAGCGAAGTACTTGTACTGGTCCACTGCGACGCGCTAGTAAAAGTAATAGGTAGACTATATGTACTACTTTCTGCCACATTCGAATATTTACTCGTTAGTTTTAAGTTATTATCATCATCAGGATGTGCAGCCTTCCAATCAGTTAAACTTTGGCTAGTCAGTCTTAAATTTTCCGTCATCCAGCAGTTGTCATCTTCTAGCTTGTAAACCATATAAGCATTCCCATCCCTTCTATCCTGCAAAATTGCGCTCTCTCCAATGATAGATGAGGCACACACTTCTGGTGTCATATCCTGCATATACTGCAAATCATCTAGGGTTGTTACTACTTCCTTGGCACTGGCGGTAAGTGAGAGCATGACAGCAGTTTTGTAATGCCCAGGATCGTTATTAGAACCAAACTTTGCGCCAAAGGTAAGTTTCTTGGTAAAAGTTTCTGAGTAAGTATCATTACTAGCTAGTAAGCCTGTAGATAAGTCTGTAGCACTAGCACCAAATTGTGGTACGGTATAGTAAGTCATATCTTTTTCTGCTACATTAGTATTATCCCAAGCAAAGCCCCAAGTATTATCTGCCATAGCTGCAGGTTTCTTGCCATCCGTACCAACATTAGCAAAGTAGGTACTAGCTCCTTCTAGTCTTAAGGCATCTTTACCACTAGCATAAGACAAAGTGAGAGTATACTTAGTAATATCATTCACATCTAGCGTGATATTATGACTACGATAGGCCATACCATTACCAGTTACCATAGTAGCAACTTTATCATTATCTATTCCATAATCACCCTCTGCTGCAGAAATATCAAGGGTAGCTTTAGGTTGAAGTGGATCGGATTGGGCGGAAGTAGTTTCTGAAGCATGCACTGCTTCAGTTTGACTAAACCAAGTCCCCACGCCAAAACTATAGGATAAAATCCCTAGGAGAGATATTATGCACACCACCGGCAAACCATGGGCAAGATATTTTAAGTTATTAGAGTTGTTTAACTTAAAACTTTTACTATTAATCTTGCTATGTTTTGATAGGCTATTTTGCTTCAGGAGTTTTATAATATTATTATGTTGAGTTGTGTTTAAGTTGTTACTTAAATCTCTTTTTCTTAATCTACGTTTCAGCTTATCAAAAACAATGGTTCTGTGATGTTGGTGCATCATGTTCTCCTTTTAATATATTATGTATGAGGTTTTATGCCCTAAGCATGATGCCACTTTGTGATATTTTTAGTAATAGAGGACGCAAAAATATTAGCTATGGGTTAATTAGTGCACCAAAAATATTATGTTGCTTATCTCATAATATCATTCTTATCTTATACATATATAATATATGCTCTTTCTATACTACTTAGCCAAAATAAGCAACGCTAAATAAGATAAAAAGTTTTACTTATATTGTTATATGTTAAGATAACTCCTAATTATCCGGCCAAGTTTTTGCAATACTACAAATACAAAAATGGCACCACGACGGGTGACTAAACCAAGTCAGAAGTACAACATTGTTTCTGGAAACAACATTACCATCTGCATCGTGATGCCATTACTAATGATAATGTTATCAACAAACAACATATATACTTCTTTTTACTTAGTTTAGTCATTACCATTGTAGCATGAAAAAATCTTTTGTACAAGGATTTTATGACAAAGTTTATGAGACAATTAGCCTTATTACATAATTATCTTATAAGAGTTCGTCTCCCGGCTGGAGCGGGTCCGAACTGCGTAGGAGACGAGACAAGAGAAACATGTTTACATTTTCTCTTGCGAGACGACGCCCGCAGAAGTGGAATCACGCATTCTTTAGATGAGGAGAGCTCCACCGGAGCTCGTTAAGATGATTATGTAATAAAAGTGCAGTGGCAACTGTCTTGTCACACAGATTCTTCCACAATCTCCCACATTCTATGATAAAATAAACCTATGAAGATTGGGATTTTGGGATACGGCAAAGAAGGCCGCAGTGCGGAGCAATATTTTCAGAAACAGAGTGCAGAGATCCAAGTTTTTGATAATTTTACTTATGACGAAATCAAGAATCACGACTTTAGTGGGTTTGATTTAGTCTTGCGTAGTCCATCACTACACCCGCAGGAGGGATGGTCCAGCATGACAGAATACTTCTTTGAGCATTGCCCTTGCCCAATTATTGGCGTCACTGGCACCAAGGGCAAAGGTACTACTTGCTCGCTTATTACCGATTTGCTCAAAAAACTCGGCCAAAAAGTTTGGCTAGTGGGGAATATTGGTAATCCAGCACTAGAAGCCCTTGATGATCTCAAAATTGACGATGTGGTAGTTTACGAAATGAGTAGTTTCCAGCTCTGGGATTTACATAAATCACCGCATATTAGCGTAGTGCTGCGCATCGAACCAGACCACCTCAATGTGCATGATAGCTATGATGATTACGTGAATGCCAAGGCCAACATTGCCAAATACCAAACTGCAGAAGATACTTGTGTTTATTTTGCGCCCAACGCCGACAGTAGCAAAATCGCCGCACAGAGCGCTGGTACGAAGCTAGCTTATCCATTACCTAATACGCCAGAATTAGCGCAAGTTTTGTCTCAGCTTGCGATTCCGGGCCAGCACAATCAAGAAAATGCCGAAGCAGCTTTACTGGCGGTAAGTAGCTATTTTGGAGAAAGTATTGACGATTTTATTACTAAAAACCGTATGGAGATTATCACTACTTTCCAAAACTTCCAAGGCCTACCACACCGTTTGCAGTTTTTGCGTGAGCTAAACGGCGTAAAATATTATGATGATAATTTTTCTACCACACCAGCTTCGCTAGCGGTAGCCATACAAGCTTTCCCGCGCGACCAAGTAGTGTTAATTATGGGCGGGCGCGACAAAACCGATAATCAAGATTTTCCAGAAATTATTAAACTTTTGCAAGAAAATCACAACTTAGCTAAGATTATTTTCATGGGGGAATCAGGACGAGCATTGTATCAAATATTGTGCGAAAAAATGCCTGGAAAAGTACAACAAGCCAAAACTTTGCCAGAAGCGGTTGAGTTCGCTTCCACTGCCGCGGAAGAACTGGCTCAACCTTCCAAAAATGCCAATGCAAAAAATACCATCGTTTTAATGTCGCCAGCCGCTGCCAGCTTCGATATGTTTGAAAATGTTTACGCGCGTGGTGCTCAGTATCAAAAGTTAATCCAAGAATTACAATAATATATTATGTCCGCCGAAATCTCCAAACGTTTGCAAGTTTTGCATCAAGACCTCGATGCCGCCTGGCAAAAACTTCAGCTCGACAATAAATTAGCCCAGATTAATGCACTCGAAACCGAAGTAGCCAACCCAGAAATTTGGAACCGCCCTGATTACGCCCGCCAGCAACACGAACTACTCGCCCGCCTCACCGACGAAGTGCAGCCTTGGAAGCTCCTTAAAGTTCAAGTGGACGACCTTAGCGAGCTGGCACAAATCAGTGATGATAGTTTGTTACAAGAGCTAGAAACTCAGCTATCCGCGTCTGAAGCCGACCTGGCGCGGCTCAAGCAGGCCCTGCGTTTCCAAGGCAAATACGATCAGCTGGGGGCAATTCTGCGCATTACTGCTGGAGCTGGTGGTGTAGAGGCCATGGACTGGGCCAGCATGTTGGAACGCATGTATTTACGCTACGCCGAGCGCCAGCACTTTAAGGTCACTTGCTTAGAACGCACTACCGGGGAAGAAGCTGGTATCAAAACTAGCGTCTACGAGATTACCGGACGCAACGTCTACGGCTTGCTCAAAAGTGAGCATGGCGTGCACCGGCTAGTGCGGCTTTCTCCCTTCAACGCGGACAACTTACGTCAAACTTCTTTTGCGTTAGTAGAAGTCTTACCAATAATCGAATCTCCCGAAGAAGTAAAGATTGACGAAAAAGATCTCCGCATTGATGTTTATCATTCTGGCGGGCATGGCGGCCAAAGCGTAAATACAACTAATTCCGCGGTACGCATTACCCATTTGCCTACCAATATCGTAGTCGCTATTCAAAACGAACGCTCGCAATTACAAAACAAAGAAAAAGCTATGGAGATTTTGCGCGGGAAACTCGCACAATTACAAATGGAGCAGCATGCCGAAAATATTAATCAGCTGCGCGCCGGGGAATCGGCTAGTTGGGGGCAACAAATTCGCAATTACGTATTGCAGCCCTACAAATTAGTCAAAGATACTCGTACCAAATACGAAAGTACCGACCCCGAGCAAGTTTTAGACGGAAAGTTGGATGAGTTTATTGATAGTTATTTAGAAAGTTTGGTAGGAGAAGCATAGATTCTGAATAAATCGAGCAGTACATATACAAACAAAAGATATTTACAGGACGATGCAAGAATCATAAACTTTCATTGCACTTTCATCATGCTTGTGGTATTATAATAGTATGATTCTGCTTGACCGCGTTACGAAAACTTATCCGGGCGACGAAGAGCCGACTTTGGATAACATTTCTCTGCACATCGACCCACACGAGTTTGTATTTTTGGTAGGTGAATCTGGTGCTGGTAAATCTACTCTCATCAAAATGATTACCAAGGAAGAAAATCCTGATTCTGGCAAAATTTTAGTCGGCGGGATTGATCTAGACTTCGTGAAACGCCGCCATATTCCACATTACCGCCGCCGCTTGGGCGTAGTTTTCCAAGATTTTAAACTTTTGCCTACGCGCACCGTTTTTGAGAACGTCGCCTTCTCGCTAGAAATCGCTGGCATTAGCAGCCGCGATATTCAAAAAACTGTACCAAAAGTTCTTGACCTCGTGGGATTGGAAAGCAAAGCTAACAAATTCCCGGCTAATCTCTCGGGCGGGGAATGTCAACGCGTAGCGATTGCGCGGTCGGTAGCACGCCAGCCCAAAATCTTAATTGCCGACGAGCCGACTGGGAATCTGGATATCATTAACAAACACGAAATCGTCGAACTTTTGCAAAAAATTAACGATTTCGGCACAACTTTGCTCGTCACTACTCATGATGAAGATATTGTCAATAACTTAAGTAAGCGCGTAGTGACGTTGAGTAACGGCCGCATTATTAGCGACCAAAAAGTTCATGGGATTTACCGCCTCAAAGACGATGAAGCTCCGGCCGAACCTTTAGTGGCACATCCAGAGCCAGAAATTCATATCATTACCTCGCACCCAGTCGTGACGCCGTCTTACCGGCCTAGCCAGCCAGCTCCAAACGCCGCTCCAGCTCGTCCGCGCACCGTCATGGCCAGAAATACTGTCACCAATAAAAATGTTGTAAAAAATACAACACCTAGTCTTATTGCGAAAATGCCAGTCAAGCCAGCAGCTAAGCCCGTTGCATCCGCTAAAAGCTCCGCTAAGGCTTCTAACGTCGCTGCAAAAGCTCCCGCTCAGCCTAGCGCTCCACCCAAAAGATACGCTCGTGATTCCGCGAACCAATGGTATGCTGCTGGCAAACCGCTAAAATCCGCCCCCAAACTCAGTAAACTTAGCGCCGGACGTACCGTTAAACTCAAGCCCGCCCCTAGCATTAAACAAGTTCTGAAACATCCTCTGAGCAAAACCAAAACCAAACGAGTAGTGTAGGAGAAAAACGTGGAGAAAAAAACCAAATCTAACAAGCGTACCGCTAGTCGCGAAGCCCGCCAGAAACAAAAAGAGAATCTCAAAGTTTTGGTGGAAAATAGCAGCGTTAGTAAAGTTCGTAGCGCCGGACGTGTGGTAAAGTATGGTGCAGCAAGTTTTACGCGTAATATTTGGCTATCGATTGCCGCTACTTTGGTCATGACCGTCACTCTAGTGATTCTACTGATGACAGCTGGCGCCAGTATTATTCTCAGCAACACCGCCGACAGTATGCGCCAAAAGATTGATATTACGGTGTATTTTAAGCCAGGTACTAGTCTCGAAGTTCTCACCAACATGGCCGACATGGTGAAGACCGACCCCAACGTCCGCAGCGTAGAAGTTTCTGATTCGGCTATGGAGTATCAACAATTCCTCGAAGAAAATGAGAATGACGAGGACGTAATGGCAGCTTTAGGTGATGAGGAAATGGCCGAAGTAATGCTTAGCCGTATGCAGGCGCGCATGCGTATCAAAGTTTACGATCCCGAAAATCTCGATAGTATTCGCAATATTGTTAATACTACTGCGATTTTCCAAGAAAATCTCGATCCCAAAAAGGAGCCCACTTACGATGAAAACCAAGCCCAAATTGCCACCATTAGTTCTTGGGCTAATATTGCCAAAAATGGCGGGTTGATTCTCGGCGCAGTCTTTCTAGTAATTTCGATTTTAATGATTTTCAACACTATTCGCATGGCCATCTTCTCTCGTCGCGAAGAAATCTACATGATGCGCCTAGTCGGGGCGGACACTAGTTTTATTCGCGGGCCGTTTCTAGTCGAAGCCCAAATTTGCGGAGTGATTTCTGGCTTGGCTGCAAGCACTGTGGCATATCTAATTTATCATTTTGCGACACCCAGCATGATTAGCTATGGTATCGATATGAGCACCGTCTCCGACCTAATGGGTACCAGCAAATTAGTTTTAGTTTATGCGTTAGTAGTGGGCGCCGGTATGTTAATCGGCTATATTTCCGCACGCTTAGCCATGCAAAAATATCTGAAAAAATAGAATAGCCATGCAACAACATCAAGACTAGCTAGTAATATCAAAATTTATTAATCACCTAACCATAAGTATGATATAATAAAAATATGAAGACGACTTCTCAGCACAAAACTTTAGGTTTACGTACTATTATTATTGCGCTGCTCATTGTAGCAACTGTAGTAGGAGAGTTGGTACTTTTCCAAAATAATGCTGATCCCGTACAAGCCTACCCTTACGGTTGCGTTACTCAAGAGTGTCGCGAAGCTTACGACCGCGCCGAAGCTTCCGACCGCGCCGCACGAGAAGCCGCTGCCAATGCTCAGACCCTGGAAGGTGAAGTGGCGCGCCTAAACTCCGAAATCCAAGCCCTAGAAGATGAAATCACCAAGAATCAAGCCATCGCCAACGACCTTTCTGCACAAATTACCCTCAACGAAGAAAAGCTGGCCACTCAGCGCGCAGCTTTGGCAGAATTGCTAGTAGATATGCACTTTGAGGACGAATCAGATGTCATTGCTATGTTGGCTAGTAGTAGTTCACTTGGAGATCTAGCCGAAAAACAATCGCGTCAAGCTACGGTGAAGTCACAAATCGCGATTTCTTCAGAAAGTATCCGTATCACTAAAGAAGAATTGGAGTCTCAGAAACAAAGTGTCGATGCGCTAATTGCTAGCACTGAGCTCACTCGCAACGAAATCACCGCTCGCCGCAACGAGCAAGAAGTTCTCATTACAAAATATCAGTATGATAACGCTGCCTATACGCAAGATGCCGCAGCCGCTCGCGAAGTTATGCAACAGGAAATTGCCGCCGAAATTGCCCGCTATAATAGCGGCGGTGTCGTAGGGGAAGGTTACAATTCTTACCCATGGGCTAGCCAATGTCCTTGGAGCAATCTCGCCTTTATTACTGTAGGCGGGTATGTTTGCCAGTGCACTAGCTATGCTGGATACAAAACGCAAGAATTTTGGGGTATCTATATTTCCAACTGGGGCAACGCTTACAGCTGGGCTAATAGTGCTCGTCGTAACGGTTATGTGGTAGATAATAACCCTGCGCCGCATACCGTAGCGGTTTCTACGGCCGGAGAATGGGGGCATGTGATGTGGGTGGAAAGTGTTAATGCCAACGGCACCATTAACCTTACCGAATATAATAATATGGCCAGCTCTAAGAATGGCTGGATCGCTGATTTCGGTGCACGCTATAATGTAAATCCGAATATTTATCAGTATATTCACTTTGATAAGCGTTTGTGGTAAGTAAATTGTTTATTTCATAGCTGTGTAATTACTTTATAAGAGTTCGTTTCTCGGCTGGAGCTCGTTAGGGTAATTGCGCAGCTCATGTACTTAATATTTTTAGCTTTTTATTAATAAACTATGCTAAAATATAAGTATGTCAGAAAAGTGGGAAGAAAAAAAGGTTAGCCTTGGCGGTGCGATTGTTGCTGCAGTGATTACTTTAGCAATTGGCGTAGTGGTAGGCCTAAACTGGAATACGGTAGCTGCTAATTTTTTGCCATACTTAGGCTTCCGCACTACTGAGCGTACCGACTGGAGCGCGCTGGATGAAGTATATTCAGCTCTTGTCTTAAATTATGATGGAGACCTCGATCAATCGCTCCTCATCGAAGGAGCCAAGAAAGGTTTAGTCGATGCAGTAGGAGATGTCTATACATCCTACATGGATCGTGACGAAGCCAAAGAATACCAAGCTGCATTGAGTGGTGATGTTGGTGCTGGTATCGGCGTAGAAATGGGGCTACGGGAAGGTTACGTGCGGATTTTGCGAACTTTACCCGACAACCCAGCCGGGCGTGCTGGTGTCAAAGCTGGTGATATTATTTACAAAATCAATGATGAAGAAGTTTACGACAAAGGCTCAGAGTATATCGCTTCTAAATTACAAGGAGAAGCTGGCACCAAAGTCAAACTTACCGTTGTGCGCGACGGTGAAGAAAAGTCATTCGATCTTACTCGCGAAGAAATTAATAACGTTTCTGCCTACGTCACTTACGAAGGCAAAACCGCCACTGTTACCGTTACTCGCTTCGACAAAGATACCGGTACTTTAGTGCAGAAAATTGTTAAAGACGAATTCCCGCAGCACAATGTTGATAAAGTGATTTTAGATTTACGTGGCAACGGCGGTGGGTATGTTTCGGCAGCCAAAGATTTATTATCGCTCTGGATTGATGGAGAGCCAGTACTCATCCAGAAGGGACATAATAATAGCGAAACCGTCACTAAGGCTAATCGCGGCCAAGCTACGCTAGCGGATATGAAAACTATTGTCTTGGTCAATGGTAGTACTGCTTCGGCTTCAGAAATTGTCGCTGGCGCTCTCAAAGATTATAATAAGGCTACGATTCTAGGTGAACAAACTTTTGGCAAAGGCGTAGTACAGACTTTGCTTGACCTATCTAACAAAACTTTACTCAAAGTTACCACCGCCCGGTGGTATACTCCGAGCGGCAATAGCATTAATGGCGAGGGGATTAGCCCAGATATAGAAGTAGAACGCACTTATGATGATATTAACCATCAGCGTGATCCTCAGCTTGATGCTGCCAAGAAACAATAATTCTATCATTTTATTAAAGTTTTAGAAAGTTATAAGAATATTCTTAAAATATCATTTCTTGCTTGGCTCTTTGTATATTTTCCAAAAGTTGTGCTATAATATAGCTATGATTAAAGTTTATACTACTCCAACTTGTATTTATTGTCATGCACTAATGCAATGGCTCAATGAACAAGGTATTGAATATCAAGAGATTGACGCCTCCACTATGAAAGATATTACTGCGGTTCCAGTTACCGAAATTAATGGCCAGCGCATTGTTGGGTTTGATCGCCCCGCTATCAAAAAGGCCTTAAAGGATGACCAAGCTCAAGCAGCCTAGCGGCTCTCCTCAAACCATGACGCCAGCGGCTAAACCCGCTATTGTTTTGGTGCATGGCTTTCGGGGATCACCGATTGGTCTAGAAGAAATCGCAACGGGATTACGCAAGCATGGCTACCAAGTGTACATTCCTGCCATCCCACCTTTTGGTGGAGCAAAAAAACTACCCGAATATACTCCCGAAGCTTATGCACGCTATCTTAAAGATTACATTGTCGAGCAGCAACTTGACCACCCGGTGCTCATCGGGCATTCTATGGGTTCCATCATTGTTGCTGCAATGATTAGCCTATATCCCAAGCTCGTAAACAAACGCTCAATTTTGCTCTCACCTATTTCTAACCGCGCTGCCGCACCTTTCCGGGTTCTGTCACCATTAACAGCAGTCTTACCACGCCGCATGGTAGACTTTATTACTACTACTTATCTTTTTGTACCACATGATCGCGCACTCCTACACCAAGTACTAGAAATTACGCACGACTGCAGCAATGATCAGCCACCACGCCGCAGCGAAGTACTTAACGTGGCAGCTTTTACCACTCGTTACTCGGTAGGAGACTTTTCCCCTTCGCAAGATTTGTTAATTCTCGCTGGAGAAAAAGATCGTCTAGTGAGTAAAAAACAAACTCTCAAGCTCGCCAATAAGATTCAGGCCGAAACAGAGTTTCTACCTGGCTGTGGACATTTACATAACTACGAAAAGCCCCTCGAAACTGTTGCGAAGATTGTGGAGTTTTTGGAAGATAAATAAGCTAATCTACTTTTACCATCCAAACAAGGTTTTCTTTGGCTTAGCTTTTTTGCCCTTTAGCTTAATCGCCTCTTCGTAAATTTCCACAAACCGTTTCAAAGTACGGTTGAGGTCGTGTTTTTTGGCAATCTCTAAACTGGCCGCACCATACTTTTGCTGTAGCTCGGGGTCTTGCAAGATTTTTACGATCGCTTTAGTCATGCCAGCAATATCACGCGGCTCGCAAAGGATACCATTTTTACGATTCTGGCAAAGTTCACGCACTGCTCCCGCATCTACCGCTACTAAAGGTAAGCCGGTAGCCGCCGCTTCGATCAGCACAATGCCTTGAGTTTCAGTTTCGCTAGCCGTCACAAAAACCGCTCCGCTCCGATAAATCTCCGTAATATCTGGCGGCATAATTCGCCCGGGGAATTTCACATTCTTTTCAATGCCCAAAGCCTGCGCAAGATCAAGAAGATGTCGCCGATCAGTTCCATCGCCCACGATTACTAATTCTGCATCAGGCACTTTTTCTAATACACCAGCAAAAGCCGTCACTACGTTACTAATACTTTTTTCCGGATCGACGCGCCCTACATATAATACTCGCAACCCTTTACTAGGCTGCAAATGATGTTTCTTCAAAACTTTTAGTTTTGGTTTCCCGGGAGTGAATTGCGCCAAATCTACGCCGTTTGATAGTGGCTCAACTGGCACATCAAAATGTCGGCGGTTTTTTGGTACTAAATCCTCAATGGCCATTTCTGTTGGCATGGTAGCATATTCAGAATGCTTCAAAAAGCTCGCCATATAAGTCCGGATAATTGCATCGAGTGGTTTTTTGATTGGCTTCAAAAGTTTCACTTGGCTGGTGAGATTATCCGGATAGGCATGACCAGTACTCACCATCGGGATATCATACTTACGTGCATACCGCCGCGCCGCAATTGCAATCATTTCTGCGGTTTGGTTATGTATTACGTCTGGATGAAATTTGTTCAAAGCTTTTTTTAGCTCTGGATATGGATCTACGGTGATCCACAAACCATGTCGATACGCTAAGCGCGGCAACGGTACTCCCAAAATCTCTTTACCAGTGGGTACGGCATTAATTTGATCGGGATAAAACGGAAACCGAATCGACCGCATATACATAGTAGTCACGCCGTCTTTACGGCTACGATGTTTTTTGCCAGTAAAGCTCGGGCAGATCACCATTACCTCATGGCCCTGCTTCGCCAAACCTTTGGCTAAGTTATGTGCAAAAACTGCCACCCCATTTGACATTGGATAATATAAGTCCGAAGTAATTGCGATACGCATGCTGATATATATTATAGCACATTTACAATTATTATGCGAAATTTCTTCCGCCTATTTTCTCTGAACTATGCTATAATAATAGATATGAAGAAAAAGTCCACCCCAGCTTCCGTTACCGTCAACCGCCGCGCCCATTTTGACTATCAGCTCGGTGAAGAGCTTACCTGCGGTATGTCTTTATCTGGGCCAGAAGTGCGTTTGATTCGCGACCACCATGTACAGCTGAAAGGCAGCTTTGTCACCATTCGCAACCAAGAGTTGTGGCTAAACAATCTTACCCTGGGTGCTGATACCGCACGCAATGTCAAGCTTTTAGTCACCAAAAAGCAACTCGCCACTTTAACGCGTGCACGTATGGCTGGCCTACAACTAGTACCAGTCAAGTTGCTAGCGGGTGGGCGTTACATTAAACTCGTCATCGCCACCGGCAAAAGTAAGAAAAAATATGATAAACGCGAAACCATCAAAAAGCGCGACTTATTACGCGGGAGGTATTAATAATGCGGATTAAGTTGTTCTCCTGGAACCTTAATGGTTTACGCGCCGGCCTCAAAAAAGGTACTTTTTTACAATTTATCCAGCAAGAGAATCCTGATATTCTTTGCATGCAAGAAACCAAAGCCAAGCCTGGCCAAGTAGAAATTGATTTACCTAGCTACACCGAATATTGGAACAGCGCCGAGCGCGCTGGCTATTCTGGTACTGCAGTTTTTAGCAAAACTCCCGCACTCGATTATTCTACGGATTGGTCTAGCCAAGAATGTTTGCAGTATGCCTGGCAAAATGATACTTACGGTAATCCTCTTGCTGAAGGGCGCTTGCAAACTTTAGAATATCCAGAGTTTTATTTGGTCAATGTTTATGTGCCTAATAGCAAGCCAGATTTATCCCGCCTCAAACTGCGCGAGGAGATTTGGGATCCAGCTCTGCTGCAACATTTGCAAAGTTTAGAAAAAGTTAAGCCTATCGTAGTCTGCGGAGATTTTAACGCCGCTCATACCGAGATCGACCTTGCTCGCCCCAAGCAAAATACCCACAACGCTGGTTTTACCAAAGAAGAACGGCAGGGAATTAGTAATCTTTTGGCCGCTGGATTTATCGATACTTTCCGCACCCTGCATCCCGAAGCGCAGCGCTATACTTGGTGGTCACACTGGGGCAAAGCTCGCGAAAATAACGTTGGCTGGCGGATCGATTATTTCTTTATTTCCCCAAAGCTTTTACCGCACCTCAAGGCTGCAGAGATTTACGAGCCAGTTTTAGGCTCTGACCACTGCCCAATTTCGATTGAGCTGGAGTTCTAAATGAGTGGTTTTGCACCGATCAGCCAAGATTTGTCCTACTGGCAAAAACAAGTTAAACCGCTTTTCCCAGACCTCACTTGGAATATCCCTGAGCAAAAAACTGGCAATGTTAGCGTAGTCGGTGGCAACGCGCAGAGTTTTGCTAATGTTGTACGTACCGCCGAGTTTCTTGCCAACCATTTTCCGATTAAACACGTCACTACAATTCTTCCCGAAGTTTTGCGCAGCAAAGTCCCCAGCTCGGAGAATATCAATTTTGCCACCGCCACTACCAGCGGCGCCTTTGCAAAATCTTACACCCTCGACCACGCCTTTTCTACCGCCGACGCAGTTTTATTAGCCGGAGATCTCTCCCGCAATGCTGAGACCGCTATCGCCATTTCCGCAGCCATTAATAATAGCGAATCGCCACTAGTAATTACGCGTGATGCGATAGATTTAATTGCGCCTACCGCCGGCCAGATCCTAAACCGCCCCCAGCTTACGATTATCGGTTCTATGGTGCAGCTACAAAAAGTTTTGCGCGGAGCGTATTATCCGCGCATGATCACTCTTACTCAACCGCTCGTGCCGTTAATTGAGACTTTGCATAAGTTTACTTTGAGCTATCCCGTAACAGTACTAACTTTTCATCAAGAGCAAGTCGTCGTTGCCCATGGCGGCAAAGTCAGCACTACTAATATCGCCGCTACTAATTATTCACCAATTTCGCTCTGGTCTGGCCAGCTGGCCGCCCGCATCACCGCATTGAACTTATTTAATCCTTACAAAAGTTTTGAAGCTACCACCGCGGCAGTTTTGCTTGACCAATAAAAATTCCGAATTTAGTAAAAATCTTCACACAAACCAAAATCTTTGTGGTATAATAGAATTGTTCTAAATCAACAATTTATTAAGACTCAGCATGTTTGTGAAAGCTATTTTATGTGTAAATGGCATCACGAGCAGAACATGAAATAGCTTTCATTGAGTCTGTTGGTTTAGAACACCACTCGTGGTGCCATTTTTGTGTATCAAGTATTTTACACGAAAGTGATATGCTACTAAAGGCTTAGCTTTTTCTGAGCTATGTGAGTTTTTTACAAATACAAGTTGGTGCATATTTGTAAAAATGATTAGCTAGAGGAAAAGTTAAGCTAAAAAGATTATTATGGAATAAGCAACATAATAAGCTATGTAGTATATTTTTGATGCTAAAGTACTTCCTCTATTACTTATTATTTACGCAAAAATGGCTCTACTTGGAAGAAACTAGAAAAACCTAAGGAGGGCAATGATGCAAAGAAAACATAATATTAAGTTTAAGTTATATAGGTTATCGAAGATGATACCTATATTTTGTATGCTAACTTTCTTAGGAATTTGCGTAATAAGTTGCAACCCCACAGTAAATAACCAAACTTTTGCATTAGAAGATTCTACCGAAGAAGACATTATTTCTGACGAAAAAGACAATTTGGATGAAAGTACAGAAAATCATGATGATTTAATCGCGCCACAAGAAGATAGTGCCGTAAAAACTGCCAACCCCACCGCCACCATCACCATTAGCAAAGCCGATGGTGAATATGGTGCTGACCAGAATGCCGCCACTTGGGTAAGTGGTGCAGGAGTAGCTTATAGAAGTCATAACGTAACGGTTAAAGCCCAAGACGTAATGGATTATAACTTAGTAATATCCTATGCTAATAATACTGACCGGATGAGCTTAGTGGGAGGAGATGCAGCATTACTCGGTGCAGGAGATAAAACTCCTACTGAGATGGGCTATAACTCTTGGGGTTATGCTTGGACGAATACTAGTGCAGCTGAAGCTAATCTAACTTACAAAACTATGCCTAAGATTAGTGCGGGAGATACTTTAGAATCAAAGATGACTTATAGTGAAGACTTTACTAAGAAATTAGTCTTTGCGGCTAAGTTTGGCAGTGATGCTACGCCCGGGACTTATCATACTGAAGTGATGTTATCACTTACCGCTTCACCACAAGTAGTGGCTACTACTATCAAAGATATTTTCCAAATGCAACAAATGACACCAGAGATTTGCGCGTCTACCATCGTTGGAGAAACTGCCGTACTGCAGGACAGCCGGGGAGGAGGATATGATAATGCGGTAACCATCAACGGAGAAAGTGTTACTAAGAATAATAGTTATACCGTTAAAAAACTGAGTGATGGTAATTGCTGGATGGGGCAGAATTTGAATCTTACCAATTACACCGTTACATCGGCCGATTCCAATGTAGCAGGGGAAACTAGCTATAAAATCCCCGAGTCTAAAATCTGGGCTACACCAAGTACGGAAGCTAACTACCAGAGAACATCTGGAGCTTATACGCATAACTATAATGACTACGGCACATATTATACTTGGCTTACCGCCACAGCCGGAACTACAAGGACCGGTAGCGATAATGCTAATGCAGATATTTGTCCTAAGGGCTGGCGACTGCCTACTGGCGGGACTTCTGGAGAGTTCCAAACTCTATATACGAATGGACATATTTTAGATGGTGTTGCATCCGATGGTAAGTCTTATGCCGGATGGTGGCTTGGTGGATCCAATAACAATACAATTTATTTTCCTGCTGCAGGATGGGTTAATTCCAGTGGCACAGGCGGGTTTAGCGAAGAAAGTAGCCATTGGTCGAGTACGGCTAGCGGCAATACAAGTGCCTATTTTATGAGCCTGAGTATCTGGGGTGGCAATGCAGGCGCAACTAAAAGCCGATATGGTGGCACTTCCGTCCGCTGTATCGCTAAATAAGCCAAATTCCATATATTTTATCAGCCCCACCCCTGGGGCTGATATTTTATCGACATATTATCAAAACTATGGTATAATGTGTATAGGCCAGAATTGTGAAAAATTCTTAAAGGGGGAATCTTCATGAAAAAATATCACTTGGCCGACCTATTTACCCTGCTGGAAGTGATTCTGGCAATCGTTCTTTTCGTTATGGCATTTTGCGGAGTGCCGCCGGATTACGCTATCTGGGTCTTTGTGGCTGGGGAACTATGCGACGCTTTAGACGGCCCCTGTGCCCGGCGTTGGCATTATCCTGATGATGGCAAGTATCGCTGGTGGCGGCACTACAATGTTGAGATCGACCAAATCTCCGACATTATCCTAGCCGTAGCCTGCGGAGCCTACCTCTTTATGCAGACCAGCCATTTTATTGCTGTCCTCTTGCTCTTCGGAATCGGCTCTTGGTGTGCCTTCGTGCAATACACGCTCTATCGTTACGACCGCACCACCAAGCGTTTCGTGCCTACTGATATGCCTGAGCTAGAGCGTACCGAAATTATTCTCTTGCGGCGCAAAGTTTATGTCTATCTCGGCGTGGGCGGAGCGATCCTTACGCTAATCTGGTACACCAGCTGGCCAATTCCAGTACGCGCCGGCGTGACTGTACTAGGGTTAATTATTGCTCGAGATCTTTCTCGTCGCAAACAGAACCGCCTCAACCAAGACAAAACTCCACTGTGATTACCACACTGCACCTTACCCTACCACGCTCACCTTCGGGTGAGCGTTTTTCTAACTTATTTTTGGTGCAGTTGTATCGCTTTTTGATATACTTGCAAAAGTCGATCAACTTGTTTTGGTTGCATTACTTCGCTACGGTGCGCTAGCATTTTTTTACTCATCTTCGCAATCTCTTCAGCCTTAATATTATCCAACGCCACCTGCAAGGCTACCGCTTCCGGACCATCCGCCAAAACGTAGCTACCATGTGACACCACTTCACGCATCGTCGGGTCGCAAAAGAACACTGGCAGCCCAGTCGCTTCAGCTTCTAGCAAAGTCATCGGCTGCACGTCAAAATTATAAGACACTGTCATGCTTAAATGCGACTCTGCCATGCGCTTAATGATTTTTGGGCGCGGCACCTCGCCATAAAATTTTACTTTGAGACGATTTTTTTCGGCATATTTTTTGGCGCGCTTCAGGGCATTACCACAACCATAGACATGTAAAACGTAAGGGCGCTTCAGTTCTTTCAGTGCTTGCAGTAATGGCATAATGCGTTTTTCTTTGGAAACGCGACAATTCCAAATCATTTTCAACACATCACCCTCTTCCAACTTACGCTCTGAAAACTCCGCCGCTACCAGCTCTTCCGGAATACCATTTGACACTACCATAATTGGTTTAGTCACACCATAATGTTCAATCTTCTGCGCAAAATGATTTGATGGAGTAATCACAATATCCGCCTGCTCAGCGTGGTTCACTACTAAGCTCCACATTTTCGCACGAGTCAAAGTAGGCGCCTGGAACTTATCACGCCGCACTTTTAGTGTATGCGGTAAACAAATCCCATGCATAGTATCAAGCGCAGTGGCGGTTAAAAGCTTGATCGGGTGCGGCATATTCACCGAGATTGCCATATCTTCGCGGCCATGTTGCGTCTGCACTAAGGGCAGATTAAACTTATGTGCCAGCCTCACTCCCGCGATACTACAGCTCGCTTCATAATGCACATGCACCACATCAAAACTTGCAAAATCTGGAAATTTTTCTAGTACAAAATTTTCTACTAAGCTCGGCCGCTTCGCAATCACCGCATCACTAATCCGAATCATTTTGTGGCTCGGTACATTTACTACGCCCGGCTCTTTAGCATTAAAACCCGGACAAAACAAGACTACCTCGTGCCCCCGTTTTTCTAGCTCCGACTTTTGCGCCCGAATCGACGAAGCAATGCCGCCATTGCCCCAAGGCGCATAAATATCGGTAAAAATCGCGATTCTCATAACTTTATTATATCATAGTTATACTAGATTGCATAATGCAAAACTTTCTACAGAAAACATCTACCTTATGCTATAATATTAACATAAATAGGAGGAATATATGATTACTTACCGTACTGCTGAAAGCGTATCACCCAAGCATCCAGACAAGCTTTGCGACCAAATTTCTGATGCCATTCTGGATGCCTATCTGCGACAAGACCCTCACGCTCGCGTAGCCATTGAAGCTTGCGGTGGTCATGGGCAAGTTTTTGTTACCGGTGAGATTACTTCTACCGCTCGCGACATCGATATTCCTGCCATCGTGCACCGTATTGCTGGTAATCATCTCAAAGTTACCGTCAATGTCGTGAAGCAAAGTCCCGAAATTGCTCAAGGAGTTGATACCGGCGGAGCGGGCGACCAGGGAATTATGATCGGCTACGCCACCGACGAAACTCCCGAGCTGCTACCGTTAGAGGTAGTTCTAGCGCGCCGGCTTAATCAATTTATTTTTGCTAAACATCCTTACGATGGCAAGACTCAAGTCACCTTGCAGGATGATGGTAAGACTTGCCAAGTTGCATCCATTGTAGCCAGCTTCCAAAATACCAGCCAAGCCGAGCTAGCGGAGCTAGTCCAAGCTTTCCTTGAGCAAGAATCGCTAGCCGGTAATCCCGAGCTGCACCTAAATCCCGCCGGGGATTGGAATCAAGGCGGCTTTGATGCCGATACTGGCTTAACTGGGCGCAAGCTCATTGTTGATAACTATGGCCCACGTATTCCGATTGGTGGTGGAGCCTTTTCTGGCAAAGATCCCAGCAAAGTCGACCGTTCGGCCGCTTACATGGCACGCCGTATTGCCGTAGATTATCTCAAAAAGCGCCATGCCAAAGAAGTGTTCGTACGTTTAGCCTACGCTATTGGTTACGCCGAGCCACTCGAGCGCACCGTCATTATTGATGGTAAGCCTGAGTTAATTGAAGGCTACGATCTCACTCCGCGCAGCATTATCAAACATCTTGATTTGCTCCGCCCAGTTTATGAAGCCACCGCCGGATATGGACACTTTGGCGAAGGCTTTAAGTGGGATGAATAGTATAAACTACTTTTTCCGTTTCTTCTTCACCGCCTTTAAGCCATATTTATGCGTGATTGGGTCTTCGAATAGCAAATTGTTTTTGATCGGAAAATAAGTTAACAATAAGTATGAAGTCAGAATTATCAAGCTAATAATGCCGCTAATAAACCCACTCACCCAACCAATTGGTGGCGACTCCAAAATCCACACGAACAAAGCCGAGCTAATAAACGCCGCAACCGCAAAACTCGCGATATCCACTGGCAAAATTGCCCGCCGCGTAAACGAAGTATAGCCATAAAAGATCAAAGGAATTACTACTACTGGCGCGATGAATGATACACTGCGCGCCAACCAATAATTTGGATTATCGCCCAAAAACCACACATCTACCAACATACAACAAAACACGCCCGAAAGCGCCAACTTAATATGCTCCCAAGTACTTTCATTTACCGCCGCAAACAAGGCCACCCACTTTTTCTGCCCGCTCCAGTCATAAGTAAAGTGCAAAAGTGAACCAATAATCGTCACTGCAAAAGTTTCTATCAAAATAATTAACCATGGATTCATATTGGTTTTCCGTTTTACGATTTTTATATTTTACTATTAACTAAGTTAGAAATTATAATAAAAAATATTAAAATAATTCCTAATAATAGTTTCTAGCCATAAATTACAATATTATTATAGCAGATTTTAAGCAAAGCGGTTTAATTTTGTTTTTATTTAATAAAAATATTTCAAAAAATACCAAAAATCGTCCAAATTTGCACTAAAAATAATTTGATAAAAATTTATTATTTATTTTTTGCCAGTTTCTTACTAAAATCACACCGAAAATCTTTTGAAAAATTTTTGTAAATTAGAATTTTAAGGTATTTTCTCATTAATGCTGCATTTTTGCCACAGCAAATACCTTTTTCGAAGAGGATCCGGACGTCACGAGGAGGACGGGCGCCGAGAACGCGCCTCGAGAAAAAGTGTATTTGTGTGACAAAAAATAGCTTAAACATTCTTTCCAAAAAAATCTTCTTGACTTATTCAAGCTTCCGGCATATCATTGTATTAAGCAAGTAATACAATGATATAGCCATGGAATTTAATTTTACCAATGATCGTCCGATTTATCTTCAGCTAGTTGAGCAGCTCGAACGCTACATTATTGCTGGGCAGTTTTCGCCTGGAGAAAGATTACCGTCGGTGCGTGATTCCGCCATCCAAGCCAAAGTCAACCCAAACACCATGCAAAAGGCTTTACAAGAATTGGAAGACAAAAAGTTAATCATCACTATCCGCACGAACGGCAAATTCGTCACCGACGACACGCATTATCTACACAAATTGCAAGAAAAATTCGCGCGTGAGAAAGTTGCTAAATTCTTAGACGAAATGCACGAACTCGGTTTTTCGCGCACTGAAATTATTGATATAATAACAAATCCTAACGGAAAGGTCTAAATGCCCACATCATCAACTCCAAACAAAAGTCGTCATCTCAAAACTTCCATAACTAATAACGTACCTCAGGAATCAGCAGGAAAGGAAGCTGCGAACACTCCACTTTTAGAATACCGCCAAGTTAGTAAGTACTTTGGCAACAAATGCGTCTTACAAAATATCAATCTCACTATTCCGCACGACAAAATCGTCGGTTTGCTTGGCAAAAACGGCACCGGCAAATCAACTTTGATTAAGCTTGCCAATGATTTGCTAGTGCCTACCAGCGGGGAAGTATTATTTGAAGGCCAACCGCTCGGCGTAGCCAGCAAGTCGGCCATTGCTTACTTACCCGAGCGCACTTATCTCGATAAGTCTATAACCATCGCTCAAGCCTTGCGCTATTTTACGGAATTTTATGATAATTTTGATCGTGCCAAAGCTGAACAACTTTTGCAAATTCTCGACCTTAGCCCAGATATGAAAATTTCTAAAATCAGTAAAGGCATGCAAGAAAAACTCCAACTGATTTTAGTTATGAGCCGCCATGCTAAGCTTTACATTCTGGACGAACCACTCGGCGGAGTCGACCCAGCCACGCGTGATTATATCCTCGATACTATCCTAAATAATTTTGATGCCGGTGCCAGCGTGTTAATTTCTACACATCTGATTGCTGATATTGAGCGGATCTTGGATGAAGTAATCTTTATCGACCAAGGCCAGATTATTTTACAAGCTGACGCCGATAAACTTCGCAATCAAAAGCAAGCTTCGATCGATACAATTTTCCGTCAACAATTCAAAGCTCACATTAATTAATCAAGGTAGATATTTTATGTCGCAATCACAATCACATTCGCATCCCATACTTAACCTCATCAAGTATGATCTTAAATTTGTTTACAAACAACTTATCGTCTTTTACATTATCGTTTTAGTTTTGGCAGTAGTGGCGCGCTGTACTGATTTTGAGACGCCAGTTTTCTTAGTTCGATTTATTCACGAATTCGCTCAGGGCGCCACCTTTGGCTTTTCGCTAGGTATGATTATTAATGCTAGTTTGCGGACTTGGGCACGTTTCCGCCAAACTCTTTACGGCGACGAATCTTACCTCACTCATACCCTGCCAATTAATCGTACTACTTTGATTACCGCTAAGTTTCTGGCCGGAATTATTATCATTGCTATTAGTATGCTATTATTTATTGTTTGCATGCTAATCCTATTCCTCTCACCGGAAAACCTGACTTTACTCAGAGACGATGCTTGGCTGACCATTATACTTTTTACCATTTCCGTTTTTTGCCAATTTGTTTTCATGATGGAAATCGGCCTCACCAGTATTTTGCTGGGCTACCATCGCAATCCTAATAGCCCCGTAGCCTTTGCGGTAGCCTATGGCATTGCAATCTATCTTATTTCCGGTGCTTTGATGATGATCCTCGGCATCCTGTGGGGGTTAGTAGACCCGATGGTTTACGATATGTTGTTTGACAATGGCATGATGAATATCAGTACGGTACACAAAATGCTCAGCTTGATTGGTATATTATATATTATCTTTACAGCAGGTTTGTACTTTATCGACCGTAAACTTCTCCAAAAAGGTGTCAATGTTGATTAAAAACTCAATGCATGGAGTATAATAGAGGCATGAAAGAAACTAATCAACTTGTTATTCATGGAATTTACAAACATTACAAAGGAGATTACTATATCGTTGAGGATGTTGCTACGCATAGCGAAACTGGAGAAGAACTCGTAATTTATCGTGGGCTTTACAATGGCAAAAAGTTTGGCCAGCATCACTTGTGCGCACGTCCCAAGGAAATGTTTTTATCCGAAGTCGACCACGCTGAGCATCCAGAAGTAACGCAAAAGTGGCGCTTTGAGCTACAAAATATTAAGAGTAAGAATGAAAGAGAAGATTAATGTCTGGTTTAGTACTCGAAAAAGTTTCTAAAACTTTTGGTCAGAAAAAAGTCGTGGATGAAATTTCCTTTAGCTTAGCTGAGCCGGGAGTTTATGGACTACTTGGCACCAATGGTGCCGGCAAAACTACCACTATTCGGATGCTACTAGGAATTATTACTAAAGATAGCGGAAAAATTACCTGGAATGACCAGCCGGTTTCGCGCAAAACCGTCAACTTTGGCTATCTACCGGAAGAGCGGGGAGTCTACCCAAAAGTCAAGATCTCTAATCAGCTTAGATACTTTGCCGAGCTCAAAGGTCTGGATGCTACCACTGCCGACCGCGCCATTCAGAAATGGGCCAAGCGCTTGCGCGTGACGGAATATTTAGAAATGCCGGCCGAAAAACTTTCCAAAGGCAACCAACAAAAGATTCAATTTATTACGGCCGTCCTACATGATCCAGATTTAGTCGTACTAGATGAGCCTTTTAGTGGGCTGGATCCAGTCAATACTGATATTATCAAAGAAATTATCATTGATCTAGTACGGCAGGGCAAATACGTGATTATGTCGGCCCATCAAATGTCCACCATCGAAGAATTCTGTAAAGACATTTTGATTTTGAACCGCGGGAAAACCGTTTTACAAGGCAATCTCAAAGACATCAAAGCGGCTTATCCCGCTACTCGCGTGCAAGTTGAAACTGAAAGTGATATTAGCAAAATCATTCAGCAGCACAAGCTCACGACTGAGAATGAGAAAAACTTCCAGTACACAATTAAAATTAGCCGCGAAGAGCAAGCTCATGAATTACTTGATGATTTAGTAAAGCGTAAAACCGTAATCAATAAGTTCGAAATCATGAAACCAACTTTGAATGATATTTTTATCGAAAAGGTTGGCGCCAAAAACTTAGTGGAGCAAATTGACCAATCGTTACAAACTAACACCGAAAGTCAGGAGTAATTTATGAAAGATATTTTGACGGTAGCAAAGTTTACCATGAAAGATATGCTGGGGCGCAAATCTTTTCGTATCTCCACAATTATTATTTTGGTATTAATTGTAATTGGTTTTAATGTGCCGAATATTATTAATGGCGTTACTGGCGGAGAGGGACTAGGTAATGATACAGTTCTCGTAATAGATCGCGATCATTTGCTGGGTAAATATTCTCAAGAGAACGAGCAAAACACGTCTGAAGGTGACCCGCAATTTTGGACACAACTTAGCGACGAGGAGCTCAAAGAAAAAATTCTCAATGGAGATGCCAGCGCAGCTTTAGTAATTACCAAAGGTAATCGCAAGAATGAAGATCTTAGTCTCCAATATATTGTCAAAAATCGTGCCACTTCACCAGCGTTTGATAATGAGTTAGTTCTAGCTATCAGGGAACTGTATCACCTCCATCAATTAGAAACTCAAAAAGGTTTTTCCGAAGCTGACATTCAAAAACTTTATCCGGTGATCAGCGCCAGTACTCACCAAATCGAAGAGCAGGAAATCAGCGGCAATATCTTTGTCATGATGATGATGTCGATTGTGCTATTCTATGCGATTTATTTCTGCGCTTACCAAGTTTCTAGCTCCATTACCGTCGAGAAAACCTCAAAAATTATCGAAACTTTAGTCACTTCTACTAGCCCTCGCAATATTGTGCTCGGCAAAACTATTGGCATTGGTATAGTGGGGCTTCTGCAAATGGTTTTGATTGTAATCACTGCCATCATTAGCGCCAATCTTTTCTTAGATCCAGCTATTATCACGCAGGCTCTAGATTTATCTAATATCACACCACTGCTTGGCTTGGTCACTATCGTCTACTTTATCTTGGGATATTTCTTGTTTGCCTTTATCTACGCTCTCACCGGCTCCACTATCAGCAAGCCCGAAGACATTCAAGCCGCCAATACGCCAGTAGCCCTGCTTTCGATGATCGGTTTCTACTTGGCCTACTTCACTTTGACCGACCCCACGAGTAGCCTCAATGCTTTTGCAGCCATTCTGCCAATCTCTTCACCGTTCTGTATGCCAATTCGTATGATGATGGGCCTTACTACGCCACTCGAGCTGATAATTTCTTTGCTAGTACTAGCAATTACAATTTTAATTATCGCGCGGATTGCTATTAAAATTTATTCTGATGCGATTTTAAATTATGGCACGCGTCTAAGTCTTGGTGAATTACTTAAAATGTACAAGCAAAAATAAGCTTAAGAATTTCCCCCACAAAACCATAACTTTGTTGTATAATTAAAAGTAATTAAAAATATCATAAAAGGAGAATTTTGTGGCAACTAAAAAATCACAAACTGCGAAGGCGGCACCAAAAGCCACCAAAACCGTCAAAACTACTGACGGTAAAACCAAAACCATGCCCGCTAAGAAGCCTGCCAGTAAGCCTGCTCAGACTACTACCACCGCTGCAAAAGCTGAGCCAAAAAAGCAGGGTCATTTAGGCCGGACTATTGCTTGTATTATTGGTACTTTGGCAGCAGTGGCGTTAATTACAATCGTTATCGTTATTATTGCTAATAACGTCAGCCATAAGAGCGATTCTTCGCTAGTAGTTGAGAATGGTGATGGCGAGAAAATTACCACTAAGTATGTAAGCTTTAATAATGGCGGTTTCCAAATTAAAGTTCCTGACAACATGAAGCCACTAGAGGATGACAAACTTAATGAAGGTACTGACGAGAATACTGAAGTCTTGGGCGCCTACATCAATGATGCCGAAACAGTATCAATGGCCGTTCTGACCAATAAAGATGCCAAGATTTCTAACGATCAGCTCAAAGAGTATCTCGATACTATGAAGACCGTCTTTGAGACTACTGGTAGCGTACTTAAAACTGATTACTATACCAAGGGTGATTACAATATTGGCACGATGCGCATTGCTTTAGCGACCACTGATAATGGAAAAATCTTGGAAGACCTCGTACTCTTTTCGCAAGACGGTCAGCTCATGATGGTTAATATTACTTACAACGAATCAGAGCAAAAGAAAATCGAACCTGTAAATGATTTCATTATTCGTTCGCTCGAGTTCTTAAAGTAAGCTAGAGTAAACAAACTTTCTAAAATATCTCCTCTGTTTTGGGGAGATATTTTTATGCGCACTCTTAGCTAAATCGTGTTCCACTGAAACAGCACTATTATGAACTATCGACTAAGAAATACTTGGTCTAATACCGTTTTCTAGTTGTTTTACACCCCTGTTCTTCTAGAGAGTAA
>CAYMCF010000002.1:0-32178 GCA_964388975.1 uncultured Candidatus Saccharibacteria bacterium | reverse complement strand
TTTGCTTGTAATTGATGGTGATAAAGTTTCAGTTGGTACACCAGAAGTTAAAGGCGTCAAAGTTTCGGCAAAAGTAGTAGACGAAAAAGTTGCTGGTGAGAAGATCCGCGTGATCCGCTACCACTCGAAAAAGCGTGTCCATAAAGAAACTGGTCACCGCCAAAAGTATTCGATTATCGAAATTACCGCGATTAAGTAATAAAAATAAGCCTCTCGGGGCTTATTTTTATGTGGTAGGTTTTGTTTTGTGGGCTGGCTGGACAAAGGTCCGGATTCTCTTCGAAGAAGATCCTACATAGCAAAGCTTAGTAGTCACTAAGATACTACCTACTTCCCAGAAATGTGTTATAATACAACTAATGAAACAGTTTTTCCAAAACATCATTCATGCTAAATACTTTTGGCTGAGTTTAATTATCATTTTGCAGACTTTAGTTTACATTTGGGCGGGTGCCAGTAAAAGTTATTTGCATATGGATGAGATTTACTCGTACGGCTTATCTAATTATGATCATGTGCAGATTTACGAGGATGACCACTTTTACGATACTTGGCACACTCCGGCTTACTATGATGATTTCTTAACGGTAAACGATGATGAGCGTTGGAATTTCCAGCCGGTTTATGAGAACCAGAAAAATGACGTTCATCCACCGTTCTTTTATTTACTTTTACGCTTAGGCATGGAACTCACGCCAAACCATTTTTCCAAATGGACGGGTATTATTCTTAATCTTATCGTTGCTGCCATTAGTACGGTGATACTTTTCTGGGTTATAGAAAAGCTATTGCGACGCGAACCGTATGCGCAGACGAAATCTTTAATTCTCACTTTAGTAGTAGCGCTTTCACTGTCTACCATTAGCACTGTAGTTTACATTCGTATGTACGAGCTGCTTACTTTATGGATTCTGCTCACAGCTTATTTGCATATTAAGTTGTTAGAGAGTGAGAAGCTTAATCCCAAACTTTTAGTAGGGATTGGTGCTACGGCTTTCTTGGGTGTTATGACGCAGTATTATTACCTCTTTTTCTTGGTGGCTTTGTTTGGATATTTTACGGTACGCTATGCCAAGCAAAAACGCTGGCGTGAATGGCGATGGTATTTTGCTAGCCTGGCGGTGGCGGGTGGTTTGTCGCTAATTATTTTTCCGTATTCGCTGCAGCATCTATTCTTTAGTAATCGTGGCGCGGGAGTTTTATCTACACTCACGCAACCTTTAGTACTATTATCAAACCTCTGGAAGTATTTTGGCGTGATTGATAAGTATGTTTTTCACTTTTTGCTAATTCTAGCGGTGGCGGGGTTAATTTATCTCGGCGCGCGAGCATTGTGGCGGCAAAAAGTTCTTAAGCTTAGCTACGATCAGCAAAACTTATTCGTGATGTTGCTAGTGCCGACAGTTTTCTATTTGGTAATTGTGGCGGCGGCTTCTCCGTTTACGGAGTTGCGCTATATCGCACCGGTTTGTGGGTTTGTGATTATTTTGAGCGTGTACGCATTGTATCAGCTGTTTAGGCTGTGTTGGACGGAGCGCACGAGCAATTTTATCATGGCGGGTATTCTGGTGTTCTCGGGGATATTTATGCCGATTGCCGCTCAGATTGAGCCGGATACGGTTTATCATGAGCGCGGGCAAGTTCTGGCGGAGGTAAAAGATTATCATCAGGCGCCAGCTCTTTACATTACGCGAGGTGAAGGTGATTGGAACTTTCTCAATGACTTGTTGATTTTCCGCGAGCTAGACGAATCTTACGTCGTAAAAGATCTCAAAGGTACCGAGAAGGAAATTGACCAACGTTTGCAACAAATTTTGCAGGGCCATAGTTTGGAACATGGCTTGCTAGTTTTCGTTACCGATGAGTACGATCAAACGCATATCATGCGTGATATTGAACGAGCTACGGGCCTAAACTCTGCTACGCATCTGGCGCGGATGGTGACGAGCGACATTTTCTATTTACAGCGTGAGGAGATATAATATGAAAAAGCAGCTTTCTCCTCGGCGGCGTAGGTGCCTAGCGATCGCGCTGGTGATTGTTTTGCAGACGTTGGTTTATCTGCTAGCCGGCGCGCAAAAAGCTTACTATCATATGGATGAGGCTTATTCTTACGGCCTAGCTAATTATTCGCAGGTAGAGATTCAGGCTAATGCCGACTTTTACAATCATTGGCACAATGGGGAATATTATGAAGATTACCTGGTGGTAAACGAGGACGAACGGGGAAATTTTGCGCCAGTTTATGAGAACCAGAAAAATGATGTTCATCCGCCATTGTTTTATTTACTATTGCGGCTAGGGATGGAACTTACGCCGGGGAGTTTCAGCAAATGGACCGGAATTGTCTTAAATATCCTTGCTTTTGCGCTGAGCTCGGTTTGGCTGTTCTTGATCGTGGAGAAGCTTTTCGCAGGTGAGCGGCGACAACTACTTAAGACTACGGTTTTAACTTTAGCAGCTAGCATCACGATAGCGGCTATTAGTACGGTCATTTACATCCGCATGTATGCGCTACTGACGATGTGGGTGACGCTAACTTTGTATTTGCATATTTTGCTAGTGGAGAGCAAGCAATTTAATCTGAAATTAATTATCAGTATTAGCGCTGTTGCAATGTTGGGCGTATTGACGCAGTATTATTATCTTTTCTTGATCGTGCCGCTTTTTGTGATGATAGTGACAAGATATGTGCGGCAACGGGCGTGGCGAGAATTAAAATATTATACAGGCGGCTTGGCAGTGGCGGCAGCGATAACGCTTGTGCTTTGGCCGCATAGCTTGCAACATCTTTTCTTTGGCTATCGTGGGCAAGGAGCGATGAATAATTTATTGAACTTGCCGCAGCTCGGTACACAACTAGGAATTTTCCTGGGTATTGTTATTAAGTATAGTTTCCACTACTTATTGCCAGTGGTTTTGATTGCGATTTTTGCTTTAGCACTCTATGGCTTGAAACATGGCAAAACGTTGCCGGTACGCTCTGCGCAAACTCAAGTGCTAGGAATCATGCTTTGGCCGAGCTTAGCCTATCTATTGCTGGCGGCGATTGCTTCACCTTATACTGATCTACGTTATGTGGCGGCGGTTTGCGAAATTATTTTCGTGGCGGTGATGTTTGGGCTATACAAAATTTTAACCGTCAAGTATTCCGCAGCGGTGCGCGACAAAATGATGGCAGCGGTGCTGTTAATTACGGTAGTTTTACCTCTGCCATTGCAATTTGAGCCGGATGTAATGTATCGGCGCTGGCAGGAAATCGTCACGCAGGTAGAGGCAGAGACAGAAGTGCCGGCGCTGTATGTTTTTAATACGCAAGACAATCGCTTCCTTGATGATATTTATTTGTTCACGAAATTCCAACATTCGTATGTGATGGATGGGGATTTTACTGAGCAGAATTTTGCTAAAGTTTTGGCGGAGCAAGATCTTTCGCAAGGTTTGTGGGTGTTGGCAAATTTTGGCTGGGATAATCAAGCGTACTTAGATCAGATCAAAACGGCAACCAATCTCACGCAGCAAACTTATATTTTCCGGCTGAATGCCGCGGATGTGTATTTTTTGGAAAAGTGATGGGGTCAGATTTCTGAAAAAGGGTTGTCGTGCCGGGAAAACTTTAGTATAATAGAATTGTTATCACAGTTACGAAAATATTTTGAATAGTTTATTTGTAAAAATAGATTTTTCAAGAAAGGTGAAGATGACACCGTAAGGTATCAGGGCCTTTTTTGGAATAAAATTCAAAATTGTAACTGTGATAACACCCTTGCGGTGTCATTTTTGTTAGGGCGGGCAAAAGTTGTGATAACTTTTGCTAAAGTTTTTGTATACTTTTTGCACTCTGATATTTTTGGCATCCCAAAATAACCATAAATGGAGGAAATGATGCTAAAAATACGCAATAGCAAAGTAAAACTTTTTGGGATAATAACTTGTCTAAGTTTACTTAGTATAAGTTATTTGGGACTAACTTTTTATTCGGTGCCGGAAAAAGTTAGTGCGACGGAAGCTTCCATAGAAACTAGAGGCCTCAGTGATATTACTTATATGCAAGATATGACCGCAGAAATCTGTACAAACGCGCAGAAGAATGAAAGTAAAGCCCTGCAAGACAAACGAGATGGCAGTACCTATGTAGTACAAAAGTTAGAGGACAATAATTGCTGGATGTTGCAAAATTTAAAATTAACCAAGGAGGGTATCGAGCAATGGAAAAGTAAGAACCCGGATGTAGAAAATAACGTTCAGCTATCTAACAAATATTCTAATGTGGCGGCAAATAGTACATTTTCAATGCCTGCAACATTAACTTCGACGGCAGGATTTAATGGTGCACATGAAGACATTACTCCAAAAGTCTATAATGGACCTTATAAGTCAGGTGCAACTGATAATAATAAATGGCAGGAGGGTTATGGGGCATATTATAACTGGTATGCCGTTACAGCTGGCACTGGTACTTATGTTAATGTAGCTAATCAGGAAGCTTCTGGTAGTATTTGTCCAAAAGGATGGCAATTACCAACTGCGTATGAAAACGACACTAGCGCTACAAAGTATAACTATAGCTTTAATCAGTTAATCATCGATCCGCTTACTGGTAAGCCGTATGCAATGAGCAATGATGCTAATTATAAGAATAACGCCTGGAGGGACGCTAACTATACCGACATGACGCTTGGTTTAACTAATGCATCTGGCGCGGTCTTTAGTGGGGGTTTCTTTTCAGCTGCTGGCGTTATTACTAATAACAGTCTTTTTTATGTGGGCTCTGATGGCAGCTATTGGTCTAATACGGTTAGAAGCGCCACTCATATTCGTACTTTAGGCTTTAGTGGTACCTGGCTGCTTCCGGATAGCGGTGATTTTCGTTCTAGTGGTAACTCTGTGCGTTGCGTTGCCCCATCTATTTTGTTTACCAGTACTCAAGACACCGGTCTCCAAGTCCTCGTCAACCCTTATCTCACTATCGAAGCTACTAGCGGTATGACAGAAACTATGGGTACGGAGAATATCTTACATGGTAATATCTCCGCTACCGTAGCTGCCAATGGGGAATATAATGTCATGCTCAGCGCCGAGCAGCCCGATCTAAAAGATCCGGATAATACCGATTTCCCTGGTATTCCCGCCAGCCCGGATGTCGCTGCCAATAATAATGCTTGGGGTATTCAAAACAAAGACGCTGCCACTTACAAAGCCGTTACTACTACCGCACAAATTTTCGATAGCATTGATACTTTTGATGAGGTTATCAAATCTACCACCCATACTTATACTGTAGGAGTTTCCGTTTCTCCGTCGATTCCGGCCGGTAAATATTCTACTACGGTAACGGTGACGGCGGTGGGGAAGTAGTGGTGTAAAATATATCAGCACTCCGGGCGGGGTGCTGATATACTAGGATCGGAATGGGGGCGACACAGCGCACAGAGAGACCGTTGTAGCGATTCCAGGTATTGGACGGATTCACGCCGCCGCTATTGAAGTTCAGGTTGTAAGCGTTGGTGCTATTATAGGCCGTACTAGACCAGTAGTTGCCGTTGGAGCCGACGTCGTTGAGGGAGCCACTGTTGACATAACCGGCAGCCGGGAGAGGAAAACACTAGGGAATAGAGATTCTTGTGACTCTGGCTTAGCCATGGCTGAGCCAGATCTTGCTAACCTACACTGGCGGGGTTGGTTCCGGAGAGTAGGAGAATCTCGCGATCCTAAGATCAGGGCGCCGCAGGTTGCTGGAGCATGACCTCAGTTGCTTCCGTAGGAACCCATGGAGATTTAGCCTCCATAAGACTATTTTAGCACTATTTGGCAGGCGGAGTTTTGAGAAAAGTCTTGTCGCTCCGGAAAAACTTTAGTATAATGGAGGTATTGTAAATGGAGGGCATGATGCTAAAATTTAGGAAAACAATAATGGGTGGTGCGCAGCTATCGGTAGCGGCTTTGCTGCTGTGTGCGGTATTGCTAGCCGGGATTTTGAACACCTATGGTGCGCCGGGGAAAGCTTTTGCCGCCGAGACCCGCAGCCTCAAAGATATCACTAATATGCAGGAGATGACTACGGAGATTTGTACAAACTCTGCATTAGGTGAGAGCAAAACGTTGACCGATTCACGCGACGGCAGTACTTATGTGGTACAAAGATTAGAAGATGGTAACTGCTGGATGCTACAAAACTTAAAACTAACTAAAGAAAGTATTGAAGCTAAAGGTAACTCTGCGACGCTCTCAAGTGATGATTCTAATGTGGCAAGTGGCAGCACTTATACTCTTCCTACCAGCTCACAATCATCATTCAATACTGATGTTGCGGTAAACGCTACCTATGCATCACCTACGGCGGCCTATGGTACATATTATTCTTGGTGTGCTGCTACGGCAGGGTGTAAAACTACTTCTGGCGCAGACCCGGGTTTTGACCAAGAAGCTTCAGCTAGTGTTTGTCCAAAAGGCTGGCGGTTACCTACGGCACGTAAAACTTCCACCACAGCCACAGGCTACAATTATAGTTTTAATAACCTGATTGATAGATTAGGCCTCACAAGCGATGCGGCTAGTTCTGCCAAACTACAGAGTGAGCCGTACAACTTTCAGGCTGCTGGTTTCGTGAACGGTGGCCCTATCACTAATATTGGCAATTTTGGGAAGTATTGGTCTAGCACATCTGCTGGTAGTTCTAGCGCCAACTACTTATACTTTGATGCCAACAGTGTAGATCCATCTTATTGGGACAACCGCTACTTCGGATACTCTGTACGCTGTGTCGCCCCGGCAAACTTTAATGCTGATGGCTCGCCGATCGTGACCGGCATGAACAAGGATCTCCAAGTACGGATTGAGCCGTTCTTGACTATCACTACCACTAGTGGCATGTCGGAAACGATGACTGCAGCTAATATCTTGCATGGCAATATTACCGCGGTGGTAGAATCTAATGGCCAGTATAACGTTCTCCTGAGTGCAGCTCAGCCTGCCCTGAAAAACGCTACTATATCGGCGGCGGAGATCCCGGCTAATGCCGATGTGCGAGCTAATAATAGCGCCTGGGCGATTCGGAATGCAGACGGTACCACCTACAAGCCCGTCACCACCAACGAGGAGATCTTCTATAGTGCCACTGCCTTTGATGACGTGGTAAAGTCCTACACGCATACCTTCACCGTTGGCGTGTCGGTAGCGCCAAATATTCCGTCCGGCAAGTATTCTACTAACGTAACCGTTACAGTAGCTAATACCTAAAGCCCATTTTCGCTCCTCCAGCTTGGTAGCCTTGGCCCTGATGGCCAGGGCTACTTCTTTGTCTCAGCTTTTCTGAGCGAACCTTCCCCAAAACACATAACTTATGCTATAATGGTAATAGTTATGGCGAAGGTTATTTGTATTACAAATCAAAAGGGTGGCGTGGGCAAGACTACCACATCGGTAAATCTAGCTTATTTTTTAGCAAAAGATAAAAACAAGGTGCTTTTGGTGGATGCTGACCCGCAAGGGAACGCTTCGGGCGGCTTAGGGCTAGATAAATCTCAGCTCGACGCCAGCCTTACCGAAGTAATGATCGAGGCGGCGGAGTTTGCCGATATTATCCAGCCTACCGAGTTTAAGAATTTCGAGATCGCTCCTACTACTACTCAGCTAGCCAATGCTGAAGTTGAGATGAACAACCTCAGCCAGAAGTTTACCGTCATGAAGCGTGCCATCAATACAGTGCGGGATAATTACGATTATGTGATTATTGATTCACCACCGAGCCTGTCGCTCTTGACTGTTAACGGTATGACCGCAGCTGATTATCTCATCATCCCGGTTCAGACCGAGTTCTACGCGCTAGAGGGCGTGGCGCAACTACTAGAGAACATGGCCATGGTGAAAAAAGCCCTCAACCCTAACCTCAAATTACTGGGGGTGCTAGCCACTATGTATGATAAGCGTACTAGCCTGAGCGTAGAGGTGCTGGAAGAAGTGCGGAAGTATTTTAAGGACAAAGTTTTCCAGACCATGATCCCGCGCAATGTGCGGGTGGCTGAGGCACCTAGCCATGGTGTACCGGTAGGGTCGTACGATAAATTTAGTAAAGGTGCCAAAGCTTACAAAGATTTTGCGCGCGAAGTAGAAGAAAGGACACAAAAATAATGGCATTAGGCAAAAAAGGTTTGGGCCGCGGGTTTGAGAGTTTGATCCCGACGGATTTAGTCGAAGAAGCTTTTGACCCCACCAGTAGTGAAGATGCGAAAGTTAGTAAATTAGTAGAGCTAAAGCTGACCGAAGTCGTGCGTGACGAAGATCAGCCGCGCAAGGAATTTCCCCAAGAAGCGCTGCAAGATCTGGCTAATTCTATTAGCGAGCATGGCGTATTGCAGCCGATTGTGGTAGTAAAAGCCGAGGGCGGTAAATATCAGATCGTAGCGGGTGAGCGGCGGTGGCGGGCCTCCAAGCTAGCTGGGAAGGAAATCATCCCGGCGATCGTGCGCACGCTAGACGCTCAGAACAAGCTTGAGCTCTCGATTATCGAGAATGCCCAGCGCGAAGACCTCAGCCCCATCGAGCTAGCGACGGCTTATGCTAAGCTCAAGGAGCAGTTTAACCTCACCAACGAAGACATTGCCAAGCGCATTGGCAAAAGCACTACTACGGTAGTAAATACTTTGCGCCTATTGAAGCTTCCCAACGAAGCCAAAGTGGCTATGCGCGAGCACAAGCTAGGAGAGGGGCCGATGCGCCCATTGATTTCTTTGCCGCCGGAGGAGATTCATGAGATTTTGCCGAAGATTATCGAGAATGGCTGGTCGTCACGCAAGGTAGAACAGTATGTCGCTGAGAATAAGAAAAAGAGCTCTCTCCAGGCCACCAAAACTACAATTTACCTGAAAGAAGAAGCTAAATTGGCTCGAGCTTACCACTGTGAAGCGAAAATCCGCGGCCGCAGTGTGACGCTTTCTGCCAAAGATGACGGTGAATTCCGTCGGCTCTTGGACCAGCTCAGCAATGTAGCGGAATAGCTCTTGACAAAACGCTTATGCTGTGCTAGAATGGAATTAACCCCTCACCATAGGGTACTGGTTTTTGGTGAGACATATAGGATATGGTCGCCGGGTTAATTCCATAAATATCTTTTTCTTGGAGTGTCCGGAGGTTACGACCGAGGATTAAGTGCGCGAGACCCGTAACGAATCTTGTAGGAATCGAGAGAAGAATAAACTTCTGTTTATTCTTCCGAGATGACGCCCAAGAATCTGAGTGAAACGAAGATGGGCCCGAGCGACACGTCTCCAAGAAAAATGGTATTTATGGAGTAAACCTCTCTAATATAATCCGAGTTGTCCTATCTGCCTTTCTATGCTAAGATAAGAAGGTAATGGAGGTAAAACTCTTGTAGTTTTAGAGATTTTTGTGGACTGTCAGGAAGGAGTGTTTTTTATGACAGCGGAGTAGAACGTACAGTTGGAGTTGAGTGGGGAAGTGCGGAACTTTTTGCCGATGGACTTGCTGATTGTGGATGCGGATGGGCAGGTGCGGACTACCTTTCCCAGTTTAGGGCCGGCCTACATTCGGTGGGTGCCCAAGGAAATTTGCTGGAAGTACGTGCGCCCAACGTATCGGCCGTCGGCAGAATCGCTACAGCTGAAAGGATGGCAGAAAGATACTACCTGCGCCAAGCACCCGCCGGCGGAGTTGCCGAGCGAGGAGCAGTTGCAAGATCAATCTTGGCGGCAAGACTTGGTAGAGGTGAAAGATTATCATCCCGATATGGTGGCCGCCGAAGATGTGGTGGGGCAGCTGAATGGCTTCATCGACTTGGTCTCGCCGCGGCCGGACGAAAACATTGCCAGCTTGCTGGACTTCTGGCGGAAGGCCAAAGCCTTGCAATACGCACGCGTGGAAGATTTGCCGGACCTGAAAGCCTTGCGCAAGCGCTGTGCGAGCCAGACCTATTGCGTAGTAACGCGCGGCGCGGCAATGTTGGCGTATTTGTCCTACCAAGAAGCCGAGCATCTGCTGATTCCGGCATTACCGGTGGTGCTGCCAGATAAGCGCGTGGGCTATCGGGCTTTGATGCCGATGCAGCTGGTGCTGGAACATTTGCGTTAGGAAACGAGGTGGCGTATGGAAGCCTGGCGAGGTGAGATTATCAATCTCACTGGCAAAGACATCGTGATCTGCAATGGCTTAAACCAGCCGGTGTGGGTGTTCTGGAGCCGTCAGCCGGCAGTGCAGGTAGACTGTGAGGTAGTGTATCTGGGCATGCTAGAGGGCAAATTTGAGCTGGCGTATGACCAAATTTATGGTTTGCGTGGTCTGCCGGTACCGCAGTTTGGCACAAATGGCCAGCCGCGTTGCTTTTATCTAGTTACGCAGCGAGTAGTGCTGGGGGCTTATCAGCTGCGCCGTAGCCTGGACGATTTACTGCTCCCGCATCAGCCGGTTAAGTTGTGCAAGACGCATCGTCGTTTAGCAAAGCTGCCCGAGCAGGCTACAGTAATGTATCGAGGCTTGACCCCGGCGCGCTATTGGCATGATTTGCACAGCCTGCACGACCATCATCAGTATGAATGATGCACTATTCCACAAACTCAAAAGTTTATCCCCGGCCGCAAGGCTGGGGATATTTTATGTATAGAGCTTATTATGCAAATACCTTTTTCTCAGCGCCACTGTAATAACAGAGGTACCACAAAACCCTTGTATTTAGCGCACGTTCTTGGTATAATTAGTACATCTGATAGTACTTCGGGGGATTAGATAATATAACTGAGGAAACATATGAATAGTAAAGAAGCGGAGCGGCGTGCTCATTTGATGAAAATGCGCAATGAGCGGCTGCCAGATATCAAAAAACAGTTTGAGGAGGCGCAAAAACGCAATTTTAACGCCAATTTTGCCGAAGGCGGCAAAGATGCTAAGCTGGTAAAGCGCAAGAATACCCCTGCAAAACCAGCCTCTAGAGGTGCGGAGAAGGGCAGGAAGGGTGGTGCAAAATCAGAGAGCCGTACTACCAAGGGTGGCGGAAAGAGCCAGCCTAAAGGTGCTAAAAATAGCCCTAAAACGCCGTCTAGCACTAGCAAAAAGGTAGGTTTGGGCGTATCAGTACGTAAAGGCGAGATGGTGCATCACCAGCGGATGCTTTCGCAGGATGTTAATGCTCAAGCTACGCAACATATCATCGGTATTCCGGTGAACAAAAGCCGCTATAATGGTTACAATGGCAATCAAGTTACCAGCGCCCAGCTCAGGGCGGCCCGGCCCGACCCAGAGGCGGTGCGGGTGATTCCGATGGGCGGCGTAGGCGAGTTTGGTATCGGCAAAAACATGACCATTATCGAGTACAAGGGTGAGATTATCATTATTGATATGGGCTCACTATTTGCAGGGCCAGATTATCCAGGGGTGAACTACATGGTGCCGGATATTCAGTACCTTGAGGATAATAAGGACCGGGTAAAGGCGATTTGTTTTACCCATGCTCACCTTGATCACATTGGAGCCTGCCGGCATCTTTTACCAAAGTTTAATCCACTGACGCCGATCTACGCTACGGCCTTTACAGTAGGCATGATCCAGAAACAGATGTCTGAGCTAGACGACGTGCCAGAGCTGAACTATCAGCCGGTGGATCCTTTCAAGCACGAAGTTATCAAAGTTAGCGAGCATCTAAGCGTGGAGTTTATCCATACTTTGCACTCCATTCCCGGTAACACTGCGATTGTGGTGCGCACGCCAAATGGGGCGATTTACTTCAGTGGCGACTGGCGGCGCGAGGAAAATCCGCTGGGTACGCAGACTGATTTTGAGCGGATTGACGAAATAGTCAAGAAAGAAGGTATTGCTCTCTTAGTAAACGAATCTACCAACATCGACTCTCCGGGTAAGCATCCACATTCGGAGTACGACGTGGGCGAGAACCTGGGCCGAGTGATGGACCATTATGCTAATGGTCGAGTAATTGTGAGCTGTTTCTCCAGCCAGATTAAACGAATTGAGCTAGTCCTCAATGAAGCGGCGAAGCGTGGGCGTAAAGTAGCCTTTGCTGGTTTCTCGATGATTAATAACGTCGAGGTGGCGCTGAAGACCGGAGTAATCAAGATTCCTAAAGACACCATCATGAAAATGGAAGACATCGTGAAGCTGCCAGATGATAAGGTAACGGTAGTCTGTACTGGTTCACAGGGTGAGCTGAATGCAGTGCTGAACCGCATGGTAAGTGGTGCACATAAGTATATTAAGATTAAATCTACCGATGTAATTGTTTTCTCATCCAATCCAATCCCAGGTAATGAGCCGCATGTGGTAAATACAGTGGATGGTTTGCTGCGTGAGGGCGCCGGTGTGATTCAAAATGGCAAATCGCATATTACTAATCTTGGGCCGTTGCACTTATCAGGGCATGCTTACTTTGAAGATCATGTTGAGTTTGTGCAGCGTTTGCATCCTACTAACTATGTGCCGTATCATGGTGAGTTCTATATGCTCGAGCATAATGCCGAGATGGCCGAGAATATTATTGGTATGCAGCGCGACCGCATTCTAGTGACGGACGATGGCGATATTGTCGAGCTGATGCCGGACCAGACCATCCGTAAGAATGGCCGGATCCAAGTAGGGAATAAGCTCTTTGATGATGCCGATAAGCCGGTACACGAAGCGGTAGTAAAGGATCGCATCCACATTTCGCGCGAGGGGATCTTTGTAATTGTGCTTACTCTGAGTAAAAAGACTAACCGCTTAGTAAAGACGCCAGACATCGTTTCGCGGGCCTTTATCTACCTAGATAATTCTGAAGAATTGGTAGCAAAAATCCGCCATTACTTGCGAGTGCGGACGGAGAAATTGCAGGGTGATGATCTCAAAGCCTTTAAGGAGGAAGTGAAGGAAGATGTCACCCATATCCTCTTCGATGCGACCGGGCATACGCCGATTGTAATTCCGGTGATTAACCGCGTGTAGTGTGGTTAATCAGAAGCGCCTTGTCTAGCGATATTATCCCATCAAAAACCATTGCCTATCGCTAGGATTATCTCCATTGTAGCATACTTTTCCAAAAAAGTCAAGGTTATTTTATGATATGCATTTGCTTCGGGCAAAGTTGGCGTATAAATACCTTTTTCGAAGAGGATCCGGACGCCACGAGGAGGACGAGCGGCTCGGCCCCGTAACGACGGGCGCCGAGAACGCGCCTCGAGAAAAAGTGTATTATACGCCAATGGTGTGATAGGTCATGAAATCTGCATTAGCACTCTTGCATTATGAGTGCTAATTTGGTATAATGGAAACAGAAATGGTTATTATAGACCTTTGTGTGATAAAATGAGATATAGAGTATGGAAAATGAATTTAATGAAATGATGAATCGGCTGTCGGAAGATGCGCGTTTTGCGCTACAAAAGGCAGACCTGTATAGTAAGCGTTATAATAATGGCTACATGGGCACTGAGCATATTTTGCTGGGAGTGCTGGGGCAGGATACTTCGGAGGGGGCGAAGATTTTGCGGAAATTTGACATTAATATTGACAAGGCCGAGAAAGCTTTAGGCCAGGATGCGGCCGAGGTAAATGGTGGCGCAGCGATGGCGATGATGTCACTGTCGGAGTCGGCGGTGCTGACTTTGCGTATGGCCGACCATTATGCCATGGAGCGTGGCTCGCGGACGGTAGGGACGGAATATATATTATATGCGTTGGTGAGCCAGCAGAGCTCGCGCGGGGCAGTGCTTTTGACCAAAATGGGAGCAGATTTGGATGAGCTGACGGCGGTGATTGAGCAAGAGTTAGACGCCCAGGCTGAGCAGGAGCGCAACCAAGAGAAGAAGAAAGAATTCCGCAAGGGTGCACAACTACGTTGGCTAAAAAAATATGCTCAAGATCTAACAGAGATGGCGAAAGACGACAAGCTAGATGCGGTCATCGGTCGCGAACGCGAGATTGAACGGGTAGTGACGGTGTTGAGCCGCCGGACCAAGTCGAACCCAGTTTTGATTGGCGAGGCTGGCGTAGGCAAGACTGCGATTGTGGAGGGTCTGGCTGAGCGGATCGTGAAGAATGATGTACCGGGGAGCTTGGTAGGGAAGCGGATTTACCAAGTAGACTTATCAAATCTTGTAGCCGGCACGAAATTCCGCGGGGAATTTGAAGAGCGGATCAAAGGTATTATTGACGAAGCGGTAGCAAATGAAGATATTATTCTCTTTATTGATGAGCTACATTTGCTCTCGGGTGCGGGGGCGGGCGAGAGCACGATGGACGCTGCGAATATCCTGAAGCCGGCTCTAGCGCGGGGGCAGCTGCAGCTGATCGGCGCCACTACGCTCGATGAATATCGCAAATATATCGAGAAAGACAAAGCTTTGGCGCGACGCTTCCAGACGGTGATGGTAGAAGAGCCCAGCCCAGCGGTGACCCTGAAAATCCTCAAGGGTATCAAGGCGCATTACGAGAAGCATCATGGCGTAGAAATTCCGGACGAGATGCTCGAAACTGCTATCAATATGTCGGGCCGATATATTAATGACCGTTTCATGCCGGACAAAGTGATTGACGTGCTGGATGAGGCTTCGGCGATTGCTAAGGTGACGGCGGATAAAAACGGTGGCTCGGAATACAAGAAGCTGAAGGTGGAGCTCAAGGAGCTTGAAGAGCAAATGCAGGACGCCGCCGAAGCAGAAGATTTTGAGAAAGCGGCCAATCTCAAGACTGAGTCGGAAAAAATCAAGAAAACCCTTAAAGCCATGAAGAAAAAGGGCGCGGAGAAAAGGCCGGTCCTAACGGAAGACGATTTAGCGTTGGCGATTTCTCTCAAAACTGGCATTCCAGTAGCAAAGGTGCATGGCTCAGAGCTAGAACTACTGGGCAAGCTCGAAGATCATCTGAAGAAATCGGTCGTGGGGCAGAACGAAGCCATCAAGGCTGTAGCCAAGGCGATCCGGCGGGGGCGTAGCGGTATTGCTGACCCTGACCGGCCGATTGGTAGCTTTCTTTTCATGGGACCGACCGGCGTGGGTAAGACCGAATTAGCCCGGGTGATTGCTCGCGAAGTCTTTGGCGGGGAAAATGCCTTGATTAAGATTGATATGTCGGAGTTTGGCGAGAAGCATAATGTTTCGCGCTTGGTGGGGGCGCCGGCGGGCTATGTTGGCTATGAAGATGGCGGCAAACTGACCGAGGCAGTGCGGCGTAAGCCTTATGCGGTAGTGCTCTTTGATGAGATTGAGAAGGCGCATCCAGATGTCTTTAATATGCTTTTGCAGATCCTCGAAGATGGTGTGCTCACCGATGGTCAAGGTAATAAAGTGAAGTTTAATAATACGATCGTCATTCTGACCTCTAACCTCGGCGCCAGCGAAATGTATCGCGATAGCGAGTTTGGTTTTACGGTAAAAGGCCTCAGGGACAAGCGCAAGCTAGAAGATGAATATGAAAATAGCAAAGAAGTGGCGATGCGTGAGCTGAAAAAAGTCATGAAGCCGGAGCTGATTAACCGCTTGGATGCGATTTTGGTTTTCCATCCACTGACGCAAGAAAATGTCGAGCGCATTTTCGATAACTTGGTTGAAGAATTACGCAAGCGCTTAAGTACTAAAGGCCTTACTCTGCAAGTGACGCCCGAGGTGAAGCAGAAACTAATCGCAGAAGGTTACGACCCAAAGAATGGGGCGCGGCCACTACGGCGGGTCATTGAAGACCAGATTGAAACTCTGGTGGCTGAGGCGATGATTAATGGTGAGCTAGAGAAGGGTAATATTGCGAAGATTGGCCTAGCTCGCGATAAATCCAAAACGGGCGAGCGTGAATTAACCCTGAAAGTGCTAAACGGATAATGCCAGTCGCAAGCAAAAATCGGAGTCGGGAAGTCGTTGCCGTCCTGGTGACTACGGCGGCGATGCTGGGAATCTATGCCTTATTCCAGAGTACGTATGTGCAGGATACTTGGAAAGGTTGGCAGTATCAAGAGCCGGCTAATATTGCACAGATTCGGAGTGAACTAGAGCTGACTGATAGTGCCCAGCGGATCTTCTTGGCTACGCACCCAGCAGTAGAAGCCGCCGAAGCTTTTAATGAGCATTGCGACAGTCATCGCGAGGATATTTCACTCCTCGGTTGCTATACGGGTGATAAAATGTATATTTACGCGATCGACTTGCCGGAGCTAGAAGCTGCCAACAAGGTAACGGCGGCCCACGAGCTGCTTCACGCGGTCTGGGCGCGGATGGGGCGGAGTGAGCGCCAGCAGGTAGAGCAGCTGTTGCAGCAGTTCCGCCAAGATCATGCCGAGTGGGCTGAGGAAGAGCTGAAACTTTACTCCGAAAACGAGCAGCTGGAGGAGCTTTACACGCGAGTAGCCACCAAGGTGCGCGATCTGCCCGAGGCCCTCGAGGCGCATTACCGCCAGTATTTTACTAATCGGCAAAAGATTGTGGAGTTTTACGAAAGTTACCAGGCGCCATTTGATGAGCTCCTCACAGAAAACCGCACTTTGCAAACGCAGATTTTACAATTAGGGCAAGAAATTGACCAAGGGCGAGCGGAATACTTAGCACGCATGGCAGCTCTAGAGCAGGAGATTACGGAGTTTAATAATTGTGCAGATACCCCCGGCTGCTTCCAGTCGCGGGCAGAATTTACCGAGCGGCGAGGCAAATTAGAAGCTGAGCGTACGGCACTGGAAGCTCTACGGGTAGAAGTTAATCAGAAAATTGACGATAATAACGCTGCGGTTAGTAAATATGAGGAGAACCAAAAGAAGCTTGGTAAGCTAAATGACGCGATTAATTCTAATGTAGAAGAAAAAATTTAAGAAAGGAAATTTATGCAATCAACTAAAAATTACCTAGTACCAACTGTGGTTGAAGAGACCAATCGAGGTGAGCGGGCGTATGATATTTATTCACGCTTGCTGAACGACCGCATCGTATTCCTCGGCGAGCAGGTCGACTCGCACACTGCGAATCTCGTAGTGGCACAGCTGCTTTACCTTGCCAACGAAGACCCGAAGCGTGACATTAAGCTCTACATTAACTCTCCTGGCGGCTCAGTTTACGATGGTTTGGCGATTATTGATACGATGAATTACATTAAGCCGGATGTGCAGACGATTGGTATTGGCTTGCAAGCTTCCATGGGGGCGATGCTGCTGAGCTGCGGTGCTAAAGGCAAACGCTTTGTCTTGCCGAATGCGCGGATTATGATTCATCAGCCGTCATCAGGCACCGAAGGGAAAATCACTGATCAAGAGATTGCCCTGAAAGAGGGGATTTACTTGAAGAAAAAGCTCGCGGAGATTTTTGCGGCGAACACCGGCAAGAGCTTGGCGCAAGTAGAGAAGGATATGGACCGGGATAACTGGATGAGTGCCGAAGAAGCCAAAGCTTATGGTATTGTGGATGAGATTGTAGAGTAGGGGATTGTTATGTAAATACCTTTTTCGAAGAGGATCCGGACGCCACGAGGAGGACGAGCGGCTCGGCCCCGTAACGACGGGCGCCGAGAACGCGCCTCGAGAAAAAGTGTATTTGCATGACAAATAACCCTGATTTAATATCTTGACAAATAACCATAAGTGTGATAACATGGAATCATAGCTCTGCTAAGTGAGCACTAATTTTGAGGAGGTAAAGTGAAAGTTTTGTGGACGGACGGAAGTGCCAACCCTAATCCAGGCCCAGGTGGTTTTGCGGTACTAGAAGATGGCCAGCCAGTAGTATTGGGCTGTGAAAATCCTTCGACTAATATTCGGATGGAAGGCTTAGCCATGATCGCGGCGATTGAATATGCTGGCGTAGAGGGCTGTGAGATCCATAGCGATTCGGAATTTTGGATCAATGTGGCGACCAAGTGGGCGCCAAACTGGAAAGCGCAAGGCTGGCAAAAGCCGCGGGGAGAGATAAAGAATCTTGATATTGTCCAGAAACTTTATCAGCTCTACAATACTTATCCGGTGCGACTGATTTGGGTGAAGGGCCATGCTGGGGAGGAACTGAACGAACTAGCTGACTATTGGGCTAATCGCGCCCGTCATGGCGAGAAGGTGCCGGAGCAATCTTAAGATTGACTTAAGGCGGTATATCTGTTAGAATATAGTTAGAGGTAATATCATCTAACTATATTTTTGGGAGAAAAAAGTGAGAACAACGCAGTTTATCAGTGCGCTAGGGTTGGCTTTGGCAGTTGCCGGAGCTGGGTGTGGTTTAGTTTATGCTGAAGAAAATCTTCAGGCAGCTACAACTCAGGCAGAGAATAATTTACAAACATCAATTAATCAAGCCAAGATAGCGCAAAGATATGCGGAGCAACACCCATCTACCACCTATCCTGGTTTGAGCAAATATCTGTCTCAGAAGATTGCCTTGGCGGAGCAGATGGCGAGTGGGCAGATCTCTGGTGATACCGATGCGATGGTGCAGGTGCTGGATGAAGCCACTGAAGCTACTAATCTTTTGCTGGGCGCGAATCGCAAACAGTCGGCCAAGAAGCCGGAACCGATTGCTCGGACCGATGCTAGTCAGACTGAAGTTGCTAGTACTAAAGTTCAAGTAACTGTAGCGGACCCTGCCGCAGTAGGCAGTTTGCCGCAGGCTATCAATGACCATGCTGCCGAAACAACTAATGATATTTCTGCGGAGGATGTTCAGGACGAAGCTCCAGCTAAGGTCACATCAGAGGCCCAGGATAATAACGTAGATATCCCTAATACTGGCGAAAATCACCGCGCCAGTGTCGTGACATTAGTTGTGGCTGGCTTGATAGTAGTGGCTATTACGGCGGCTACGGCGGTGGTGATTGTCCGAAGTAATAGAAAATAGCTAAATAAGTTAGCTATTTTCTAGACTATTATTGGTGAAGCTACTAACGGCGGAATTTATTGAGCGCCTCGGTGAGGTCGTTAGGTAAGAGAATGACAGTCTTCTGAGAAGGGTCGGTGCTAATCTTCTCGAGAGTTTGCAGTGTACGGATATTGAGACCACCCGGAGTTTGTGCTAACATACTAGCCGCTTCGGCGACAGCTGCGGCTGCGGCTTTCTCTCCCTCGGCTGAGATGATAGCGGCGCGGCGTTCACGCTCGGCCTCGGCTTGTTTGGCCATGGCGCGCTTCATATCCGAAGGCAGTTCGATGTTTTGTAGTTTGACATTTTCGATATCGATGCCCCATTTGTCGGTCTGCACATCAACGATTTCGCGGATGCGAGCGGAAATCTCATCACGCTTGCTGAGGATTTCGTCGAGGTCGAAGTTGCCGGTAACATCACGCAAAGCGGTTTGCGCGAAAGTGCTGGTGGCATAGGCGTAATTAGTAGTTTCTAATACTGCTTTGGGCGCGTCAATTACCCGGAAGTAAACGATCGCATCGACATTGACCGTTACGTTGTCGCGGGTGATCACTTCTTGCTTAGGGATATCCATTGGGGTGGTGCGGACATCAACTTTGGTCATGTGGTCGATATAGGGGATAATTACCCGGAAACCGGGGTTAAGCATCCGCGAGAACTTACCCAAGCGCAATACTACGCCGCGTTCGTATTGATTGACGATACGGATGCCCGGGACTACGATTAATAAAATAATTGCTACAGCGATAATTATGAAAACCATCTTGCTCCTTTGCTTGAATTGTTAACTTTATCTTATCAGAGAAGGGGAGATAAGTAAATGCTGGATACTGATAATAATCTGGCCATTATCACAGAATACACTTTTTCTCGAGGCGCGTTCTCGGCGCCCGCCGTCGCGGGGCCGAGCCGCTCGTCCTCCTCGTAAGTCCGTTCAGTCGTAGGAGACGAGAGAAGAGAAAGCTTTTAGCTTTTTCTTCCGAGACGACGCCCGGCTGAGAGTGGCTTTAGCCATAATCCTCTTCGAAAAAGGTATTTCTGTGGTAATGGCAAATTTACAATTTTCTGCATAAAACTTATGTTTGTATGCTATAATAAATATATATGAAAAAATTGATTGTGAAAAGTCAATTACCTGAGCGGACGGAGCTAGACCGTAAGCTCACTGCTACCGGGCTAGAGCTTTCGCCGGTGATTTGGCAGCACGAGCGCATATATTTGCCAAGTGATTACCGCCCGGAGATGAACTTTCCCCGTATGGTCATGCGTACAGAGGTACGTAGCACTGAGCAGCCAGCGATTTATGCGATGTACCTGAAGCGCCATATCGAAGACAGTGGTATCGACTGGGTAGAATATACCGAAGTAAAAGATTATACTGCTGCTTCGGGCATTATCCATCAACTAGGCTTTCGCAAGGTAGCGGAAGTAAGCCGCCAACGCCAAGAAATTTGGCTCGACGACAAGACGGTAATCTATGTCGATAAGGTAGAGAAGCTTGATGGCTATTATATTAAGGTAGAAGCGGAGATTATCGATGGTGAGCCGGTAGACTTATTGCGGCGCGATTTGTTTCAGATTTTGAGCATGCTAGGGCAAACCACTTTTACTATGCAGGCTTACTTCGACTTGCTTACTAGCGGTGAGCAGCCATATATTATACCAGAATAGGAAAGCTGGTAATTTTTGTAACATTAACACCGCCGGGGAACTTGGCGGTGTTTTAGCGAATCTGAGGTTTTTGTCAACAACTTTTGCTGTGGAAAAGCGAATTTGGAAATATTGGCCGAAAAAACGTTTGACTTTAAGCTCATGCTTAGATATAATTAAGTATAGGAGATAATCCAAAAATACAAAATTAAATTTAGATAGGAGTTATTCTATGACGAATTTATCAAAAACTATCGCTATTCTTGGCGTCGTAGCTGGGCTTGGCGTAACGGCTTTGCCTTTGAGCTCGTATGCTGCACCTGTTAAGGTTATCGATGGCGCAGCCCCTACGGAGGGTGCTGAACCCGGTGCAACTTATGATGACAACCAAGATAGTAGCGTTGAAGCTAATGCTACCGTAAAACTGACTATTAAGAAGAAATTGAGCCTAGCTTTAGATACTAATGAAGCTGATTTGGGTGACGGTTCTGCTACGCCGGCAATTGCTGCTACTGTTATTACAAACAACACTAAGGGCTATGATTTGAAGATTGCTGGTAGCACGACTACTGGTTCTGTTAAGACTGTACTGACGAGCGGTGTTGTGGCAGATGATATTGTAGCATCTGCTGGTACTGCTGCTGCTCCTATTGCGCTTGCTAAGACTACTAGCTCTGTCTGGGGTTACACTGTAACGGGTGATGATATTGCTGCTGGTTTTAAGGGCGAGGGTGTTGGTAAGTATGCTGGTGTAACCGATGGCGGCGAGACGATTGCTTCGAATACTGCTGCTACTGCTGCTACTGGTAATGTGACGACCATAAAATTTGGTGCCGCCTTGATTGAAAACCAGGCTGCTGGTACTTACAATGGTCAGGTTACTTTCACTGCGTCTGATAAATAACTAATTAATATTATTAGAGTGACAATGTTGCCGCTTCTGGTTTTCTGGAAGTGGCAATTTTGTTGTAGCATTTTAAGTAGTTTTATGTTAAACTTAAATAAATAAGGAGGTTAATGAAAAATAAGTTAAAAATGCTTCTGTTGCTGGTGGCAACATTGGTTTCTGCGTTGGGAATTACTGGTGCGACTTTTGCAGCAGATAAGCCAGATTATCGCATTGCGATTTCCCCATCTATGGACCCCATGGGCGAGTTGGAGCCTGGCACCGAGCAAACTGGCAGTTTTGAAGTATTAAACGAAGGGACGAAAGATTTTGATTTTGAAGTGTCCTTTGCGCCATATACCGTAAGCAATGAGAAGTACGAAGCAAACTTCGCTGATGACAATAAATACACTGATTTGCGTAAATGGATTAGTGTAGATAAAATGTCTGGTACTATTCCAGCTGGCGGCCTAGAGAAGCTTACTTATGCCGTAAAAGTTCCAGAAGATTTTCATGGTGGGATGCAGAGTGCGGCAATCTTGGTAACAATGAAAAATAATAATGATGGTTCTGGTAATATTGAAGCGGTGCATCAGTTGGCCTATCTAGTTTTCGGCAACGTTGACGGAGAAATTACGAAGACCGGAAAAGTTTTGGAGAACAAAATTCCCGGTTTCTTGTTTAATCCCCCTGTCATGGCTTCATCTTTGGTAGAGAATACTGGTAATGTCTATACTACTGCTACTTATAAGTTGCAGGTTTTCCCACTCTTTGGCGATGAGGAAGTTTACACTAATGAGGAAACGCCGGAAAACAGCATCGTTTTCCCAGAAACTAAGCGTTACAATGAGATTCGTTGGGAAGGTGCGCCACAGCTCGGCATCTTCCGGGTACGGCAGACGGTTTCCATCTTCGATACCGAAAGCGTCGAGGAAAAGTTAGTATTCTTGTGTCCGATTTGGTTCTTGTTTATCGTAATTCTGTTAGTATTCTTAATTATCTTCTGGATTATTAGCCGCATCATCCGCCGCCACCGCGAAGTGTAAGCATGCAGTTAAAAATATAATGCAGATTTAGGAAAATAAGTAGGCCACTAGCGCAGCCTACTTATTTTTGTGTGATTAAGCTTTTTAGGATAGTAACACTGCTGACAAGAACGGTATTATAGGGTATAATGAGTAGTAACAATTGGAGTACATATGGCTGAAGAATATAGGACGTTACATAATGAGGCATTCGTAGACGGACAGAATCTGTACTATAGTACAACGCATTCTGATCCAGCCTGGAAGGTTGATAACTTTAGGTTTCGTGAGTATTTACGTCAGAAGTTTGGTATTGAACAGGCTTACTATTTTTTGGGTTGTTTTGATGACGAGTTGCAGCAGATGTATGATAATCTGCAAAAAGCTGGTTTTATCTTGGTTTTCAGGAAGCATCAAACGACCGTTTTGTCTCATAAGAAGGGTAATGTTGATACGGATGTTGTGTTCTACATTATGCATAAGCTATATAAGCAAGAAAGAATAGATAAAATCTTTCTAGTGTCTGGAGATGGCGACTATTATCGAATGGTACGTTTTCTGTGTGATGAGGGCAAACTTGGCAAGCTTCTATTGCCAATCCGTAGCCGTTCGTCGTCGCTCTACCGTCGTATTGAACAAAAATACCGGATGTATCTTGATGATCCGGATGTAAAACGCAAGATTGCCTACAATGATAGTGAAGACAAATAGCTAAAAAAGAGGGATTCGCTTAGGCAATTAACCGTTTGCATTACCCTCATGGTGATCTATTCTTATTATAGTACACTTAACGCAAAAAATCAACATTGATTTTCAAAAAAGATGTAGTCTGCCCATCTTGCAAGATATATATGATATAATTTGAGAGTTGCTTCTACTTGCCAAACAGGGAAGAATGTAGTAAAATGGTCTAAAGACAGATTTGTTTATTAAAAGGAGTTATTTTTATGTCGATTCAGTTAGTTTTGAACAAACGGACAGAGCAGGGGCACAAGGCAAAGGCTTTGCGCGCAGCTGGCTTAGTACCGTCAGTGGTTTATGGTGCGGGTGAGCCAGTTTTGGCTAGCTCCGTTTACAATGCTACCGAAAAAGTTTTGAACGAAGCTGGTTATCACTCGCCGGTTGAGTTAGACATCGATGGTGCGAAACAATTAGCTATTGTAAAGAATATTGCTGTAGACCCGGTAAGTCGCCGTATTATTAATGTCGAGTTCCAGGCAGTTTCGGCCGACGAAATCGTGGAAGCTACTACACCGATCAAGATTGTGGACTTTGAAAAGTCGGAAGCTACTAAGCTGCATTACGTGCTTTTGCAAGTAATGGAAGAAGTAGAAGTAAAAGCTAAGCCTTCGGATTTGCCGGAAGAAATCATTGTAGATGGTAGCAAATTGGCTGGGCTAGATGATAAGCTAACTTTGGCAGACTTGCAGATGCCAGCTGGCGTAGAATTAGTAGACCGCGAATTGGCCGCCAATACCGTAGTAGCTAATGTTTACGACCCAGCTGCCGAAGCTGCTGCTCGTGAAGCTGAAGCTACCCAGACTGAACCGGTCGCTGCCGAAGCTGCCGCTACTACGGAAGAGCCAAAAGCAGAATAATTATCCGTTAGCTATTCAAATTAACTCCTCTGCAAAATATTGTAGGGGAGTTAATTTTTCATATATATATATATATTATGTGGCAATCTTTAGCGGAATTACAGAAGCTAATCGTAAGATGACATAAAAGCCTTTATGATGTTTCAGCGCAAGTAATGCAAAGCTTCAACATTAGCTTCGAGGTGGCGCTTGAGCGCAGCTTGCGCAGCGACAATATTATCGCTACTGCCTTTCCAGGTAAGCATAGCTGGCTCTTGCAGGGCGCGACCAAAAGCAAAACTCACCGGCCAAGGATAAGGCGCATTTTGGCAAATAGCAGTGAAATTCTGGTTCGCAACTTTGCTAGGCTGCCCGCCGCTTAAGAAAAGTACTCCGCCAGTGTACTTCGGTACCACATGGCGCATAATGGCGGCAGTGGCCATACCAATTTCTTCGGTGGTGGCGGGTTTCTCGGCGGCTTGCCCGCTAGTGATCATGTTAGTCTTGAGGATGCAGCCGCTAAGATCGATATGTCTTTGCTCGAGCTTAAGGAAAATGCTACTGAGTACGCGGTCGGTGACGGCGGCGCAATCTTCGATGGAATAATCACCATCCCAAAGGATATCCGACTCTACAATTGGCACTACTCCGGTTAACTGACATTCTTTAGCAAAGCTGGCCAGCAATTCGGCATTGCGCTCTACGGCAATGAAACTCGGCTGATCTTTTTGGATTTGGAACTTAGCGCGCCATTTAGCAAACCGGAAGCCATTAGCGTAAGCAGTACGTACGCGATCGGACAAAGTCTCGATGCCTACAGTGTAACTTTCGCCGGTTTGAACTAGCTCAGCTAAGCCTTGATCAGCCTTTAACCCAGGGATGAGGCCTTGATTGGTGAGGTATTCTACCATCGTGATGCCAGGCTTTACCTTTTGCTTGGCGCTAGTATCACTAAGAATTACTCCGCTGATATAACGGTTTAGATCGGGAGTAGTGAGGATTAACTCGCGATAAGCTTTACGCTGTGATTCGGTACCGGCAATGCCAGCGCGTACTAAGCGCTCGGTAAGCTTGGGCTCCGATTCGTCCATAGCTAAGACGCCGCGATGCGGTGCCATAATCAAGCGTGCTACATATTTGAGATTGTCGCGTTTTTCTTTCTCGGCCCTAGCTAGCTCTTGGAGCTTTTTCGCAGAAAGGGAACCAGTAATGGTGGCCTGTTCGGCATTGAGTCGCGCCCAGAGGACGGCATCGGCTGGTGAGCCGCCAACAGATAATACTCCCAAAACAGTGGCCACGATAGTCGAATAAACAGTGAGATGAGTCATCATATCGGTTTTGCTTAGCTCCCAACTTTCTTCGGCATCACTAAAAACAATCTTGTGTGGGCTAATATGGCAAGTTAGCTGCTTACTAGGGTGGTCAGTCTCAACCTTGTCTACAATCTCTACTTCTGGGTGCATGGCTGGCTCGTCTTCGAGGAAGAGCACATCAGCCATTTCGCGGAGTATTTTTCCTGAAGGGGTGGCATATTTCTCAGCGTGGACGGCTAACTTCGTGGCAGGGGAGAATTTCAAGAAGTTCTTCAGCTCATTGACTAACCTTTGGGAGATTTTGGCGGAGCGGTCTACCAAAATCCACTCTGGCGTACCGCTTGGCATCGACCAATCGGTTACCTTGCGGCTGCTGGGTACAAAATAAGTAATCTCGTCTTTATGACAAAAGATATAACGATAATTATCTGGCTCGCCGCTCCAAACCACTTCACCATCTACGAACTCAGTACGAGAGTTCAGGATCTCAGCGTTTAGCCCCAAGCGATATAATACCGATAAAGATACGGCCGCCCCACCATAAACACTCGTGCGCTGGAAAAAACTGTGCGCCGCCCCATTAAAACCGAGATTTAGCCAGTCAATACCATTGGCGTCGGTTTCAAAATCGTTTTGCCGATCGTCTAGCTTGATGTAGACATCTTTGAGGACGTTCCCGATAATTAAGATTTTGCTCATGTCTTTATTGTACCATAAAATTATAAATTTTAACTAAAACGCTTGCGCAGTAAACTCCAATCTTACCCTCTCGGCGGCTCGCCCGAAGGCTCCGAGAGTAATTTTTTGGACTTAATCTCGTAGCGGCGGCCATTTACCGGAGAGATAAAGTAATCTTCACTCAGGAGATTGACAAACATCGTGAGATCTTTGTCGTCCATGATGATAATCGAACCATCGTCATCGGTCATTAGTTCTAGCTGCATTTCGTCGGCATAGTCGATCAGCTTATCTTGTGGCATCTCGGTGGCAATATCTAGCGATTGCAATTTCTTTACTAGAGGTTTTTTATCTTGCAAAAGGGTATTTAGAGTCAGTCCCTCGGCAAAGGATAGCTTATACTTGTCGGTCAGTTCTTTGGCTTTTTCATCGGCAATCACCTGTGATTTATAATCGTACTGGAAAAGGTTTTCGAATTTGCTTTGGTTAAAGATGATCACATTACCATCAATAATGGCCACTTGGTTGTCATCCGGCATCTTCAGGGCTACCTCGGCCGAGAATGGCTCGAAACTTTCACCATTCAGCTCCCAGCTGGTGCCGCCCTTAAGGGCTGATGACGGAGATAACGCCTTGGCAATATAGAAAACTTTGGTTTCGCCATCATCGCCAGGGTAGCTAAACTTAGCAATGATTCCTTTGACTTTTTTAAACTCGTCTACGTGGTCGGTATAAGAATCAATGTTGCGGTATTCGTGCTCGATTAAGTGGATCAAAGTCTCCGCTCGCCCCACGTTGCTCAGCTTGGTGCGGTAAATTACCTTGTCTTCACCGTCCGACTTTTCGTATTCTCGACATTCCAAACCTTTATCGGCTTCTTTGATAATGTAGCCAGTAGCTTCCTGCATAAACATCGCCTTTACGCTGGCGGTCAGTTTATCAGAATAACGCACCCGGAAAGGCGTGTAATTTTTATTGAATAAGAACAGCTCTACCGAAACATTGTTCTTTACCTCATCGATCTCGTTGGCCCAGTGGAAGACATCAAAACTACCTTCTACCCGACGGTAGACTGGCTCGGCTGGGGAATCATTGCTATTATTATCTTCTTCGTCCGCAGAACCATCATCTTCCGCATCTATTTCGCTGTTTTCAGAAGCATCTGCAGAATTATCTGTGTCCTCGGTAATTTCTGCGGTGCCGTCAGTGGAATTCTCCGTATCGCTATTGTCAGTATCATTACCAGTAATCTGGCCGATTTTATCCAAAGCCTGTGCAGCCGCAGTGTCTAAAGTATCAGTGGCATCAGCGGGCGCGGCGGTTTCTAAAGGCTTTTCCGCGGGTTGGTCGGAACCTGTATCCATAACTATTTACCTCCAAAGAATATTAGCTCTATTGTACCAGAGAATCAGGTATTAAGCAATAACTTATTACATCATATTCTTTGCATTTTCCCAAGCGTCAGAAAATTATATTACAACAGAAAATCGTGGAAAATGGTAGTGAACAAGGCCATTAAAGTACAAAATATCTTGCCAAAAAGCGCAAGCAGAAAAACCTCTTGACAAAATCAACGATGTGTGCTACAATGAAAGCATAAGGGCGAATATCGACCTTAAGTATCTCTGAGCTAGGTAAGACCGAAGTAAACGGTTCGGGTTGATTTTGTGCTTATTTTCCCGCGCATGGCGGCTTTTTACGCACTGTATGAGCGTGCTGCGCAGCTGTTGTCGTGGTCGTCGGTGTTGGTTTATCCGCTGATAACTGAGCCTATATAATATATTATTCTTTCGCACGCCTAAGACTTTACTCGGACATGTATCTTACTCTAGCAAAACTAGCTGCGGCTTCGGCCGCAGCTTTTCTCGTTGTGGAAAACTTTTACAGAATAGAACTACAGTGGAAATGGTGGGCTGTGGAAAACTTTTTGGAAAAGCCGGAAAAATGTTTGGCAAAAGTACTTGTGTTTTTTGGAAAAATCCACTATACTTAAATCAGTGGACGAACACCCACACAAACAACTAAAACAAATTCAAAATTACAAAATAAAATAATTTGAAACCTTGGAAAATAAAGTTGTGCAGTGCGGGGCCACAAACAAACATTTATCAAAACAAAGATAAAAGTAAATTAACAGAGTTTGAGATCGACCAACTAGGAGTTTTTGCACGCGTTTAGGACACGCGAAATCTAATCCGTATGTTCTTCAAACAAACACCTCCCAATTAACTCTATTGGTTCGTAATGCTGAGGCCAGAAAAAACAACCCACTCATAAGTAAATACGTTATAAGTCTCTCAACGGCCATGATTCCTATGGTTTGCTTAGCGCAGGCCGAAATCGTGGTAGATAATACGTACTATCAGCATTTTCTAAACAAAAACTAACCTAAAAACAAACTTGTGAAAATTTCTAGTTGAACGATCTCAAACGAACGATGTATAATATATACATGGAAGAACTTCATAAACCGGTATTGTTATCAGAAGTGCTGGCAGTGCTACAGCCGCAGCTGGGCGAATCTTATTTAGATTTGACGGCTGGATATGGCGGGCATGCGAGCAAGATTTTGGCGGCAACACAGAATTATAAAACCTCGGTCTTAGTAGACCGGGACCAGAATGCAATAGATATCCTGAAGGAAAAGTTCAAAGGAAAGGAACTAGGATTATTACATTCGGACTTTTATGGCGCAGTGTTGCAAGAAATCGAGTGTGGAAACGCTTTTGATATGATACTAATGGATTTTGGAGTGTCTTCTCCGCAGCTAGATAGAGCCGAACGAGGGTTTTCGTTTGCGAAAGATGGTCCGCTGGATATGCGGATGGATCAGTCGCAGAAACTAGACGCTGAAGGAATCGTCAACCATTGGAGCGAGAAACATTTGGTGGAGATTTTGGAACGTTATGGCGAGGAAAAACCAGGCTTTGCGAGACTAATTGCGCGGGCGATTGTGCATGGGCGACCATGGCAGTCTACGAAGCAGTTGGGTGATGCCTTGAGCAGGTACGGACGTGGTGGCAAAGTTCACCCGGCGACGCGTACTTTTCAGGCGATTCGCATTGCTGTCAACGATGAGCTAGGGGAGATTGAGCGGACTTTGCCGTTATTGCCGAAGTTATTAAAACCCGGCGGGCGAGTCGCGATGATTACTTTCCATAGCTTGGAGGATCGGCTAGTCAAAGATTATCTCAAGGAAGTATCCGGATATGGCGAGGAATCAGAACTTCAGGTGCTGACTAAGAAACCGATAGTTGCGGACCAATCGGAGTTGTTTATCAACCCGAGAGCGAGAAGTGCGAAGTTGCGCGCGGCCATCAAAATGTAGAGTGTGGAGATTCTGCGAGTTTGGCGCGGGCGATGGGCGAATCGCTTTCGGCATGATAAAGGCAGTGTTTTTGATACCTTGTTGACTTAATTCGGAGCTAGCAAAGTAACAAAGCCTGCAAAATAAAAACATAAAAATAAAAAGGAGGGCAAATTATGCCACGTCAAATCATTGTAACTAGCAACCGTTCACGCGCACAGAAGGTGAAAGTTCACTTCCGCTAGAGCACTGCTCTAACTAGCTGTGTGCGGAGTAGTTGCATTCTTTGTACGCAGCCCAAGCTTGGGGTATCTAAGTGTAGATATGGGATACTCCAAGCTTAAAATAGATATAACGATCGCAAGGTTCGAGATGGTGTGCAGATTTATGGATTATCTGCTCAGTTTCTGGAAGTTTTGCGCCATGGGCCGTAAGGCTCACCGCGGTTGTAGAGTTAAAACCGTAGAGTGTTTCAAATAAAAATACATGACCTTCCCAGGAGTCCGCGGACTTGCGGATTCCTGGTCTATGAATGGCTATTGCTTTACTTTTAACAACGGCAACCTTTTGATTCCTGAATTAATTTTAAATAAAAACTGCGAGGAAAATTAATGAGACCACAGACGTATGTGTCCCGGCGGAGTGCGGCTACTACCACCGGCACCTGGACGAGAAACTTTAATACGGTGCGCCATACCCAAAAAACTTTAGGGCCATTGGCGTATTCGATTCTGCTAGGTGTGATGGTCTTGGGAATCGGTTTGATTTATGTGGCGCAGAGTACCCGCGCTACGAACTATGATTACGAACTTTCGGCGATCGATAGTGAGATTTCTGACTTGCAAGCCAAGAAGGAAGATTTAGCGGTAGAAAAGGCCCGCTTGACTTCGATTGCCGCGACCGAAGGCAGTGAAGTGGCATCGAATATGGAGGATGCAACAGTCGGGGGATATGCGGAGTAAATGCTAGGTCTATCTGAATATTTCGACGATTCAAATTAGCTATGCTATAATATAGACATGACCAGAAACAAAGTATTGCGTCTGGGTTTGTTGGCGGCGATGGGAATCATCGTGGTGCGGCTTTTTGTGATTCAGATTATCCAGCACGACGAATGGGCGGCCAAGGCGGCGGCGCAGCAGACTTTGCAAAACGTCTTACCAGCCAAGCGCGGCGAGATCTACATGATGGACGGCAGTGAGCCGGTGGCGGTAGTAATGAATACGACGGTCTATACGGTGATTGTGGACCCGATGATTGCCAGTGAAGAGCAGGCCACGACAGCTCTGAATGATCTGCTAGGCGATAAGCGCACTGCGGAATGGACGGATGCGTTTGCTGACCGCACGCGGCGATATTATATTGTCGGGAAGAATGTGGAGCGCAAAGCCGCAGAGAAAATTGCCGAGCTAGATTTGACCGGTGTGTGGCTGCAGTCTAATACTAAGCGGGTGTATCCGGAGGGGAATTTGGCGGCTGGGGTGCTGGGCTTTGTGAATGCCGACGGCATCGGGCAATATGGTGTAGAAGGCTCTATGAACGAAGAACTTTCCGGCAAGGATGGCTTGCTAAAAACCATCAAGGATATTAATAACGTAGCGCTTTCGATTGGTGATGATAATGTAAAAATCCCGGCTGAGGATGGCGAGAATATTGTCCTTACAATTGATAAGACTTTGCAGTACAATGTGGAGAAGATTTTGGCGAAAAAGTCGGGTGAGTTGGGTTTTGCCAATCTCAGCGCAGTAGTGATGGACCCAAATAGCGGTAAAGTTTTGGCGATGGCAAATTATCCTAGCTATGACCCGGGTGATTATGGCAATGTATCGAGTGCGGCGGCCTATGTAAACCATACCATCGAAGATCCGTTTGAGCCTGCCAGTGTCTGCAAAACTTTTACTTTTGCGGCGGCTACTGATCTGGGTGTGATGACGGCAGACAAAATGTTCACGAACTTTGGCGAGATTACGATTGACGGCTGGCCGATCCGCAATACTGAGCAGGGCTCGTATCTCTTAGGGCAACAGACTATGCAGACGGCGTTTAATTATTCACTGAATACTGGCTCTACTCAAGCTTTGCGTTGGATGGGCGGTAGTGAAACCGAAATTACTGATGCGGCGCGAGAAAAGTTATACAAATATTATTATGACTTGTTTGGGCTGGGGCGCTATACCGGAATCGAACTTTATGAATCTCCGGGCCTACTAGTGGAGCCGCACGCTGATATGGATGGCTTAGCTTCGCTCTATGCCAATATGACTTTTGGCCAGAACATGCAGGTAACGATGATCCAAGTAGCGGCAGCGGTAGCTTCAGTAGTGAATGGCGGGAAATATTATACACCGACGATTGTGGCCGGGAAAATGGAGAATGGGGAATTTGTCCCGGCCGAAGCGAAGGGTGTAGAACGGCAGACTATTAGCGAAACTACCAGCGCGGCGATGCGCGAGATGCTCTATAATACGCGTAGTTTTTGGCGTACGAATGGTACTGACCCCGAAGGATATTACGTTGGCGGTAAAACCGGTACGGCGCAGGTAATTAAGGATGGTAAATATTCCATGGATGAAACTCAGGCGACTTACGTGGGGGCGGGCGGTACGGCTGGGGAATTGCCCAGCTATGTGATTATGGTACGCGTATGGGAAGAGGGGAAAATGGCTGGTGGGCAAGATCATGCCCTTCCGGTATTTAACGAACTTAAGAACTATGTACAGAATTATTTGCGGGTACAGCCACAGCTAGGCTCCTAGAGGATATGCTATGTAATTACCTTAACGAGTTCCGGTGGAGCTCTCCTCATCTAAAGAATCGGACCCGCTCCAGCCGGGAAACGAACTCTTATAAGGTAATTAACATAGCAAAAGTTCTAAAGGTCTTGTTGCATAACACCATCAAAAAAGTAGTGTTATAGTTATAGTATGCAA
>CAYMCF010000001.1:0-42968 GCA_964388975.1 uncultured Candidatus Saccharibacteria bacterium | reverse complement strand
CTACCGAAGTCCCTGCTGATGGTATGGCTTATCGAAGCCATAATGTCACCGTTACAGCTACGGACGTAAGTAGCTATAGCCTGACTATCTCCTATGCGGAAGCTAATGGAGCCATGCGCCTCAACGAAGACCAGAACGTTGTGCTAGCTAATGCTACTGGTACTAATATGACTACTATGGCTGAAGGTAGCTGGGGCTGGGCTTGGAGTGATAACTTAGATAGTGATGAAGCCAGTTTAACTTATTATGGCATGCCCAAGCTTGGTACTTATGCTAATAGCCTTGCTAACGGTCTATTGGAGAATGCTGCACCAACTGATTACAATGCTACCTTTACTAAGAGGCTAGTCTTTGGAGCTAAGTTCGGTAAGGATGATTTTTCTGGTACTTATCATACCAGTGCCATGCTCTCACTCGCGGCAGTACCTAAGTTTGCCGTAGGCTTGTGGCAACTCCCAGACGGTACTACCAAGAACTCTGGCATCCTGACTATGCAAAGTATGACGGCGGATGTTTGTAAACAAGTAGATGCCCCCACTAGCAATAATCCAAAGCAAGTGCCATTATTAGTACTACGTGATGCTCGTGGTGGCGGGTATACCAATGACGATGTAGCAGAAAGCTACATCGTAGGTAGATTGCGGGATGGTAATTGCTGGATGCTGCAGAATATGAACCTAACCAACAAAGCTATTACTTCAGCCGATTCTAACGTCACGAGTAATTATACAATCCCAGCTTCCACTTCTCCTTGGACCGATAAGCTTACGGACACAAATAAAGTCTACTATCCGTACAAAGACAACCCAGACAATGACACTAATAAATATGGCGCCTATTATACCTGGTATGCCGCTACGGCCAGTACCGGAACTAGCGAGATAACCTCTGGAGAAGCCTCCGGAAGCATTTGCTCAAAGGGTTGGAAATTGCCTACCTCTAAAAGAGGTAACACTGTGAACGGTAGTTTTAATAAGCTGGTAATGGATGGATCTAGCCAAATTACTCCTGCTAATGCCTGGAAAACTAATCAAACTGATGCTACCTTAGGTAATAGCTTTGGCATTACTACTGCCACTAATGGTGCGGTCTTTAGTGGCGGTTTCTTTTCCGGTGCTGGCTGGCTAAATGCATCCGCTCCTGTACCTGGAGGCGGTTATTACTGGTCTAGCACAGCGCTTAAAATAAATGATAATCCACCATACGCTTACGCTCTGCAATTTAACTCATACTCTTTAAGCCCAAACAATTATCCTAGTCGCTATATAGGCGTTTCTGTGCGCTGTGTCATTCCAATCGATTAATCCCTACTTTCATCACACCAAAATCACCCCTGTAAATTCCCACAACTTTGATTTTTGCGAAGTTTTGGGAATTTTAATTTGAAAAATTTTAAGGCTATCTTAAGGTTAGCTTAGCAGTTGGCCATAATGCTACTACTTAGCCCAAGATCTTACTTTTGCTCTTCTCTGCTCTTCGCATACTTCTGCCAAGCAAATTTAAAAGCCGGCACGCCCAGCTGCAGCGAACGCATCGCTAGTTTATCCCGGCGAGTAGTCAAAGGATTCTTCAGGATATCCGCCTTATGCTGGCGCAGATATTTTACCACGTTCTGCTCGGCGTGCTGCAGAGATTTGGCATCCACCGTACTAGTATGCTCATCCACTAGCACAATTTGCCGCAAAATGCTAAACCGCGCGTGCATCCGCCGTTTTTTAGTAAGGTTTGCTAGCATTCGCTGGTCTTGCGGGCTGCGAGATTTGCCCCACTCCACAATATCGTCACACATTTGATCAGTCAGGTCAATTAGATCCATTTTTCGGAGCGAAAAACTCTGCTTAGTAATCGAATCGGCATTTTGGTAATAATTATACTCTTGCGCCGAAGTCACCGCAATCTCTGGACATTGCAAAACTAGCTTGTAAGTAGTGCCCACATCCTCGTACAAGCGGTGTTCCGGAAAAGTCACCAAGTCAAACAGTTCCCGCGCGTAGAGCTTACCCCAAGCCGACATCGAGAAGCCTTCCTCGCATAGCATCGCCCGCAAACATTCCATTGTGCTAAGCACACGCTCGGTAGGCTGTTGTTTTGGAATAATTTGTCCCTCACCATCTTTTCTGACTTCATAAAAACCGCAAATCGACATTTTTGTTCGGTTAGTATAGCACAATCTATGCAATATGTCTATCATATCGGGGCGGATCGAATCATCCGAGTCTACAAAAGTCACCCATTTACCCTTGGCAATTTTTAGCCCCGCGTTGCGTGCCGCCGAGAGGCCTTGGTTACTTTGGTGGATGACTTTGATACGCCGATCTTTTTTGGCAAAAACTTCACAAAACGCTCCGCTCATATCGGTCGAACCATCGTCTATTAAGATAATCTCGAGATTAGGATAAACCTGTGCACGTACCGATTCGACACAGCGTTCTAGCACTTTGGCCACATTATAGACCGGAATTATCACCGAAATTAAGGGTAAATATTTGCCTTCGCCCACACTTTTAGTTTGCATTATGCTAATTGTTCCTTAATCTCTGTAAATTTGTTCAGCGCCGCAGTAATTGTTTTATCCATATCATAGTAAGCATATTCACCCAGCCGCCCACCAAAAATTACTTGAGTTTCCGTAGCCGCCAGCTCTCGATATTTAGCGAGAATCTCACGATCTTCCGCTGTATTGACTGGATAATACGGCTCCTCGCCGCGGGTCCAGGTTTTGCTATATTCGCGTACGATTACCGTCTTGTGTGCACCAGCCGCGTAGCCGCCATAATTACGCTCTGGATGGAAATGTTTAAACTCCAAAATCCGAGTATATTCTGGTTCCAGATCGGCATAGTTCATCACTGCGCAGCCTTGATAGTCTTCGACATTGAGGACTTCTTTCTCAAACTTCAGACTGCGCCACCTCAGCTCGCCGTAACGATAATCATAGAACTGATCAACTGGGCCAGTATAGATAATCAGCACCCCTGCCGCGCGCAGTTCCTGAACGTACGGATCAGTAAAGAAATCCGTCTCCAGGCGCACCTCCAGCTTCTCGCCACAGCTGGCCACCATATTTTGGAACCAAGCGTTATAGCCATCCGCCGGCAAACCTTCGTGTGCATCGTTAAAATAATTATTGTTATAATTATAGCGCACCGGCAAACGCTTAATAATATCCGGTACCAGCTCCTCAGCCGGGGTTTGCCATTGCTTAGCGGTGTAATTCTTAATGAAAGCTTCAAAGAGTGATCGCCCAATCAGCGAAATTCCCTGCTCGGCCAAATTAGCTGGCTCGGCTGGCGCGCTGGTCGCCTGCTCGGCAATCACTTGTTTTGCTTGGTCGGGCGTATAAGTGGCATGGAAAAATTGATTAATCGTGCCAAGATTAATCGGCAAAGGATAAACTTCACCCTTGTGTGTGGTATATACCCGGTGCACATAATCCGTAAAGTGCGTAAAACGGTTCGCATATTCCCAAACTTGTGGAATCGAAGTATGGAAAAAGTGCGAACCATACTTGTGGCACTCGATGCCAGTAATGGAATCGATTTCCGCCGCACAGTTACCGCCAATATGATTGCGCTTATCAATCAACAAGACCCGCTTGCCGAGCTCATTTACCAACCGCTCCGCCATGGTAAGACCATACAGCCCCGCTCCCACCACTAGAATATCGGGATAGTCTGCACTCCGCTCTACTTGCTGCACTTTTTTCTGACTTTTGCCGAACATTTTCCTCCTAACTCCACAAACCTTCGTATGCTTTTGCTACTACTTCCGGGCTACCTTCGGTAGCTACTTTACCATCTTCTATCAAAATCGCGCGGTCACAAAACCGCCGCACATTATCCATCGAATGCGTCACCAAAATCACCGTTTGCTCGCCATGCAAACTAGCAAAATAATCATTGCACTTCTGCTGAAACTCGGCATCTCCCACCGCCAAGACTTCGTCAAGAATCAGGATATCGCCCTTCGCCCGAATCGCAATCGAGAAAGCTAAGCGCACCTGCATGCCGGAAGAATAATTTTTAAGTTTAGCATCCATAAACGGCTCTAGCTCGGCAAAACGGACGATTTCTGTGTACATCGCGTCCATTTCTTTACGCGAGAAGCCTAGTAGTGCACCATTAAGATAGACATTTTCCCGCCCGGTTAATTCTGGGTTAAACCCTACCCCCAGCTCGATAAACGGCACAATCGTACCATCGACGGTAATTTTCCCCGCTTCGGGATAATAAATTTGCGCTAATAGCTTCAACAATGTCGACTTACCTGAGCCATTGCGCCCTACGATACCAATAAACTCACCCTGATGCACCTCAAAGCTTACGCCCTTAAGCACTTGATGCTCAGTATAACCTTTGATTCCTTTGAACCAGTTGAGAATCGCCTGCTTGAGGCCAGACGCTCGCTCAGTCGGCAAACGGAAACTTTTTTGTAAGTTTTCCACTTTAATGACGGTCTTTTGCACCGGTTTTTGCATTTTATCCACAACTTTTCCACCGGTTGGCTGAGTTTCTTCCATAGGTTTTGCACAACTCTCTTGCTTCTTTTCCACAGTTTTTCCACCATGATTGGCTGAGTTTTGCACAAGTTTTGCAGAGTTTTCCACTGATAACAACTTCTTCACACTTTTCTTCACTTTATGCTTTTTACCCATCTAGACTTCCTCCGCAAAACGCTTCGACCGACGCTGGAAAAATAGTGCTGCCAGCACCAAAACTAGCGCCACAATCAAAAACGGCATAATACAAAGCGGCCACTCCACCAAACTCCACGTTGTCACCGTTGCATCAGTAATTAAATTATAGCGCACATCTTGAATCACTTGCGCAATTGGATTGAGCAAAATAATCTTCCCCGCCAAAACTCCAAAGCTACCCGCTTCTAGCACCATACTAATCGGATAAATAATCGGCACCGCATAGAACAATGCCTGCACTAGCACATCCCAAATCGAAGTAACATCACGATATTTGACATTAATCGCACCGAGAAAGAACGATATCCCTAGCGAAAAAGCATATAATTCCGCAATTAGCGGTACCACCAACAGCCAGCGCCAACTGGGTATTACACCGTTCAGCAAAGCGAAGACCACAATCACACCCAGGTTAATGGCTAAGTTAATCAGCGCCGTCGCAGTGGCCGCCAAGACTACAATGTATTTTGGGAAACTAATTTTGCGCAAAAGATCCCCGCGCATTACAATCGATTGAATTCCCTGCCCAGTGCATTCAGTAAAAAAATTCCAAAAAACCGTACCAGTTAAAAGATAAACCGGATAATGCGGGATATCATTACCCAAGCGCAGAAGTTTTGCAAAAACAATATAAAGAATCGTAAACATCAACAGTGGTCGCAGCACCGCCCACAAACAACCCAAAACTGACCCCTGATAGCGGAGCTTAAAATCGGTTTTTACTAACTCTCCCAGCAAAATGCGATTTTTGCGGCAGAAGATATTGCCAATACCACTCATTCTGTTATTATCTTACCACACCAGAGAGCAAAAGTCCAACTTAAGCAATTTATTTTGCAAGATTTCCCGCAAAAAACATCGCACTTTTACGATAATCTCCGCCAAGAGTTAGCTTAATGATGTTTTAGTGCACGTCGGATTCGCAAAATCCGGTAGGCAATCCGCGGATGTTTAATAATTGTGCGCAAAGCCAACCAATCTTTGCGGCTAAAATGTTCACGATTTAGTAGACCTTCTTCGTTCGCGGATAATAATTCTTGTCGCCAAGTTTGGTAAAATTCTTTAGCTAATTTTCCCTCCAGGCGCTGGAAGTTCCAATGATAATTGCGGAATTTGGCTTCGTTCATGGTTTCGCCAAAGTCTGAGAAGATTCCCCGTTCGCAAAGAAAAGTCTCGATCTCGGCGTATTCCTCCACCACACAATTTACCTTACCAGGATTATTAACCGAAGAATTCTCATTATCAATCCGGTAATGCACATAAGCTTTCGGTAAAAGTACTACTTTTCGCGCCAAAGTCCAAACTTTAAAATTAAAACTCAAATCTTGATACGACGCACCTGGCGTAGGCAGAAAATCAATTTTGTTTTTGCGTAAAAAATCTTTACGATAAATTGCCGACCAAATCGCCGGCGCAAACTTAAAAACTTCGCGATCCTCCCGCGGGTTAACTACTTTTTGGCTAGTAATTTCTTCAACTTTAGTAATCGCCGAGGCTTCACCGGTTTTTAATGTGCGGAATTTGTAATAATTCGCTTTTACTACCTCAGCATGCACTGCTTCGGCAGCTTCGTACATTTCCTTGTAAGCATCCTTATCAATAAAATCGTCCGATTCGAGAATGCCGATATATTTTCCTCGCGCTTCTTTCAGGGCGCGATTCATACTATCGCCATAACCAGAATTAGGTTTATTAATACAAGTAATCCGCGCGTCATTCTGCATAAATTCTTTGATAATTTTTAGCGAATTATCGGTCGAGCCATCGTTGATACAAATAATTTCGATTTCCGGCAAGCTCTGCTCCACTAAGCTTTCTAGGCACTGCGCCAAGTACTTCTCCACATTATAGACCGGTACTAAAATCGATAGCTTTGGGTTCATAAGTTGATTATAACATAGGTTTAAGATATAATGTAGCTATGACTAGCGCCGAACCCGCCAAAACTAAGCCAGATTTTATCGACAAACTTGTAGCTTGGGGCTGCCAACTTTTGCATCTTACTAAATATCAGCAAATTCTTACCCAACTAGCCAAATTCGTGATTACTGGGGTAATTGCCACTGCAATCGACTGGTTGATTTATGCTATCTTAATCACTTGGTTGCAAATGGACCCACTGATTGCCCAGCTTTTTTCTTTTACCGCAGCAACTATCTTTAATTATTATTCTAATACCATCTGGGTGTTTAACACCACCAAAAACAAAACTCGCCGACGTTTAATTACTGAATTTTTTATCCTCAGTTTCATCGGCTTAGGAATATCCGAAGGCTTGCTCGCACTCTTTATTTACCAGCTTGGCATGGGGGAGATGATTGCTAAGATTATCACTACAGCCATCGTGATGGTGTTTAACTTTATCACGCGGAAACTGTTCTTGGAAGACCGGAAGCCCAAACAAAAAGCTAATTAACACAATTAATTAACGCCCACCGAGCAATTTCTTGGCAAAATTCCCTGCGCCAGCTTTGGCATGCATAGTATCTATCGCCGCCGCCACAAAAGCATAACTATGGTCAGTAATTAACGAACAGAACAATTTATCCTGCGGACGGAAATAGCGATACACAAAACTTTCATCGTTGCGTATCGGCAGCAAAAGTTCACGCAACAAGTTGTAATAAGTTTTGCGATATTTACTATCAATTTTTTGGAAGAAACCCATGTTAGTCCACAAAACATGCACATATAAAGCTTCTTTTAATTTATCCATTTTGCCAGACTTTTGTACTAGCTCGATACCAGTTTTGCTATTCTTGGCCATCAAAAGTAACTTTTCTCCGCGAGCACTGGTGGAATTTCCTTGATCGGGATCATTGCGCCAATGCACAAATGGCTTGCGTACTACCGAAATACTTTTAGCTTTTAGCATCACATCAATCATAAACGGAAAATCTTGGTACGATGCACCGGCAGTTTCTGGAAGTTTAATCTTCTTGATAAATTCCGCACGATAAACTGAAGACCAAATTGACGCATGAAAAGCCAAGAGTGGCGGCCATTCTGTAATTGTAAAAGCTCCATCTGGCGCCAAGCTTAGATCTACACCCGATGGATTCCGAAAAACTTCATCTCTTGCTCCTGCCGGCAGGGTGGAGTTGTATTTTGTAAACATACCTTTTGTCACGTCGGTATCATATTTCTTAGCACTGCGGTAAAGTTTCTCATACATATCTGGCTCAATCCAATCGTCGGACTCAATAATTCCGATATATTCTCCCTGCGCCTCCGCGATACCGCGATTCACCGCCTTACTGTAGCCGGAGTTTTCTTGATGAATTGCTTTGATGCGCGAATCCTGCTTAGCATATTCGTCCACAATATGCGGGCAACTATCCGGAGAGCCATCATCTACTAAAATAATTTCAATATCTTTAAGAGTTTGTGCGAGAATACTGTCCACACATTCGCGCAAATAACGTTCTACTTTGTATATCGGAACTATAATCGAAACTTTTATCATACTCATATTATAACATTTTTCCTTTCTTCTCGTAATATGCTAAGACTATCACCCCGCCTACCCCAAGTGTCGAAAGCATAATCCCCAGAGCTAAACCCGGTACCTCGTAACTTAATTCAATGTTATTTTCTCCATCTTCTAGCGGTATTGCCATTAATGCGTCGGCAAACTGCTGCGCGACAACCACTTTACCATTACGTTTAATTTTCCAGCCTTTGTCGTAAGGAATTGACAAGTAAAGTTCTTGTCCCGCCTTAGCTGCAACTTGGAAACTAGTTGATGGTTTTAATCTTATTTCCACTGCCGGCCGCGCTAAAAGTTGCTCAGTAACCTGCGCGAGCAAATCAAGATCTAATAAATAAAGCTCCAAATCACCTACCCGATAAGTGCCACTCTCCGAACTCAGCTGCAAAGTAAGTTGTTGACGCGCGCGATCAGTAGGAATGTAAAAAACTGACGGCGTCAAAGTGGCAGCGGCGGAACTATCCGAGCGCCCATAAGCAATCGGTGCCGCATGATTAATTTTTAGCATCAAATCCGGATTATCACCAGTCGGCGGAATATTACCATACAAAGCATAATTCCCTGCCGGTACCGTAAAATTATATGTATAACTATCCGATGGTTTTTGATATTTGAGCGGCTGGTACAACTTTACTTCTTGGTTTAATAATTTACTGTAAAATTGATTTTGATATTCAAAAGGATTATCACCCCGGATAGTACGATCATTAGCATCGTAAACCACCGCCAGCGGCAACGCATATGGATTACGGTAAACTTGGCGGGTAGCATCGGCGGGTGCAAATGTTTCTTGCAGTAAACCATTAATCGGATAATCAGACAAAACATATTTTACTCCTAGCAAAGAGTCGGCTCCGATAATCGAAGTATTCGCGATCGTTCTAATGTCAAAATCCGTCCGGTACCCCAAACGTTGCAAAAGCGCGAGCTGATTTTCATCCGGCATAGAAGTGTAGCTAGAAATTCCCATATAATTAAAAAACATCGCTTCGTTATAATTAGCAGTCGCCCCAGCAATGCCAGCTTCGTCCTGATAGCGCGTCGCAGTAGCTGAGATTCGATAAGTTTCGGGATCAGCGTTGTGCAAATTCGCAAGAGTTTGTTGAGTTGTCTCGGTATAATTATTATACTCCGCCACGTTTACTTCTTGATAATTCCGCAAAAAAGTATAAGTCGCATAACTCATATCAATCAAAACCAATCCGCCCAACAAAACCATGCCCACATTGCGCATACAGTAATTAGATGCTTTTAATACCGCATAGAGTAAAACTGCAATCGCAAAAATCATCAGTGCGCTACGATAGACTAAATTAATCTCTATGGCCGAATGTACAAACTGCACCAATATTAATATTACCGCCAAAATGCTACCTACACGTAGCAAAAGTTTCGCATCGCGCTGAGTACAGACTTTGAGAAAATAATACGCGCCCAGAAAAAGTATTGCAGCAATCACTACATAACTATACCGATACCAATACGATCCCACTGCTTCGAACAGCGAGAACAACATCACCAGCGGATGCCAATATAAAATCCCGATTAAGATTGCGCAAAATCCGCCAATCACGATTTTTTTGCGAATGGATAAAGTTTTATTTACCAATAACGCTACCAAGCCGATCGCTGCGAAACCGCCACAATACAACGCCGCTGCGCCATAAGTGCTACCGGCGCCATAACTATATCTTTCTATTAGAGTAGGAATTGCTCCGATAAATCCCGGTTTCATCGCTGTTAATAAATTAATCGAGCCATGCTGCGTGCTCAAAACTCCCAAAATTGTTGGCCAGAACAGGACCATACTAGTCAGCACACCCAAAGCCAAAGCCATCACCAGTTTTAGTAAACGGCGCCCATTAGCCTTAGTAAAAAGATTGAAAGTTTTTTGATCTGCTTGCTGCAAAATAACCTCAAAGCCAAACCAAATCAAAATAAACAGACAATCAATTCCTGCCGAGTACCAATTAAATAAGATTGCCAAGGCCGTAACTAATGCTAGCGGCCAGCTAGATTCCCCTAACACAATCCGATGCGTGGCCAACATCAAGAGCGGCAGCAAATACACTCCATCCAGCCACATGATGTTGCTAGCTTGCGCTAACATATACTGACAAAGCCCATACGCCATGGCTAAACTAATCATGGTTCCTAATTTAGCTAAAAATTGTTTCTGTGCAGACGTTTCCATTTGTGGACGGAACCACTCTGCTAAAAACCATGCAAAAAATGCCGAAGCTAGCGCTGCTTTTAGCACAAAAATCAAATTAAAAAAAGTATTAATCTGTACTTTTTCAAAAAAGCTTAGCAACAAGTTAAATGGTGAAGCTAAATAATACGCAAACAGCGTCCAACAAGAACCGCCTAAACCCTTGCTGAAGCTATAGAATAGGCTATCCAGCCCAGCAGATACGTTTTTTAGAAAACCAAAGAAATCTAAATATTGAATACGCGCATCTGCTACCGCTAAAGACTTCGTTCCGAAAGGCGCATATCCACAAACCAACATCACAACCAACAAAATACCAACCGTAACCATTGCCGCCCCCGCCATTGCCACCGCCCGCGGGTGCTTTTGAGAAACCCTCATCATCTGTCGCACCGCTTTCATATCTAGAATTATACCATATATTGTGCTATTATAGGAAATATGAAGTTACTCACCATAGCTATACCTGCCTACAATACCGAACGTTACTTAAGTCGTTGCTTGGATAGCCTAACTTATGACCTTACAACCCTGGATCAAATTGATATAATCGTTGTGAACGACGGCAGTACCGACCAAACCGCCCAAGTCGCCAAAACTTACGCTAAGCGTTTTCCGCAAGCCGTCTCGGTAATTGATAAAGCTAATGGCGGGCATGGTTCAACCATCAATACCGCACTCAAAGCCGCTAAGGGCAAGTATTTCCGGGCAATTGATTCGGACGATTGGGTGAACATTGATGATTTTAGTGATTACATCCAAGCTTTAGCTAAGCTGGATGTGGATTTTCTTGTGACGAATTATCAAGAGCGGCATTTGTATGATTTAACTAATATCCCCAGAACTTTTCAACAACCCGACCAAAAAGTTTTGTCTACGGCAGATCTAGAGCAAACTCTAGCGGATGCAGACTTCTTTTTCAAATTCTCTATGCATTCCCTAACCGTCAAAACTAACATACTCAAAAAAGTTTGGGATGACGGATTGCTAGAAAAAACTTTTTATGTAGATCAACAGTATGTAGCTAAAGTTTTGAAAAGTGCCAAAACTTATAGCCTTCTCAATTATGATATTTATCGTTACTTTATCGGTCGCCCCGAGCAAAGTGTAGGCATGGCTGGCTTCTACAAACATCGCCAAGACCACGAAAGGGTTTTGAGATGGCTACTATCCGAACAAGCTAATTTACCAGTAACCCAACAATATTTACAACCAGTCTTGCGAAAACAAATTGTGTTAATGCTAAATACTCATTACGAGATTTATTACCAAAAGTTTGATGCCGATAACCAAGTAATTAACGAGCTTTTGGCCTTTGATCAGTTTTTGCAAACTAACTTCCCAGAAATTCACCAACAACTTCCGGCCGCCAAAAACTTAGCCAAAAGATTAGCTCCTTGGCGCAGAAAAATGAAAGCAAAGTTGTACAAAAGTGGAGGCGTAAAATGAAAAAGTTACATGGTTTAGTAATTAGTTGGTATTATCCACCCGGAAATTCTTCGGAGGGCTTAGTCACTTACAAATTACTCAAGAATTCGCAATTTAGTTATGATGTTTTTACGCGGCAACCTTTTTGCGGATCCATGTGGGACCGCAAGACTGACGAGTCTGCCCTCACTGCCGATAATGTCACGATTCATCAAGCCGCAAGCACCGATGCTAATGCCTGGGTAAAAGAAGCCGTAGAGTATTATGCACAAAATCATGATAAATATGATTTTGTTATGTCACGCGTAATGCCAGTAGATTCGCACTTGGCCGCTGCCGAAATGAAAGCTCAGTTTCCAGAAACCAAATGGTTAGCTTCGTTTGGTGACCCGCTAGTTAATTCTCCTTATATCGAATGCATCCGCAAGAATCAAAATCCATTCTTTTTGCAGCAATATCTTTGGCGAGAACATCCTTCCCTAGCCAAAACCGCTAAGCTCGCGATTTCCCCTACACGCCTAGCACGCAAGAAAATTTGGGAAAAAGAGCGCACCAACAAAATGCTTTGGCCGTTACTTTGCGAAAAAGCTAATAATTTGGCGTTCGAGCAGGCCGATGCTTTGATTTTTAATAATCAATATCAATACGACCGCGCTTTTGCCGATGAATTTGCTAAGTTTCGTGATAAAGGCGTAATTATTAACCATGGTTTTGACAAAACTCTTTACCCTGAAGCCGCCGCGCCAGCACAAGATGGTAAAAAACATTTCCTCTACGTGGGACATCTGGATGAGATGCGTAGTGCTAAACCACTTTTTATTGCGCTTGGCAAACTGAAAAAAACTCACCCCAATCTTGCCAAAAAAGTCCAATTTGACTTTTATGGGCACATGAGTGATCAAGATAAAGCTGCTATTATTGATCATCAAATTGGTAAATTCGTCACTGTACACCCGGATATTTCTTATTTAGAAAGTTTAGAGAAGATTAGCCAAGCTGATTGGTTAATCTTAATTGATGCCAATCTTAACTCAGTACTCAATGACTATATTTATTTCCCAGCCAAATTAGTTGATTATCTCGGCGCCGAAAAGCCAATCTTTGCCATCACGCAAACCACTGGCACTTCCGCTGATGCAATCCGCCAAATTGGTGCCGGCCGAATTGTCACCCACGACCCTGATGATATATATTTATATCTTGCTAAAATTATCGAGCAGGATTATAATCCTACCAAATATTGCCAAAAAGCTTTAGCGCAATATAATGCCAAAAATGTCGCCAGCACTTTTGACCAATATGTTTTGGAGCATATTTATGGATAAGCGAGTTTTAGTAATTTTTGGCACACGCCCCGAAGCCATCAAGATGGCACCGGTCGTGAAAGAACTAAAAAAACGCAAAGGCGTCACGCCGATTGTTTGCGTTACCGCTCAGCACCGCCAAATGCTCGATCAAGTATTGAAACTTTTCCAAATTGTTCCTGATTACGATTTAAACTTAATGCGCCCTAACCAAACTTTGGAGGATATTACTGCGGGTGTGCTGAAGGGTGTAGGCAAAGTAATCCGCGATGTGCAGCCAGATTTAGTTTTAGTGCATGGTGATACCACTACGGCCATGACGGCAGCCTTAGCAGCTTTTTACCAACATATTCCCATTGGCCACGTCGAAGCCGGCCTCCGAACTTACAATAAGTATTCACCCTTCCCCGAAGAAATGAATCGCCAAATTATTGATGATTTAGCCGATTATCTTTACACTCCCACCGAAGCCAGCAAAGCTCATCTTGAGAAATCACTTAACCAAGGACAACAGATTTTTGTCACCGGTAATACCGCTATCGATGCTTTAGCTACTACCGTCACCGATCATTATCAAAATCCATTGCTCGATTGGATCGGTGCTCAGCGGATGGTTCTCCTAACTGCTCACCGGCGCGAGAATCTAGGTGCACCGCTAGAGCAAGTTTTTTCGGCCGTTAAGCAAGCGCTTGATGATTTTCCAGATCTTTGTGTTATTTATCCGGTACATGCTAATCCCAAAGTGCGAGAAATTGCACATCAAATTTTGGGTAACCACCCAAGAGTAAAGCTCATTGAGCCATTAGATGTTCTAGACTTTCATAATCTCATGCAACGTGCCTACTTTATCTTATCTGATAGTGGTGGAATACAAGAAGAGGCCCCATCTCTCGGCAAGCCAGTCTTAGTAATCCGCAATACCACTGAGCGCCCCGAAGGTATCGCCGCTGGCACCTTAAAGCTAGTTGGCACCGAATCAGATTCAGTTTATCGCGGCATGAAAGACTTACTACAAGACCAACAATTATACCAAAAAATGTCAAGAGCCAATAATCCCTACGGTGACGGGCACGCCAGTCAATATATTGTAAATACGATTTTAGCGAAAGGAATATAGAGAATGCAGTACAAAATTCAAGATATCGTTTGGCCTCACTCTACAAATCACCAGCGTTGCCGAAAACTATTTTACCGCGGCGACGACGGGATTTTAGATACTGATAAGCTGACGCTGGGTTTTGCTCAAAGTATCGATTTATTGACCTATCTTAATGCTTGCTCATGGGAAAAGTGGCAAAAATATACTTACGCCCAAAAGCTAACTTTTCATCTCAAAATTTGCGGTAAAGCCCGAATTACTTTTTTGGGCGCGCACAAAGAAGCCTTAACCGTCATTACTACTGAATTTACCCAAAAGGAATACGACCACGAAAAAAGTCAAGAAATTAGTTATGAATTTCCGGAGAATTCCGAACAAATGGTGGGAGTAAAGATTTTAGCCTTGTCACCAAAGTTGACTATTTCTGAAGGTTATTTTTCCGTAGAAATACCTGAAAGTTCCCTCAACCCAGTCAAACTCGCCCTCACTACTACTACTTGTCACAAAGAAGTTTTTGTGAAACAAAATGTGGAACTAATCCGCAACGAAATTATTAATTCGCAGGAAGATATTGCCGGAAATTGTTTCTTGCACGTAGTAGATAATGGCCGCACGCTCAAAGCATCAGAAATCAATAGTAAAAATATTAAACTTTATCCCAATATTAATGCTGGCGGGTCGGGCGGTTTTGCACGCGGCATGCTGGAAGCTTTAAATAATCCTGAATTTACCACTACTCACGTTCTCTTGATGGACGACGATATTTTAGTTTTACCAGAAAGTATCAAACGCACTTATAATCTATTACGCTTACTAAAGCCAGAATATCAAGATTTCTTTATCTCCGGAGCCATGCTTTACTACGAAGACCCAGGAACTCAGCATGAAGATATTGGTTTAATTGACAATAATGGAATGCTCAAGCCAGTCAAGGAAGAATTCGATCATTCCCTGCTCACTGATAATCTGCAAAACGAAAAGTTACTCACCGAGCGCGCTAGCACTTATGCGGCTTGGTGGTATTGTTGCATTCCTAGAACGCAAATCGAGAAACATGGTTTGCCTTTGCCGATTTTTATCCGGATTGATGATGTGGAGTATAGTTTGAGATGCAACGCACACTTCATTACTATGAGTGGCATTTGTGTCTGGCACATGGGATTTGCCACTAAATACAATGGCGTGTTTGACCGTTATCAACATTTGCGTAATCTCTTGATTATTCAATCCACCACTGGCGTGATTCAAGATAAAGATATTATCAAACTTTGGTACGATGCTTTTCGTACCGAGATCTTGCAATTTAATTATTCCGCGGCAGAACTGATTTTACGCGCATTGGAAGATTATCTCAAAGGCCCCGAGTTTCTGATGAAAACTTCTGGGGAAGAATTACTAAAGCATAATCGCGAAATTGATAATACTTTACGACCGATTAGTGAAATTCGCGAAGGATTGGATATTACCATGACCCCGCAAGAAGCTAATGCTAGCAAGCCGCTCTCTATCCAAAATCAAATTTATCTCAAACTGACTTGGAATGGACAGAAGTTAATTCCCGAAAAGTTAGCCAGAAAAGGCTTAGCGGCGGTTGGCTACGGCGGATTTGGTTTCCAGCCTGAAACCATCGCCAGGCATCACGAAGTTTTAGCAATTAATCCGTTTAATGATACGGCGGTTTTGTATACACGCGACCGTTCGAAGTTTAAAAAACTTATGAAAGAATACAAGCGCCTCACTAAACTATACCAAAAACATCATCAGGAGGTGCGACAAGCTTATACCGCCGCTCGCGACCAATTTGTCTCCGAAGAGTTTTGGCGAGAATATCTCCAGCTAAGCTAAACCACTTTTTGAAATTTATTGTATCGGCTGCAAAATCCATTTTTGCGCCGAAGTATTCAGATCTTGTTGCCAAATTTGGATATTATTACCATTAGTAGTACGATTATTGGATAAGTCTAAAACATAACTATAATCACAAGCTGAATGAATAGCATACTCGTTATTTGCCATCTTATCAAAAATCCATTTTTGCGCACAGGTATTAGTATCTAAGCTCCAAATTTGCACATTACCGCCATTGATAGTTTTGGCATTACTGAGATCCATTACTTTATTGGATTGCGGATTTTTTAAAGTGTAAGTGTCGGTTTTGTCATCATATTGCACTAACCAATTTTGGGCACCAGCATTATAATCGATCGACCAGCCTTGGATATTAGTACCATTAGTCGTCCTGCCGCCAGATACGTCCAAAACGTAATTCTGGTTACTTGCCGAAGCCAGGTGATATTCCCCATTAGCAACTTCCGGTTCAACCAGTGTAAAACTCCAAGTCGCCGCCCGAACACTATCACTGGCTTGCAAGCTAACGTTATCATCACTGCTAGACCAGCCCAGCCCATACGAGCTAGAACACATTGACACAATATGATACGCACCTTCTTTCAAGCTTGGGATAATCTGCCATTTTTGCGCACAGGTGTTAGTATCTTGCTGCCATAATTGAATTTTTGTGTTATTGGTGGTCTGGGCATTGGATAGATCTATTACTTTTCCGGAAGCGGCATTTTTTATAGTATAATAATCGCCGCTACGATCATAAGATAAAACCCACCGGCTCGTCACGTCGGCTCGACTCTCGGTTTTTGCAAAGAGTTTTGTGCCATTTTTATAATCATTATCAGAATATTGGAGCAAGAAATTGTCTTTTTGGTTAGGGCTAATTTGATAAGTACTATCAGCAAGGGTCTGACCAACTGAAATTTGCCATTGCTGATGCGCTTGGCCGTTTTTTACTAGTCCCAACTGAACATTCTGCCCATCCACGCTTAGCACCATGCCCGCCATACAGCTAGATTCAATCACAAGTTTACGCTGCGAAGTTTGATAAAACTTCCACTTCTGCGCGCAAGTATTGATATCTTGCTGCCATAATTGGACATTTGTATCTTCTGCAGTTTTAGCACTAGCGAGATCGAGCGCCTTACCGGAAGCTACGTCGATAATTTGATAATATTGCGTATTGGGGACTTTTTGAATCTTAAAGTTAGATTTATTTTGCGACTCCGGCAAAACTGCTACATTAGCGCCATTTTTTACATTCTGCCCTTCAGGGACTGATAATTTTGCCTGATCCGCCACTAATGAGAACGAATAAACACCGTCCGGTAGCTGCGCTAGTTCCCCCTCTACCTTGGCTTGCGTACTACCAAACCAATCCGTAAAATAAAGATAAAAGTTACGGTTACCGTAAGCTGAGCAAGCATTACCAGTACCATAACCAGCGCCAAGAGCAGCATCATTAGGTTGATAAGGCGTATAACGATATAAGGCTGAAGTGGCCCGATTCTCAATTTTTATTACTGAACCACCACAACTAGTTGAGGGGTGATAACCTACATATACTTCCTTACCGTCTGGATACAGCGCGTAGCCATTATCCAGAGTATAGCGGAATAACTCCGCCGCTCGATAAATTTGATTCTTAAAACCATAAAACTTAGAATCACAAGCCGCCGTATCCGGGCAACCGTAGCCAGTAGCTTGGCGGTAATCATGACTATTCGGGACTTTGTCGGTAATTAAACTTGACTCTTTTTGCAGTAGCACAATGAGGACTTGCGGATTGATTTTATTCTTCTGGGCAGCATCATAAATAATCTCTGCAGCCGTCATACCGCTGCCAATTACTTCACCATCACCAAAACGCTCTTCGGCTAGACAGACAAAATGCCCATTATAAGGTTCGCCTTCCCAGTGCCAAGTAATGCTCGGGTGAGCGCTTGTGTACTGCAAATACAAATCATAATTACGATTATCACAACTATTTTTACGGCTTAAGAAATCCTGAATTTCCGCTACCGTCATAGAACGGTAGTCTCCCATTACGGCGTCACTAATAATATTACCAGGATTAAAGTTATTGAGATCCGCCGCCACTGAAGTATCCATATCACGCGTCGCAAAAAACGATAGAGCTACCATCATACAAAACACAAAAACTACAAAAACTACATTACGATGTTGATGAAACTCTTCTTTAGTTTTGTAAATGAATGGTTTCACTTGGAATGCTCCTTTCGCTTTTTGTGTTTAGTTTTTTATTTTTGTAAATAATTTTTAGATCTCAGTCTCACTGGTAATTATACCACGCTTATTGTCGCCTGTCATGATAATTTCTACTTGATAAGTTCCCGGATCTAAACCCTCCACCGATAAGCTAAAGGGCCCACAAACCGACGTGGTAACATCTGGCGTAGCCACTGCTGAGGCTGTCCGCACAATCGCTTCACCTCGTTTCAGATTAAATACACATTGCCCATCGTTCTCCAAATACTGATTAATACTAACTGCCGAATGTAAAGTTTGAGTTTCTGCGTCAATATCAATGTAAGCAATACTACCAGTTAAGCTATCCAGCTCATTCGGATCTTCACCTTCATATTGCGGAGCCTTATTTTCCAGCGGTGGCTCTTTGGACGTATCATCAGGCGTATCAGGACTATCAACGTTAGAGTCGGTCGGTTTAGAAATTTGCGAAGTATCATCATTATTGGCACCTAAACTCTTAAACACAAAGATCGTCACTATTACCACGATAGCCAAAACCAGCAAGAAACCACCCACAATAATAGGGCGACGATAAGGTGGTACCCGATGTGCTGACGCAGGCTGACTTGATTTTGACATGACTTACTCCTACTACCAGTATAACAAACTACTGATTATTTTCAAGCAATTCGATACCAAGAATTTCCGCAGCTTGGCGCAAAATTACCTGTTCTTCTGTGGTGGCCTGAGCCAAGCTCTGCCGGAACAGGGCAGTGGTTTCCGGATAACTCAAATCCACTACTTCTAATGAGCGCGCCGCTCCCGGGATCTTTTTTAATGCGCCTTTTTTGACTAAGTTATCAATATGTTCTGCGACGGCCGAGACTGATGATAGCCCTAAAGCCGCCATAATTTCACGATACGAAGGTGATTCCCCCTCCCGAGCCGTAAATTCCTTAATAAAATCTATAATAAGCGCTTGTTTTTTCGTCAATTTTGCTTTCATATGTTATAATTAGTATATCACGAATGTTTTGATTGGGTAAGTCTAGATAAATGGTTTTGATGGCCCAGATATTATAGAAATATTCGGTTCAAAAGCAATAATAGGAGTTAAATGGCAAAAACAACAATTGATGGCCTACGGGTGCGCGAGCCAAGCCCCAAACATCCACCAGTAAATTCGGCGCGGTCTTCTAGCGCCCATGTTGTCGATATGACGCGACGCCGTTCAGCGCCATCGCGCCCGCAAACCCAGAGCGCAGCCAAGCGACAAGCTATGCTTGATTCTATTGACTCCATTAAGCACCAAAGTTCCGCCACAAACTTCCTTGACCCCGTAGAGACTTTTGACTTCGATGCCGAGCCAGATAGTTTGGACGGTGATTTTACCACTGATGCTGAAGCTGATTGGTCTGATTTGCTCAATAGCTTCGATACGGCTCCAAGCAAAAAATCTCAGCATGCCCAAAAATCACTTCCCTCCAAGGCCGGCCGACAAAATCATAGTTCTTTGGCTAACTGGGATGATGAAGAAACTCAAAACAGCAACGCACTCTCTGATCTATCACCTAACTCTGATTTCGAGGCCGATAATGATAATTCCGAAGATGAAGATGAGGTTGAGCCCAAAATTCCCCGACGCTATCAGAAAAAGCTCCGTCCGCGCAAAAAGCATCATATCGCACGTATCATTACAATTAGTTTATTGTGTCTATTACTAATTGGTGGTGGCATCTTCTACAAATGGGGGGATGAGCTAATTTCACGTTTAACTGGTGGTAATTCTGGCTTATGGGATGCAATTCATTCCCTAGTTTCCGCCGAAGTTCCTTTTGACGCCGACGAGAATGGTCGTACCAATGTACTGATTTTTGGCACTGAGGGCTATAATATGAATGGTGACACTGCTTACGGTGAGCACGACGGTGCTCAGCTGACCGACTCTATCATGGTGGCTAGTTTTGACCAAAATACCAAAGATGTAGCCCTGCTTAGCCTACCACGCGACCTCAAAGTGCGCAAAGCTTGTTCAGCCGGGAAAATTAACGAAGTCTTTTGGTGCCATAATCAAGACGGCACTGATGAGGCGGCTGGCGCTAATGCTCTAATGGATCAAGTGGGTGAAGTTCTCGGTATTAAATTCCAATACTATGCCCATATTAACTGGGCTTCGCTGATTGATATTATCAATACCATTGGCGGAATTACCGTTACGCTTGATGAAGATATTAATGATTACGGCTGGACCAATGCCGTAGCACAAGCTGGCGTGCCAATGGAAGTAAATGGCGAACAGGCTCTTGGCCTAGCGCGCGCTCGTCATGGCACTACGGGTGGAGATTTTACGCGCGGTAACACACAACAAAAAATCGTCGAGGGTATTGTAAATAAAATTCTCCAAAATGGCGTTGGTCCGCAGGAAGCCTTGGGATTGCTAGGAATCTTAGATGACAACTTACGCACTAACTTTTCTACTGATAACATTAAAGCCGGAGCACATCTATTGGCTGGATTTAATATTACCAATATTCGCCAAGTACCACTGGTAGATTACGGCTCTAATACTTTCTATATGACCACTGCAACTATTAATAATATTTCCTATGTAGTACCAGCTGCCGGAGAGCGAGATTATAGCGAAATTCAAAAATACGTTGCAGAAATGTTTAACAGTGACCCAGTAGTACGCGAGAAAGCTCGTATTGTCGTCTATAACGCTAGCGGGCAAGTTGGCGTAGCCTCTGCTGAACGTGAACGTTTACAGCAGGATAATTATGATGTAGTCGGCGTAGGTGATGCCGAACTTGGTAGTTGTAGCGAAAGATATTGCATCTTTGCAGTGGGGCAAGATTTCCCTGCCACCAGTGCTGCTCTAGCTGAGCGTTACGGTGTGGCCGTCCAAGGGGCTGAGGCTCTACCTTCCGGCATCGAGCCAGGTGACACTGATTTTATCATTATCATCGGATTTAGTGGCGGAGAAATGTAGTTCTCAAAAATAGACCCGCAGTTGGGTCTATTTTTAGCTTTAGTCGAGATTGATTTTTTCCAAATATAATTGTCGCTCACGCCCTTCACCTTCCGAGTGGGTGTGAATATCAGAGTAATCTTGAGCTACTTTATGAACAATCCTTCGGTCGGCTGCGTTGAGATTGAGAACCTTCGTCTTCCCTGTAGCGCGCACTTCGTGAATCCACTTCTCAGCCTGCTCAGCAATCCGTTCAGCTCGTTGACGTTTGTAATCAGCTACATCCACGTTAACACGCGTTAATTCTGCTTCGTGATTAGTTAATGCCATCGAAACAATGTGTTGCAAGGCCCGCAAGTTGTTAGCCTCCTTACCAATCAGTAATGAGTTCATTGAAGTAGACGGGATCGAAAGCTGAATCACTTCATCGTCAATCGTAGAATCCACCGCCACATTAATCCCAAAAAACGATAGTAAATCCTCTAAATATTTAGTAGCAAACCGGATCGATTCATCTTTGTTCATACTTAACTCCTTTTCTTGTGACTTTTACGACTTTTCGCCGAAATCCGCGTAATTTTTACACCAGATTTTCCAGTTTCACTTTTTTCAGCATTTCGACTTTTCATCCAGCGCTCACCGGACTTGTCATTCACTACTTCAGCTTCTTCAATTTTCTTGAGGTCGCGGATCAACTTTCTGTCAGCAGTTATTTCCATTTCCTCTTCATTTTTGCTCAAAATATACTTCTGTTGTACGCCGGTCATTAAGTTGCTAATCAAATAATAGAATACTAACGCGCCCGGTAAGTTAATCATCAAAAGTAGCATCATGATGGGCATCGTATACGACATCTGCCCAGAAACAATTTGATTTAGATCCGCTTGATCTGGCTCCTTACCATCGGCAGCTTCTGCCATAATCTGCCGGAAAGTTTTGCCTTTCTTCTTTTTAGAAGGCAACTGCTGGCGTGAGATCCAGTATTGCGCAAAAGCGGAGGCCAAAGCAAAGATCATCACCACAAAAGTGCTCACTGAGCCAAAGCCAGCCTTTACGTCTAAGTCTACTACATTAAATAACTTCGGATGAAAGTCATAGCTAACCTCCGGTAATTCTGATATTTTAGCGTTCTTTTCTTCATCACTCAAATCACTAGACTTAATCTCGTTGACGGTTTTAGTGTAATTAAGATAGGACTCTTGCAAATTAATTACTTCGTCTACTCGTTCCATTTGCGCGACTGGCGCATAGGCTCGAATGGATAAGTTATCCGTAGCTGTCGGTAGAACCATCACTCGTACTGCCGTATATAGTGCAATAAAAATCGGAATCTGCAAAATCAAAGTCAGCATAGAACGGAATGGCTTAATATTATTCCGCTTATACAAATCCATCATCTGAAGCGATTCAAGCTGGCGGTTGCCATTACAATTCTTCTTAATTTCGGCTAATTCGGGCTGGATCTTCCGCATTAAGCGAGTCTGGTGTAATTGACGCTTTACTAGTGGCCAAAGGCAAATCTTTACTAAGACCGTAAAAAGAATAATTGCTACACCAAAGTCCCCCACTAAACCATAAATCAAAAACAAGATATTCGTGATCGGACGAACGATAATCATATCTATCAAGGAAAACATGTTTCCATTATACCACACCTACACCAAAACCGCCACCCCTAAAGTATACCTTAAGCTTCAGTTAAACTTCGCTCCATCAATTCGCGTACAATCTGGCGTAGTTCGGAAAATGGTATAGTACTAGCAGCCCGATGATAAACCACAAAAATATAGTCCGTTGGCTCGTGAATGCTCGGCAACTCTAGGCGCACCGCCTCATAAACTCGTCGCCGAATGCGATTTCTCCCCACTGCCGTCTTTAGGACTTTTTTAGAAACTACTACCGATACTCGCTGCCTTCCCCGCTGATTTTTAGCGTAAACCAACGAAAAATTAGGAGTCCGAATTGTTTTACCATTTTGGTAAGTATAACGCACTCCGCCGCGTGAATGAAATCGATATTTATGAGATAACATATCTATATATTATAACATAAAAATACCCCTAATGGGGTATTTTCTCTAAACCGTTAAGCGAGCGCGACCCTTAATGCGACGGCGCTTTAAAACTTTTTGACCATTTTTGGTACTATTGCGCTTCATGAAGCCATGCTCAACTTTACGCTGACGCTTATGTGGCTGATAAGTCCGTTTTGGCATTTATTACTCCAATCTTAACTCTTCTGCTTTAATAATTAACAATTACTTGTTCTAGTATACACCAGTTTTCCACTTTTTTCAAGAAGTTTTCCACATATTAAATCTGGGGTTCTGCGCCCCGTTGTGGAAAACCAACCTCTGTTAGATCAAAACTATATTAGAACATCACGATTTTAGCATAAAAAACTGTGGAAAAGTCGTACAAAGTTTGGTATAATGTACCTAATAGGAAGGAGGTCACAGAGGGTAATGTTGGACGTGTGGGAAAAAGTCCTAGCGGAGATAGAAAAAACTGTCCAAAGTGGCCCTTTCTCGACTTGGTTTACCGGTGCCGAGTTAACTTCTATTGAAGACGGTGTCGTTACTATCGGTGCCCCAAATGTCTTTAAACTTACTCAGCTTCAAGCCAAATACGCCGACAAAATTAAAGCCGCTTTCCTCAAAAATGACATTGAGGTTAAAGAATTAGTTTTTAATGTCATCTCCAAAGAAAAAGCTAAGCGCCACCCGCGTACACCGCGCGCCGAAGCTGCTTCCCCGCAGGCCTTAGCTAGCCTAACTCCTAATTACCGCACTAGCGCGCCCGTCAACGGCTCCCTGCAGACCGGGCTTAACTCACGCTACACTCTAGACAATTTTGTAATTGGCTCCAATAATGATCTAGCAGTAAGCGTGGCACGCAATGTGATCGATCATCCTGGCACCCGCTATAACCCATTTTTCCTCTACGGTGGCCCTGGTCTTGGTAAAACTCATCTCGTGCAAGCGATTGGTAATGAGATTTTGAGCCGCAATCCTCAGATGAAAGTTCTCTACACGCCAATTTCCAGTTTTTATTCCGACTTCATCAAAAGTCTACAAACTAAAAAAAGTGATGAGTTTCGACAAAAGTTCCGCAAGCTGGATGTTCTGATTATTGATGATTTTCAAATGATTATGAACAAAGACGCTTCGCAAGCCGAGTTCTTTGATATTTTTAATGAGCTTACTCAACACGATAAACAAATCATCGTCACTTCTGACCGCTTGCCAGACCAAATTAAATCTGTCGACGAACGTCTGGCCTCACGCCTCTCGCAATCCGGTGAGTTCGACTTACAAATGCCGCAGTTTGAAGACCGTTGCGCAATTTTGCGCTCTATGGCAGAGTTTCGTGGTGCCGACATCGAAGACGAAGCGATTGAATATATTGCTGATAATGTCAAAACTAATATTCGCGCACTCGAAGGAGAACTTAACCATATCCTAGCAGTGGCGGATTTTAAAAACATGACTCCACTTGAAGTAATTAATGAAGGTTACGTAAATACTGCCAATAGTTCCCGCACTAAGACTGTTTCTCCTAAGCAAGTAGTAGAAAAAGTAGCTAAATTTTATCAGCTCACCCCGAAAGAAATGTGTAGTAAAAAACGTGTCGCGCATATTAAAAATGCCCGCCAAGTGACTATGTATATTTTATCGAAAGAGCTCAGCATGAGCACACCAAAGATTGCTCTAGAAGTAGGCGTAAAGGATCATACCACCGTCATGCATGGCATTAAGAAAATTGAAGGTGATCTGAAGCTCAATTTTAACTTACGTGATCAAATTAGTGCCATTAAGGAGCAAATTTATGGCTAAAGTGGAAAACTCATGGAATAAAATCTGGGCTTGGATAAATTTTGTGTACAAACACTTCTTTACTGCTTTCGGTTTTTCACTACTTGTGCAAAACTTGTGTACAACTTTGCGCAAAAGTTTGTGGGAAACGCGTGGAAAAGATTTTCGCAAGTTGTGGAAAGCTAAGTTTTACACAAAAAGCCGCGCAAAACTTACTGTTTCCCACAGCACAGTGGAAAAGTTTTACTACTGCTTTTGCACACAAGTTTACAGATTAAAAACCTACTTTTACACACTTTCCACAGACCTTACTACTATTACTACTAAATATTTATAGGAAAGACATTTAAAGGAGCTATATGGAAATCAAGATTGCACAAGAAAAGTTAGCTAAAGCCTTAAATAGTGTAAGTAGGGTAGCAGCCGGAGCTCGCGCTACCTTACCTATTCTCAATAATGTTTTAATTCGAGTGGATGACGGTAAAGTAAGTTTCACTACCACCAATCTCGATATGGCAGTTATGAGTTCCTTAGTGGTAGCCGATAGTAAAAATGGGGTAATAACCGTACCAGCACGCTTAATTGCCGAATTTGTAAGTAATTTACCGCGTGGTGAACAAGTTTCGATTATGGCCGATGGCGCTAGAGTAGAAGTAGTGGCAGGAAGCTGCAAATCTACTATTAACGGAGCTTTGGCGGACGATTTCCCAGAGCTACCTGGCATGGAGACTGAGAAGACGGTTCAGTTTTCTGTGAGCGTAGAAGATTTTAAGGTAGGCCTAGGGCAAGTCATGATGGCCGCTAGTAATGACATGACGCGGCCAGCCTTAACTGGAGTATATTTTAATACTTTTGAAGGCAACCTTTACGTGGCGGCAACGGATGGCTACCGCCTAGCCGAGCGGCGCTTGGTGCAAAAAACTGCAGCGGAAGTGGCGGCCATTGTGCCATCCAGTTCCCTGCAAGAAGTGATGCGGTCACTCAGTGAAGATGTGGAAACGGTGGAAATCTTGTTTGATGAGACACAGGTGCGTTTTCGGCTGGGTACGATAGAGGTGACCTCTAAATTAGTAGATGGATCTTTTCCGGATTACCGCCAGCTCATCCCTAAGCAGACCGAGATTGCAGTGGAGCTGGAAAAAAGCGAGCTCGTACGCGTAACCAAACTAGCCGCCTTATTTGCGCGCGAAGTAGGTGGGTCGGTAGTATGTAGTACTAATGCTGAGAAGAAAGTCTTTGCTATTGCCTCGGTAGCTAATGAGCTGGGCGAGAATAGCTCAGAAATTAGCACCGAAGTGGAGCTTGATGGTAAAGTGACCCTTAATTCGCGCTTTTTGCTGGACGCTATTAATGCTCTTGGTGGGGATAAAGTTCACTTAGGTTTTTCTAATAAGCTAGATCCGGTAGTAATTAAAGCTGATGGGGTGGATAATTATATCCATATTGTAATGCCGTTGAAGAGTTAAAGAAAATGTTAGGTTTTAGAAAACTTATTTGCTTTTGGCTATCCGGAGCACTCCATTAAATTTGGCAGATATAGTTATGATTATAAAAAATATTAAACTAGCAAACTTTCGTAGTCATGAAAGTTTCGCGCTGGCACTTGATCCGCACACTACCACTATTATTGGAGAAAATGGCTGTGGAAAAACTTCGGTACTCGAAGCGATTTACGAAGCTTTGCGGGGGAAAAGTTTTCGGGCGGTAGATAAAGAAATCTTGCGACGGGGTGCGGAATTTTATCGGGTAGAGCTAGATTATGAGGATGGTCGGAAAACTATCGCGGTGTTTGATGGGCAAAAGAAAGAGTTCTCCACTGAGGATAAAAAGTCGCGACGGTTGCCGAAAAAATCCCAATATCCAATTGTGCTGTTCGAGCCGGATGATTTGCATTTAGTAGGATCTAGCCCGACTAGTCGGCGTAACTATTTCGACCGGATGCTAGGGCAGCTATCAGAGAGCTATAGTGTAAGCTTGGCGCGTTATAACAAAGCTCTGAAACAGCGCAATGAGCTTCTAAAATCAGAAATGGTGCGGCCGGAAGATTTATTTTCCTGGGATATACTTTTAGTAAAACATGGCGTGGAGCTAATGGCGGCGCGACGTACTAATGTGGAAAAGATTAATCAGCTTTTTACGGAGGTTTATCGCTCAATTGCTGAAAATACCGACGAAGTAGCCTTAGAATATACTACCGAAATTAGCTCGGAAAGCGATTTTCTAGCTCAGCTAGAGCGAAATTTCGCGCGCGATTCCCTGCTGGGGCACACTAGTTTTGGAGTACACCACGATAATTTTGAGTTTATTTTTAATAAAGTGAAGGCGGATGGTTCGGCTAGCCGCGGCGAAGTGCGCTCGAGCGTATTGGCGCTAAAATTTATTGAAGCAAATTTAATAGAAGCAACTTTAGGCAAAAAACCGGTGGTGCTATTAGATGATGTTTTCTCGGAGTTGGATGATACGCGGCAAAAATGCTTAGTGAAGAACTTTCAAGATCATCAAATTATTCTAACCTCGGTGTCTGGGCAAGAGGGGCTGGGGAGTAAAGTTTTATTGAAGAAAAGCTAAGTTAAATAACTTCTACGAAAAGCCTTAAATAAGTCTTATCTCATAAATACCATTTTTCTTGGAGACGTATCGCTCGAACCCGTCGTTACGGGTCTCGCGCACTTAATCCTCGGTCGTAACCTCCGGACACTCCAAGAGAAATATATTTACGAGATAAGATCTAAAAACTTGTTCGGTTTTGTGAAAATAAGTTTTACACATGGTGCGAAAAACTTTTAGGTAAATAGTTTTGGTTGGTGAAATTTTGTACAAACATGTAGCAGGACTTTTCCACGCCGGTGGAAAACCTATGGTTGCATAGACTTGTATATATTATATAATACGTTCGGTTTTTAGTAGGATGTTCGGTTTCTTACTTGTCGTCCCAAGAATATCCAACTACTTCGTAGATTATTTGATATTTATTTGAATCGTAGCCATTTTCTTGGATGTAATTTAAGGCGTATTCGTAGCTATAGCCACTTTTGTCACTAATTTTAATACAATAGTCTGATTCACATCCGTTAAATTTACCACCATCTATGCGATAATTAATTGGAAAATCATCCACTATGTCTGCAAAAGAATACGGAAGGATTTCGCTAATCGGGTATTCCTTGTAATAATCCTCAGCAGTTTGTGAAGCTTGAGCGTCGGTAACCGTAGCAAAGAGGCTAGACTCTTTAGGATTATTTTCATACCAAGATATATCACCGTCATTTGGTATTAAATATTCGGCAACGTTGGTTGTATTATTATCAGTTAGCGTCACACTAACTTCCTTATCCTGGAAGCCGTCGGCCGATATTTTAATGTTTAGTTCGCCGGGCTCAAAGCTAAGCTCTTGATTCGGCTTATATCGTTTATTATTAATGGTAAGAGTAGCAAACGACGGAGCAATAATAGTATTTAAGCGTGCGGTTTTTTTATAGTTCAGTAAAAAAACAATAATAACTATAACGATTAGTATGACAACTCCGGCAATACCTATAGCAAAAGGGTTCACTCTTTTCTTGTCGGGCATAATTAATTTGTTCCTCCTATAAATCTAAATATTTCATAATTTCCATCCGCGTAAACACCTGATGAAACGCTGGCTGTACGTTCTGCATGTGAAGCGGAAGCGATGGCGTAAGTTCCATCCGATTGCTGAACAACTAGTTCGATGTGATGGTTCTGATATATTCTAATATCCCCTGGTTGTACTATAGAAGTATCATCGCCGTAACCAATTAGCTGATATTTTTCGGGATGACTGATAAGATACTGGTAAATTCCGCGGCTACTATTACCGACGCCGCAACAGTAGAAATCTGGATCTACACCAGAATAACGCATGACTGTTGCTACGAACGCATCGCAACTTGCTCCCATACGTACCCACTCATCGTAAGCATAAGATGATAGACCAACGGCGTCTAGGGCAGCGGTATATTGAGGGGTGGCTATTAGGGTATTATTACGAGTAGGCCAAGCTAGCTCTAATGCTGTGGCATTAATGTCTAAGTTGCCTCCAATACAAGCGGAGGTTGATGGTGTTAAAATAGAACCATTAAATTGATCATAATACTTTTGAGCATCAGCTCGACGTACTGCACGAGATAGCTCTGGGTTGGCTGGTCTTTCAAAGCGGTCTAAGAAAAAATCTGCTGCACCTTGTACGGTGGTTTGGTCGAAAAGCCCGCCATAGCTACTCCTGTAAGTCTCCAGCTCATAGCGCAAATATTCTAGCTCAACGGCAATTAATGCGTCGTATGCTTGTTCACCAATCATACTTATAAGTTTATTACCATTAATGCTATACCCAACGCTATAAGTTTCTGGATGTGTGAAGTATTCCATGAGTGAAGGGTTTTGTTGCTGTACCATTTGCAACATAGCAACGCGACGCCCAAAAGACCACTGAGCTAAACCTAAACCGTAAGCTTTCGAACTATCATGAGCAAGATCAAAACCAGACCCCCAATACTTATTCATTTGGCTCACTTCATGTTGCAATGGGTTAAAATAATTGCCTTCATGTGCCATATTACCCATTACCCCTGCGGCCTGCTCTGGAGTCATAAAACTAGTTAAGCCAGACCAAATTTTCTCTTCAGCGGTGCTTCCAGCGATAGTAAGGTCGCCGCTATAGCAACCAATTTTTGCGTTACTTCCGGTCGGATTGTAATAATGCGCGCCGACTGCGTAAAGCTCATCCAGCACCGAATCCGGTGGGGCTGCGTGCGCCGAACTGGTTAAAATAATAGCTAAAAACAGGCACAAGAAACTTTGCCAGAAAACTTTTAATGAGAGGTGAAATCTTTTTATCTTAATCATGCCGCATAACTCCGGTTACGTACATCTGCATAAATAATATAGGTGTGTGCGATAATTTTATCTTCGATTGGGCGAGCGATATTTTCTTCATCGGCAAAGTTAACTACATCTTGCATCATTTCGGCGGCTATTTCTTCCCCAGTTTTGGTAACTGTGGCATCTTCGGTAGCAATACGGGTAGTGGCATCATATTGGTCGACAAAATCGTAATACTCCAAGAAGGCTAGGGCGATTTCGGTATTCTCTGGAGTTAACCCAGCGATACGAGAATAGTAAGCTACGATTGGGTCGTATTGAGAATATTTTTCGTTAAGCTTGGTTTCGTAACGTTCTTCCAGGGCTAATACAGGGTTTTGCCCATCTTCAAAAGCCCCGCGGTCTTCAAGAATACGCATATCTTCGACATAGCGTTGGTAATATTGACCTTTTTCGGACCAGAATTTGCTATTAACACTGGTGTTGCCACACTTCTGGCCGTTAGCCCAATCTAAGTTTTTGAGGTCGGCGGCACTATCAACAATATTCATAATGCTGCCAATAACCGGGATATTATTTAGGACGGTTCCTAACGTACCTAGGTCATCGCTAGGCTGCATTTGGGCGAGAATATTTTGGTCAATGGCGCCGAAGGGGGATTCACGCCCATCGCAATAAGTGATATATCTAGCTAGGTCAGAATCATCGACAATCTGACAACCACTGCCATCTTCGTTGCAACCTTCCTGGGAATCATTAATTGCTTTTTGGTAGGCGGGGTCGTCTGGAGTAAGCTCAATAGTGTCGACGTCGGTAGTTGGAATTGGATTGCAATAAATATCTCCGGCGGCTTCAATGTTATCTAAGTTTAGACAAGTCTCACTAAAAGTGGTCATGTAAGAGGAACCTTCCCCGTCGGCACTAACTTTGCTAGTAAGTGAAGAAAGAGACCTAGCTGCTGTACGCAGGAACGAAGATATGCTGGTGGTTTTTGAAGAAATCATGGTAGGCAATAGGCTATAAGCGATACTACCGAAGAAAGTGTTTTGGTTGGTGGTGTCGAAGGGGCTGAGATTATGGCGGTCAATCTCGGCGTCTAGGGCTAATACGGTGTTGTTCATTTTGTTGTACTCGACAACAGCTTCCTTAGAGGAGATGGATTGACCACTACCTTTGCGACCAACAGTAGTATTGGCGGCTGAAGCCCCTTTAGTAAACATCTCTCCAGCCGGAATGCCGGCAAGAGTGTCAAAAACATTCGTGAAGAAAACTTGGGCAATCGTGGGGATAAGAAAGCCTAGGGCTACTGATACGGCAATGCTAAGCATGGCGCCCAGGGCAATATCTTTAAACTTTTGCAGTACGCTTACTACAACGGTTGATAATCCGCCGGTAGCGACCGAGGCGCTGATTGCAAGCAGGCTGCTAGCCAGCTCAATAGTGCCTGTGGCGATATCAATTCCGGCACAGCCCAGAGCAGTATATTTGTTCATGGCAATAGCAGAAAAGAGCGAGCTGCCCACTCTTTCTAAAGAATAAACTTTAGTATTCTGAGTATTCGGCTGTTTGCCGGCTAGCACCATCAGCATGCCTTCGGACTCAACGGGTGCGCCATTTTGATTCAGAGCCTCCGCTTCGACACTGGAGCCCATGTTTACTTTGAGCTCACCGAGATTAGTAGTACTAGTTTCAGCGGGAGTGGTTAAAAAGTTTAGTACGCTATGAATGGCTGATTCGTCACCGTAGCCAGCCTTCATCTTACTGACATTTTCCATCTGCCCCATGAAATAGTTAATGGACTGGTATATTTCGTTAGCGGCTACCATCATAGAAATCATATTACCTACTCGGAGGATGTTACAGGCCCAGCCACCAAATGTACCAACTTTGCCAGCTACTTCGTCGAGCATCTTTTTAGCACCAGCTTCGGCTCCATCTATGCTACTGCCAGTGCTAGTGGCAGTTTCACTGGATGGCTTATACTCGGTGACTATTTCCATATCTTGGATAAAGTTGCCATTGCGGTCGTAATGACCGACCGGGTTGCCGTCGGCATCGTATTTGGGGACTTCGTATTCTTCTTTGTTGGTGACGTTCATGGTGGTTTTATTGCCCTCAAACTTGGGTGACATAGTATCTTTGAAGGCCTGAGTATCAGCGTCTAGATCATTCTTTTGTTGGTAATTAGCAAACAAGTTGCGGCTGAGGCCGAGTTTGCCGTAGATTTTGTTGGCCACATTATCAAAGAAGTTGCCGATGCGCCCGCGTTTAGCCTTCATGTAGGAGTCGCGAAAATCTACATCGTTCAGGAATTTAGACTCAAATTCCCCCGCACTAATGCGTGAAACCACATCCTCGCCAGCATCGTTCTTAGTGGTAAAAACCATAGTTTTGTTGCTGCCGCCACCTTCAATCTCGATTCCCTGCCTAGATAAGCGTTTTTGGAAGGAGCTAGACATCTTACCGTAAACGGTAGCACCGCGCCAGTTAGTAGTGGTGGGTTTGTCCGTACCAAGATAATATTTCATCAAGAAAGAGGAGCGCATTACCGAGCTAGCGTATTGCGTGTCAGTAGCATTAGTAAACAAAGCTTCAAGAGCTGGTGCCAACAAGGAGTTAGAAGCGCCCAAGAAAGTACCCATTCCGGCTAACACCATCACGATCGTGATAATCGCACCTTTGCCTTTGAGCTTGCCCTTTAGACTGCGTTTGTTCTTAGTAGTAGCTTCCTTGCCTTTGCCAGTGTAGAAAGATTTACCATTATTTTCCTGGCCGTCGCGTCGGAATTCGCGGCGTGGTGATACGGCATTTTGCTCGGCACTGCGGAGATCTTGTATAGCTTGCGAATCTGGTTTTGCTTCTCTGGAGGTAGAGTCATCTGGTTGATCCCAAGGGTCAGTTTCTTTTTTTCTGCTCAACCAAGGGGCCGGTTTATCCGGTCTCTCCCAAGGTTCGGGATTGTTCTGCCTCTCCCAAGGTTCGCGTTCGGCCATTATTGACGCTTATCTCCTGGTCTAGTAGTAATTAATGATTCTTCAGTCTCTGAGGCAATAATCTGCAAATGCACGTGGTTGGCGCCAGCAAAGAAAAGCCCATGCCCGACTGGGAAGCTGGATAGACGTTTCTTCTCTTCGCTAGTTAATTTGAAAACATCCGACAAAACATCTACCGCGGAAGCTGACTGCTTGAGTAGCAACTGCATGGATGAGTTTGCTACAATCGCACGACCCATCTTGCTACTCATGAAGTCTTCCACGTCCTGCGTAATAGTGGTGAGGCCGAGATAATACTTACGTGCGCGCTTCGCGAGACTAAAGAGGAAGTTAGCGGAATCGTCATATTTCATGAGCTGCCAAGCCTCATCTACGATTAGGAGACGGCGGCGCTGATCGGCGCGGACAATATTCCAGATATGTGACAAGATGATATACATTGCGACAGGACGTAGTTCATCTTCGAGATCGCGAATATTAAATACTACCATTTGGTTATTAATGTCAATATTGGACTGTTGAGAGAAGATTCCGGCAAAAGTACCGGTAGTATATTTACGTAAACGCTGAGCTAGTTGTGGCCCGGTGCCACCCATATGTAGTAAAGTGTCATACAAGTTAATAATAGTTGGCGGCATATTTTGGTGAGTGTTGGGATCGCTTGTAATACCGGCGCGTGCGTAAGTATCGATTAAAGCTTGGTCGAGATCGGCTTCTTCATTAGCGGTAAGGGCGGGAACGATTTGCCCGTTTGGACCGATTTGGTTGCCGCCCAGCATTAAGCGGAACAAACCATGCAAAGTAACTAAATTAGCGCGCAAAGCATCATTGGCGTCTTCGCTATCCACTACTTTTGGTAGATCAAATGGATTAATGCGTACATCAGAGTTAAGAGAAAGCCGAATATAGCTTCCACCTACTGCGTCACAGAGTCGCTGATACTCATTTTCTGGGTCGATAATCAGGATTTCTGCACCAATCATCATAGAACGTAAAGCTTCGAGCTTGACGGCAAAAGATTTACCAGCACCAGACTTAGCGAATACTACTAAGTTAGCATTTTCCAAGGAAAAGCGGTCAAAAATCACCAAGCCATTATTATGCATGTTAATACCATAAAGAATGCCTTTTTCTTGGGTGAGGTCAGCAGAAGTAAATGGAAAACAGGTAGAAATTGCACCAGTGTTCATATTGCGGCGAATTTGTAGTTGATCGGTGCATTGTGGTAGGGTACTGTTCATACCCTGCTCTTGTTGTGAGCTGGCAACTTTGGAGAAAACCATTTGCTGACCGAGCATAGTTTCAATCTTATGCTGGACAAAATTTAACTCATCCAAAGAATCTGCCCATAGAGTAATATATAAACCAAAACGGAAAAACTTTTCCGCGCCCACTTGGAGCTTATCGCGTAATTCCTCAGCATCGATAATGGCGGCTTCAATTTCTGGATCACGTACTTTACCACGCTCAGCATTGACATTATAACTTGCTTCTAGCTGAGTAACTTTTTTGCGCAAGTTCTTCATTACGACGGTAGTTTCGACTGGATAAACATACATAGATACATCAAGTACCTCATCGACATTAATTAATGGTGAGATCCAGCCAGTATACAAAGTACGCGGATATCCATAAACATACACTGTGCGACCATATTTAGTACCGAGACGGAAATAACCAGAGTGAATTTCAATCGAGCTTGGAGAGATTAAGTCACGCAGCGTGGTAATTCCCTGCTCAAAGGCTTGCTGGATTTCCGCCTCTTCGGCAGCTTGCGATTGCATAGCAATTTCGGCTGCGGATAACTTGGCTTTTTTATCTTTCTTGGACATATGGTTCGTCTCCTTTGCGTACATAAGTTGTGGCGAGCTTGGTAAAATCGACTAATGGTTCGCGGACGGCAGTATCGGGGTTGTTAAAGTTATAATATAACTCAGCAAGTTCGCGGGTATTTAAACGTACCGACTGAATATTAATATGGAAAAGCCCAGAAATTACCGATTCGACACGATTATTAAGCTCGTCGACAGCTTTATTATAAGTATCACGATTGATTTTAGTGACGGATGGAGCTTTTTTACCGAAAGTTTTGAATAAGTTTTTGGTTTGGTTTACGAAAGCTTCGGCGTCGGCAGAACTGTAATATGGAATCACCACAAAGAAAGATTTATCCATAATATTAGCTTCTTGAGATAGCACATCAATAAAGTTGATGTAATCATCCATCAGGACTCCCAGCAGCATATTATCGTTGTTGCGGCGAATCGCGGAAAGCCGTTCGATATAAGGGCCAATGTCGACTCGTTGCGAACGCACTAAGATCTGTACGGTAAAGTTCAGCGAGTTCAGAAAGTTTTGATAACTATATTCTACGCCTTCGCGCTCCTGGGCGGACATAAGGTCGAAGTTAATTGATTGGCAGGCCACGACAGCGCGAAAAGAGCCATCTTTCATAATTACGATACCGTCGCGCAGCTCAGAAATCATCAAAGTAGATTGAGTAGAAATCGGCGTTTCCACGACTTTTGGTAAATCTTGCTGCGAAGCAAGGGTTTGTGGGCCTTCGGCAGCAGGTGGCGCCACCATCTGCGGACCAGTAGTTTGCATGGCCATCTGACGCTGCTGCAATAATTGCTGTTGAGTATATTGCGGTTGTGCAAATTGTGTTTGCGCCATTTGTGGGCCAGTTGCTTGCATGCCCATAGGCTGCATGCTAGGCTGCTGTGGTATAGGTTGTGGCATCTGCCTAGATTGAGCGGGCATAGGTGGCTGCGGCGGTATGCCAAATTGAGGCGTGCCATTTGCTCCAGGGTTAACTTGTGGGTTCATTAAAATTGCTCCTTAATGTAATGATACATAAACTTCACTCTCGTTTTCTTTGCGAATACGATCGGCTTCTTGCTGGATATTTTCAACGGGTGGCAAAGCGGAACTTGGCTGCAGATTAGCTAGGTTGTTCATTTGTTGCTGCATTAGGGCGGGGTCATCAAGACTATAATCTGGTGCAACGCTAGGAGTGGGTGTAAGCAACGGCTGCACTACAGCCGGTGATTCAAATCCCGACAAAGTACCGGGCGCGCCAGAAGCAGTAAAATCATTATTCGTGCCGCCATAGCCACTGCGTGGCTGAATAATCCTCTGCCCCGGAATAGCGGGCATGGCTTGATTGGCAGCGCGATTCTCGTAGTTATAATCTGACTGAGCAATGGCATTACGCATTTGCTCAACTATGGCAGCACGACGCTCGTCTTGCTCTTGTACCATCATGTTGCTGATATTATAATTAGCGTTGCTATTGCGATCAAACATATCAGTGGTATTATAGGCTTCGGCATAAAACTCATCCTTCATGGGCGTAGAGGCGCTTTTGATAGCTTGACCTTCGGAATCAACAATTTCCGCCAAAAAGGACAAGCGATGTCCGGCTTCATCAGAAGATAAGTTGCGCGCGCGTGGAGCTTCTACCTTTTTGGGGGTGGTGATGAGAATAGTTGATTCGCTTTGCCCGGGAATCCAATAGCGCTTGTTTGGCTTAGTATAGAATGACCATAAAGCTGCTAGGTAGGTCTCCATAGGCTGATCTTTTTTAATCGGAAGCGCAAGAATGCCAAAGAAGAGGGCGACCGGTATAGGTATCACCGCCAGAAGTGGATAAATCTGAAATAAGCCCACCGCTAGCATAACGCACCCAAAGACAATCATTAAATAAATAAATTGTCTAAAGGTAAATGGTCCCAATAACTTATCGTCCGCCTCAACGTCCTGCGGAACTTTGTATGTTGCCATAATATCATTATATAACAAGTTGGGTGAGTTTGCTATATAGATTTTATGAGAAATGTGAGGTTATTAGATAAAGTTAAGATCCACTAATCAAAACTAATTGTATCGAGCAGGTCAAGAATTGCTGCGTGTAGATTGTCAATACTTTCTTGAATTTTATCGTGAAGGTTGGCAGTTTGCTCGATAATATCATCGGTCGACTCGGCATCGCCTTTGTAGCGGTGATAGTCGACTAAGTCGGCACACTCTCCTTGCAAATTTTGCAAGCGTTCAGTTTCGCCGAAGTAGTCTATTAATTGTTGGCCCAGCGATTCGTAATCGGTAACCACTGCGAAGTAGTCATCAATGGTATTGCGAATAGTTTCGTAACTATTGCGGTGGTCGTATTGAGCTTGAGCTTCGCGGTCGCGCTGCAATTTCTTCATAGCTTGATGAATACTCTGACGCGCGTAAGGGTTATGCTCGTAGACTGGATTATTACCGCCACTATTGCCACCGCCGCTGTTTTGGCTGTTGCTATTGCTGTGGCGGGCAGAACCGGATGGGCCATTATTACCGCCACCGCCACTATTTCCACCATCATCGCCATCGTAATCATCAGCTTCTGCCGATGGTTCTTGGCCGAGTGCAGCCTGCAGGATTTTCTTAGCGTCTTCAATTTTTTGCTTGAAGATATTAGAGTCTGGCGCTGCGAGAATATCAACGCTAGGATTGAGCCGCTGGTTGAAGGCCAGGGGATTCTCAACTACATTGCCAGCTTCATCCAAGCCGAAGTTGTCGTAATTAATTTTGATGAGCTGATCAGTAAGCTTGTCGAGTGCTTTAATCGTATCTGGCTTCTGACCATCGCGAGCAGCTTGTGGAATGTTGTTGCCGAGCATACCGGCAACCTTGGCGGCAGCTTTCGGAATAATTTTATGCTTGAGCAAGTTTTTCTTCTCTTCTAAAGTAGGTGACTCATCTGGTGATAGCTCTTGCCAACCAATTTGCTCAGCATCGTCATTGTAAATAGCGCGGAGACCACCGAGAGCCTTGCCATTGACATTACGGTAATACTCGATCGCAGCATCCGGGAAGTAGTAAGAGAAGCTGCCGATGCTGCCATCATCTTCCTTGCCAACGCAGGCAAAGATGTTGCCCCAGTTCTCGATTGCAAAGGCATCGTTTTGGAAGAAGGAGCCTGGCTTTGAGGCGACAGCTAAGCTTTGGAGGTTACCAATGTTATACTGACCTTTAGTGGTAACGTAGCCGGCATTGGTCTGAGCAGTAATCATCGGCGTGACTTCAGCTGAATGTTCCTTGTATTTAGTTTCTAGCATGGCTGCAGAAATGGTACTGTGATAGCGGCGCAATTGCCCAGTCTTCTCACCTGGAGCGTGAGCCACACCGATCTCGGTGAGATAGCGAATGTTAATAGGATCGCCGATTGCAATGTCATCGCGTAGTAACTCTTTCATGTAGCCAGCATCATCTTCAAACACGCGTTGGACGGGCTTACCGTCATCATTAAGAATGTCAAAGTAACGCACCTTGCGGTAAAGATCCTTGCCTTCTACCTCTATTTCACCTAGATTATTCTTGCGCGAAACTTCTGGCAATGCATCGTACTCTTCCCGGGTAATCTCGCGATCAGTTTTCTTATTAACGGCAATATAATATTGCCAAGGCTTGTGGCGGTCTTTATATTTCTCGAGTAAGTTATATTGGTCGTCTTCAATCACCACGCCATTTTCGTCAGTTTCGTAGCCATTATCATTGATGAAAGCTTTATCAAAAGTCATACCGCGCATTTGGGTTTTAGATACGCCAAATTTAGTGGCAATGATGCGTGCTTCCCCACGCCGGCGGTTCTCGATCACCGAGCTATTATAGATAACTTGGCCCATGATGGATGACTCACCATTATGGCCCAAACCGCCCGCTGCGTCTTTGATGAAGCGGTTGTATTCGTAGCGGTCAGTGTTCATATTAGTGGCCGCAGTGAGGTAGCGGTTGAGCAGCCACTCTTGGTCGGATTGAGCTTCGTTAGTAGCCAAGAAGCGCTGTGCCATGGAGTCGGCAAAAGCTTCACCATGCAAATCTGACAAGCGCTGTGCGGCGCGGTTGTCAAAATGGCGACCGTAGGCAGAAAGGGTGTTCTGATAGGCAGCCTGAGCGGTTTCGGCGGCGGTAGTGTAATAACTGGCGGTCTTAGCGCTGCGAGTGTAGCGATTCTCTTCTCCGTCCCAGGTCATGTTGCCCTGATCGTTACGCCCAGAGATAGACGAGGCGCGAGTATAGACCCATTGCATTGAACGGTTACGACGGGTTTCTAGGTTATTGTGTGTGTTCAGCATACGCAAGTCGCGACGTTTATCGAGATACTCTCGTAAGCGCGAGCCAGACATGGCGGAATGCGCATAATAACTCTGACGAGCATCCTCGCGGTGCTCCATGGCCCAGCCAGCAGCATTGCGTTGTAGCGGAGTCATGGCGCGACGTAGGCCAGAGTGGACCGATTCGAGAATGGTGCCAGACATCTTCATGAGCGACCAAGAGAAGAAGAGTGGGAAAATTTGTACCGCTAAGCCTAAAACTACACCAAAGCCGTTACTGGCGGCGGCAATTAAGGCCCAACCAACCAATTGCGAAGCCCCAAAAAGGAAGCTGAACATTGGGTAAAAGATCAACATGCGCAGGAGAAGGTTCTTCCATTGATTAAACCAACGCTCGGTATTTGGTAAGAGGTATGCTACCATGGCAAGCGGTGCCACCATCACGAGTAAAGCTACTAAAGCTTGGCGGCCGGCAATGGTGATGAGTCCAGCTATCACAGCACCGAGCGCGCCAATCAAAACAATCGCTAAGGCCCAGAAAAGCTGACCCATACCACCAGCTACGCCAATAGCGATTCCAGCAATAGACGCTCCGCCTAGGAGTGTGCCGACAATCGTAGCAATAGAGATATCTGCAGTGGCCGCAAATTCCCCAGAGGCGGCTAGCATTTTTTCTTGGATATCTAGGAAAAACCCCCTCAAGCTGTACCCTACCACATTACTCACGTCCACTGCTAGTGAACAGATGAGGAAGCTCAAATTCACCAAAATTACTGCAATAATCAAACGCGGCAAAACGCGTTTTACGCCATAATTATTAATACCAAAACCGGTGACCTGCGAAAGAATGACGATTAGTAGCAGAATCACAAAGGCGATATTTGTAATACTGCGCATATATTTCCAGACGATGTAGATTGGCGAAGTATCATCAGTTGTAAGCGGCTTTACTACCAGCATATCTTCGATGGCGCCGTAAAGCTTATCAACTGCGCCGGAGATAACTTGAGTAGTTGGGCAGATTACCCAGTAGAGCGAGCCAGCTTCTTCTTTACAGACATTAACGCTGGTCTCTTCATCAGCTTCCCCTGCCTCGGCATCGTCTCCTGCTTCCCCGTCTTCAGAGTCTTCGGAGCCATCTTCGCTACCTTCAGTTTCCTCGGATCCATCTTCTTCTGATGGGGCTTCTTCGTCGCTAGTTTCTGAATCTTCGCTCGGATTTTCTTCATCTACTTCTGGTAAAATCGGTGCGCGAATGGCTTGTGCCGGAGAGCTTAAGAAAGAGGAAGCTGCCAAACCACCAAAAATTACGCTAAACACGAGCAAAATCACCGTAGCGAACTTGGTTAAACGATTTTTCATAAACAAACTTCCTCAAAACCCATAATTTGGGTCATAATTCCATTATACCACACATAAGCTCTTTAGTCAATAGGTTTTATGGAAAAAGCTTAGGAATTGAGCAATTTTGTAACCTTAAGCGGCTCGAAAGTGATTATGTTATAATATTTTAAGGTAAAATTAAGGAAAGTAGAAAATTTTGTTGAAACTTATGGACGCATAGCGAGTCATACTTGGTTTTTTCAAAAAAAGATGATAAGATAAAGCTATGAGAAGGATGATTTTGGGTATTATAGGGGCAATCTTAATTGCCAACTTTAGCCTCATGGCGCAGCCGGTAGCAGCTAAATGCGATGAAGATCCGCCGTTAGGCTTTAAACCATGGTATGACGGTCTCTGCGAAGGTGGAGAGATTACGCCGGTGGAAAAAGGCGAGGACAACTTAGCAAGCTTTGTCTGGACGATCGTATTAAACATAATCTTTGACCTTAGTTTGGCGGTGGGCTACATTGCGGTGGCGATGGTGATCTATAGTGGCTATCTCTATATTATGTCACAGGGCGACCCGGGCAAGATGGCAAAGGGTAAGAAAGCCATGATGTCGGCGATTATTGGTGTGGTGATTGCCATGGGGGCGACGGTGATTGTGAACACCCTGAAACTAGTGTTCGGTCTGACCGATGGCCCTAAAGATTCTATTACGGCGGAGCAGGTTTCTGGCGTATTCTCTTGGGCCTACGGCATGGCGGGGTTGGTGGCAGTAATCTTCATTATCAAGAGCGGTGCTGACTATATGCTATCGGGTGGTGATCCTGGCAAGACTAAACAAGCCACACGTGGACTAATCGCTTCGGTGGTGGGCTTAGTCGTAGTGATTTTGGCGGCGGTGATTACCAGCTTTATTACCAGCACAATAAGCGGAGCAATGTAAGATGAAACGGAGATTATTAAGTATTTTAATGCTAAGCTTAGTGGCGTTGAGCGGTGCAATAGTGCAGCCGGTGATGGCAGCGGGCGATATTTGTTCTGACGAGAGCATTGATAACGATCTCAAGGATGCTGCCGGCTGCAATACTAGCAAAACTGCTGATGCGGTGGTGAACGGCGTCCTGCAAGTAGTAACCGGCTTCTTGGCGCTAGTGGCGGTCTGTGTGATGATCTTTGGCGGGTTTACTTATATTACTAGTACTGGTGATGCAGCAAAAGTGAACAAAGCTAAACATATTATTATCTATGGCATTGTCGGGCTGGTAGTTTCCCTGCTGGCCTTCGTGATTGTACGGTTCGTAAGTGGCGCGGTGAGCGGGTAAAAATTTAGAAAAATCATAGACACAAAGCGGTTTGTGCGGTATGATAGAAAGTAAGAGTAGATAAAAGGGAGTTCTAAATGAAGAAGCTAATACTAAGTATTGTGGCGGCACTATTGACGATAGTGGGGTTAAGCGGAATTGCAACGATGTCGCCAGCTTACGCCTATAGGTGTCCGGATGGTTCAGAATCGGGTGATGGGACGATTTCCGGTTGCTTCGAAGGGGTAGATATTGCTGAGAATAATAGTGATCTTAACGCTATTTTGGGTACGGTAATTAATGTGATTATCGGTATCGTAGGCTTTATTGCAGTGGTAATGATGATCTTAGGCGGTATTAGCTTCATTACTTCACAGGGCGATGCCGCAAAAGTCACCAAGGCGAAGAATACCATTCTTTACGGCGTAGTGGGCTTGATTGTGGCAATGCTGGCTTTTGCAATTGTGAACTTCGTCTTATCGAACGTATTTGGCAATAATAAAGGTGGCGGCAGTATCGGCACTGGCGCTAGTACTGGCCCGTCAACTGGTAATGTAGTGATTGAATCTCCGGCTGCTTTAATGCAGTAAGGGGATAGAAAGGCCTCATCATGAAAAAAGTAATTTTAGTAGTTTTAGCAATGGTGGGCATTATTGGGGTGGCTAGTTGGGTGCAGCCAGTCTCGGCGATTACGTGTCCCGCGGGGTCACAAAATACGGAAGCTCCGAGCTTAGCGGAATGTAGTATTCCTCATCAAAAAGACGATGAGCCAGATATCAACAGTACCATTGTAAATGCGATTAATATCATCACCGGTATTGTTGGCTTGCTAGCGGTAGTAGTGATGATTTTAGGGGGTATCACCTTTATTACTTCACAGGGTGACGCTGCTAAGGTGGCCAAAGCCAAGCATACTGTTCTCTACGGCGTAGTGGGTTTAGTGGTAGCACTATTGGCCTTTGCGATTGTGAATTTCGTCATGGGTATCATTACTCCGAAAACCGGTGGAGATGACGATGGTAGTGATGAGGACGAAGGCTACGTCCGGATCGTGGACGATATTGACCGGATTGCTTAATTCTTCTAGCTCCTCTTCTGAAGTTGTAAAAATATTCCAAAAGCCACTCATTCCCTGCGGGTGGCTTTAGCCTGGATAGAGGCCAAGCTAAAACTTTATTGTAAATTTAGGGATGTTTATGTCTTGCAAATAAGCATCAATAACTGTCGCTAAAACCAAAAACCGCTCCATTGCTGGAGCGATTCTTGGTGTGTGAGCAAAATAATTGGTCTAATACCGTTTTCTAGTTGTTTTACACCCCTGTTCTTCTAGAGAGTAAA